>NZ_JBITZP010000016.1:0-158214 GCF_044546945.1 Kitasatospora sp. NPDC053057 | reverse complement strand
CCGCGCGGCGCGGCCGCCCCCGCCCCCCCCCCCCGCCCCCGCCCCCCCCCCCCCCCCCGCGGCCCCGCCCCCCCCCCCCCCCCCCCCCCCCCCCCCCCCCCCCCCCCGCCCCACGTCAGCGGTCAGCTGAGCTGGGTCGGCACCGGCTGGGACGTGCCGAGCGAGGCCACCCCGGCGGGGGACAGCGCCTGGTCGAAGACCTGGACGTCGCTGATCCGGCCGGCCGCGTACTCGCCGTAGCTGCCCTGGTAGAGGCGGCGGCCGAGTTGGAACGGGCCGTTGGCGTTCCAGACGGTGCCGGTGTAGTCGGCGGTGCCGGCGGCCTGGCCGTTGACGTACAGCCGCAGTTGCTGCCGGTCGGCGTCGTAGACCCCGACCAGGTGGTACCAGGTGTTCACCTTCGGGCTCAGCGGCCCGTCGCCCGGCCCGTAGGCGCTGGAGAAGGTGCCGGCGGCGTCGTCCGCGTGGGCCCGCCCGACGGCGAAGCCGTGCGCCCAGTTGGAGTAGTAGAGCTGGAGGCCGTTGGCGTTGGTGCCGGACTGGGAGACGAAGGTGGAGTTGTTCGTCAGGTCGGACAGGTTGACCCAGGCCGAGACGGTGTAGCTGCCACCGGTGTTGAGCACCGGGCCGGCCGTGGCGGCGTACGCCGACGAGCCGTTGAGGGCGAGTGCGTTGCCCTGGGCGGGATCGGTCGTGATGGCCGCGCCGCCGCCCGGTGTGAGGCCGTTCGCCGGGCGGATGCTGTCGGTGGTGCCGGCGAGCTTCCACCAGTCGACGGGCTGGTGCAGGTAGCCGATGGTCACCGGGCTGTCGAAGCGGGCGGTGCCGCCGGCCGGCGCGACGCCCGGGTACTCGACGATCCGGCCGCTCGTGGTGGCCGCGTAGAGGGCCGGGTTGCCGGTGCTCTGGGCGTCGCCGGGTGAGCCGACGGTCGGGTAGTCGCCGCCGCCGACGCCGAGCGGGAGCACCTGCTGGGCGTCGGGCAGTGCGTTGCCGGTGGTGGTGGCGGCCCAGTTCTGGGCGGGGGAGGCGGCGCAGTCCTGGATCACCAGCCGGGTGCCCGGGTTCCTGTTGCCGGACGGGTCGGCGAGGCAGCGGCCGGAGGCCGGGTTCTTGAGGGAGCCGGGGTTCGGGCCCGGGACCCACTGCTGTGCGTCGGTGTTGTTGCAGGTCCAGAGCTGGACGGGGGTGAGGTTGGCGGTGCGGCCGCCGGTGACGTCCAGGCACTTGCCGAGGACGTGCAGCGTGTTGTCGGTGCCCCGCAGGACGGTCTGGGCGTTGGTGCCGTTGCAGCCCCAGACCTGGGCGGCGGTGCCGTCGGCGGTCTTCGCGTAGTCGATGTCCAGGCACAGGTTCTTGCCCGCGTCGTTCAGGACGGCGGAGGTGAGCGCGGCTCCGGCCGGTGCCGGGAACGACGCGGTGGGCGTGCCGTTGGTGAAGGTCAGCGGATAGCTGAGGACCGCGCCGGTGGTGTTGTCGCGGGCCCACAGGGTGGGCACGCCACCGACCTTGCCCGGGGCGATCAGGGTGGTGTGGGACCAGTCGCCGGTGCCGATCCGCACGCCGGCCGCGAGGTTGCAGCCGGCCTGGAAGCTGCCGGGGTAGTACCGGAGTTCGCCCTTGTCGACGGTGATCAGGTCGGGGGCGTCGGCGAGTTGGGCGAGCTTGCCGGGGGCCAGGATCTGGCTGACGTTGTTCCAGGTGCCGTCGCTGCCCTTGGCCGGGCAGCTGTCCGAGTTCTTGATCGCGAGCACGTTCTGGGTCAGCGTGAAGCGGCCCGCGGTGCCCCCGGCGGTGGTGGCGTCGTTCGGGTAGAGGTAGAGCTGGTGGGTCGCCTTGTTGAAGGCGAACAGGTCGTCGGTGTTGCTGCCGGTGGCGGTGCCGCGGTGGGCGATCAGGTAGTTGTCCCAGCCGGTGCCGTCCGGGCTCTTGTCCCTGGTGGAGATCACCTGCGGGGTGGCGGCCGGGTTGCTGTCGCCGCGGACGAGCATCAGGTCGCCGTCGGTGGTCGGAGCGGCGAGGTCCGGGACGCCGTCCCCGTCGAGGTCGCCCTGGACGACCTTGGCGGCCGGGTTCCACGGTGCGAAGAAGCTGTACTGGGCGGCAGTGGCCTGGGTGTTGCCGGCCGCGTCGACGGCCCGGACGTAGAGGGTGTGGGCGCCCCACTGGGCGGCGCTGAGCGTGATGGGCACGTCGGCGCTCGCGGTGCCGCCCCCGGAGGCGGCGGCGGGCACCCAGTTCGCGCCGTTGATGTCGGTGTCCAGCGCGTACTCGAAGCGCTTGACGCCGCTGCTCAGGCAACCGCCGGGGCAGCCGGCCGGGGTCGGGTCGGTGGCGGTGACCTTGACGCTCACGCCGCCGTCACCGGCGTGCCCGGTGGGCGTGGCGGAGCTGCCGAGGGGCGGGAAGACCGGGGAGTCGGCGATGGCCGGGACGGTGGGCGGGGTGAGGTCGACCTTGAAGGAGCAGGCCGTTGAGACGGGGCCGGTGAGGGTGCCGTCCTCGGCCTGGACCGACCAGCCGTACTGGTGGCCGTCGCTGACGGTGAATCCGAGGTTGGTGCGGACGGTGCCGCCGGGGGAGACCCAGTCGCTGGTCGGCTGGCTCTTGGCCGCCCCGCCCGCCTGGGTGTCCCACACCTTGAACCGGCCGCGCAGGTTGACGCCGCTCATCCGGGTGGTGAGGTGGGCGTTCAGTGCGATGTCGGACGCGCTGCCGGCGGTGCCGGAGTTGCCGATCCAGCCGGGCTGGCTGTCGCAGCCGTTGCCGTCCGGGTTGTGGGCGGCGGGGGTGGTGCCGAGCGCGTCGGGCTGGTTGGGGGCGATGTCGAAGACCGTGGTCAGGTACGGGTTGCGGTTGAACCGCAGGTAGTCGTCGTTGTCGTCGGACTTGGACTCGTTGCCGTAGAGGCCGAAGGTCCAGCTGTCGGCGTGCCCGGCGAGCTTCTTGATCTGGCCGGTGACGTCGAAGTTGACCTCCTGGTTGCCGCAGCCGCCACCGCCGTTGGCGCTGGTCGGGTTCTGCGTGCCGAGCCAGCCGTCGCCGGTCACCGAGGGCTGGTTGTCCCAGCTGGTGGAGGAGGAGATCCGGCCGACGGTGGCGAGGCGCACCTGGGATTTCTTGGTGCAGTCCCAGGACGCGGCGTAGGTCTCGGTGAGGTGCAGCACCGACTTGGAGATCACCATGTCGCCGCTGAGGTTGCCGAGGCCGACCTCGTAGAACGAGCGCTGGAGGCCGTAGCAGTCCTTCCAGTGCTGGTAGCCGACGCCTTGGCCGTTGTCCTGGGCGGTGTCGTAGTACGTGTAACCCGGGCAGCCCTCCTGGACGATCGTGTAGTGGTTGGTGGTGCTGGTGACCGGGCTGACCGCGGGGTCGATGTAGAGCGGCCAGACGGTGTTCGAGCCGGACAGCAGGGCCGCGTCGGGGGTGAGCACCAGCGCGTCCGCCGCGGCCTTCGCCTCGACCGGGCGGACCTGGGCGTCGCCGCCCGGCTGGTGCTCGGTGGGGGTCCGGGTGGGGGCCGTCTGGGCCGGGGAGCCGGCGGACCGGCCGGCCGAGTCCCACATCACCGGGGTCGGGGCGGTGAATGCGGCGGTGCCGTCGCCGTCGCGGGCCGTGAGGGAGCCGTCGGGGCCGGCGGAGAGGGAGAGGCCGTCGGTGGTGCGGGTGGCCAACCTGAGTGACTTGAGCGCCGGGTTGGCGGCCGCGGCGGCGTCGTGGACGACCAGGACCTCGCGCAGGCCGCCCTGTTCGGTGGCGGTGACGTCGAGGTCCACGCCGGGCAGGACGCCGTTGTAGCGGGCGCTGTCGCCGCTGACCCGGGGGGTCGGGAGCGCGGTCGGGAAGGTCAGGGCGAGGCGGCGGCCCTTCGGGTCGGTGAGGGTGGCCAGTGGGCCGGTGCCGCCGCCGGAGAGGGAGAGCCCGGCGGGGGTGGCCTTCGGGGAGAGGCTGCCGTCGTCGTTGCGGCCCAGGGTCGGGTCGAGCGGCTTCCAGATGCCGTCCCGCTTGACCCGCACCGGCTGGAGGTGGGTGGTGAGGGTGAAGGTGCCGTCGGCGTTCGCCGTCGTGTCGGCGGTCTCGGTGGTCAGTTCGTCCACCGGGACGGGGCGGCCGGACTCGCGGGCCGACGCCGAGGCGGCCGCGAGCGGCGTCGCGACGGTCGTCGGCATCGGGGCGGCGGGGGACGGCTGACCGTCCGCCAGGGCCGGGCCGGCGCCGCCCAGGAACAGGCCGGTGAGTGTGGCCGGAATCACCACGGCACGTATCAGTGTTCGTGCCGGATGGTTCCGGGCGCGGGTGATTTCCCCCATGAGGTCGCCCTTTCAGGACAGCTGGAGACGGCGGCGGGTTGCCGTGATGTTCTTCACAGCCGGATGCCCCGTCAGGTCCGCCGAATGTCGGATTCGCACCGCATTTGATCGTGTTCATCCAGCTGTGGCAGCCCAGCCGGAACCGCCGGGAGAACCCTCGACGGCGTGGTTCCCGGTTGCCCTTTGCTGGTGAAACATCTGTGGCAATACGGTGCGGAACGATCATACGTATCGTCAGATGTTCGCACTCGGCGGGTATCTGAAAGGAAATGTTCGACAGGGGGATAGTTCGGCATGCGATCAAAGCTGCGCCGGATTCACGGTCCCCGCGCGCGTGCACTGGCACGACGTGGGACGGTCGCCGTCGCGACAGCGGTGACCCTTTCGCTGCTGACACCGATGGCGGTGGCCGAGTCGGTCGTCGGCGGCTACCACTACACCGACAAGGAATGGGCGGCCGACCCGCTGCCCCAACCGGCCAAGGTCCCGGGCCACCCGGTGGGTGGCACCGGGGCGAAGCCCGTCCCGGTACTGACCGCGGGAGCACGGGAACTGACGGCGCACAAGCCGGTCGCCCCGGTGTGGCCGACCGCTTCGACCGTCACGGTCGACCTCGGGGCGGCGGCCGGGGGAGCCGAGCGGACGAGCGCCGCACCCGCTGCGGTGCGGGCGTCCGACGTCAGGACCGATGCCGGGGCCGGGTCGTCCCCGGTGTCGATGGCCGCCGCAGAGCCCTCCGCGGTCGGCACCCGGGCCCGCGCCCTGGTGAGCCCGCTGGCGCCGCTCGCCCCGGTCTCCTCGGTGCAGGTGCGTACGGCCGACCACGAGCAGACCAGGGGCGCCGGCGTGGACGGACTGCTGGTCGGCCTGGAGCGCGCCGACAAGGGCGCCGGCGTCGGCGGGGTCTCCGTCTCACTGGACTACGGCGCCGTCGAGCAGGCGTACGGCGGCGGTTGGGCCTCCAGGCTGCACCTGGTAGCCCTGCCCGGCTGCGCGCTGACCAGCCCCCAACTGCCCTCGTGCCGGGTGCAGAAGCCGATCGAGTCGGTCAACGACCCGGCGGCGAAGAAGCTGACCGCCACCGTGGCGCTGCCCCCGGCGGCCCCGGCCGCGAAGTCGGCGAGCCCGTTCGCCTCGCGCTCGGCGCTCGCCGCGCAGGCCGCGCCCGGCATGGCGGTGGCCGCGGTGGCGGGCAGCGGCGGATCGCAGGGCGACTACGGCGCGACCTCGCTGTCCGCCTCGGGCGCCTGGTCGACGTCGTCCTCCGGCGCGTTCACCTACCGCTACCCGATCACCCTCCCGCCCGCGCTCGGCGGGGTCTCGCCACTGGTCGCGCTCTCCTACGACTCGCAGTCGGTCGACGGTGAGACCTCCGCGCGCAACTCGCAGTCCTCGTGGATCGGCGACGGCTGGGCGTACAGCCCGGGCTTCATCGAGCGCTCCTACAAGCCCTGCAGGAACGACGGCATCGACGACTCCGGCGACGAGTGCTGGGCCGGCTGGAACGCGACCATCTCGCTCGGCTCGCACAACGGCAAGCTCATCCGCGACTCCGACGGCGTCTACCGCCTGCCGAACGACGACGGCACGCGGATCGAGCGCCTCACCGGCGCCTCCAACGGCCTGTGGGACGGCGAGTACTTCAAGGTCACCACGACCGACGGCACCTCGTACTACCTGGGCCTCGACCACGCCCCCGGCACCACCACGGACGCCGCCACCAACAGCGCCTGGGGCGTGCCGGTCTACCACCCGAAGTCGGACGATCCCTGCCACGACTCCGGCAAGGGCAACGACTCGCGCTGTGACAAGCCGGTCGGCTACCGCTTCAACCTCGACTTCGTGGTCGACGCGCACGGCAACACCCAGCGCTACGACTGGGCGACCGAGTCGAACTACTACAACATGGGCTACGGCCAGGTCGCCAAGAACGGCGACGGCGGCACGATGACCCAGTACACCCGCGGCGGCCACCTGACCCAGGTCTCCTACGGCTACCAGCTGGCCGACGCCCAGGCGGGCCACGAGCCCTCGGCGAAGGTCGTCTTCAACGCGGCGCAGCGCTGCACCACTTCGGACAGCGTCTGCCAGGCGTCCAACCTGTCCAAGGACACCGCCGCCAACTGGCCCGACACCCCGTACGACCTCACGTGCAAGGCCGACGACAAGACCAAGGCGGACGGCGACAACACCGACGGCGTCTGTCTGATGGGCGGCCCGAGCTTCTGGTCCACCTACCGGCTCAAGTCGATCGACACCAAGGTGAAGGTCGGCAACGCCTGGCAGGACGTGGACACCTACGACCTGAACCAGGTGTTCTCCGACGCCGGCGGCACCATGGACCCGGTCACCGGCAAGACCCAGGACCCGAAGACCACCGGCGCCCTCCAGTCCGTGATGTGGCTCTCGCAGATCGTCCACACCGGCAAGGACACCTCGGCGGGCGGCACCGGCAGCCTCGCCCTCGACCCGGTGAGCTTCGTCGGCGTCGAACTGGACAACCGGGTGGACGGGCTGAGCCCGGCGGCGCCGCCGCTGTACCACCCGCGCGTCTCCAGCATCCAGACCGAGACCGGCGAGTCGATCGCCGTCTCCTACCGGGCGCCGGAGTGCTCGCGCGACAACAACCACATGCCGTCCTCGGCCGACAGCAACACCATGGGCTGCTACCCGGTGTTCTGGAACACGCCCGGCGGCAAGGATCCGATCGCCGACTGGTTCAACAAGACCATGGTCGCGCAGGTCGCCGAGAGCGACCGGACCAAGGCGGGCTCCCCGGCGAAGGTCACCAACTACGCCTATGGCGGCGGCGCGGCCTGGCACCGGGACGACTCCGAACTGACCGACGACAAGCATCGCACCTGGAACGAGTTCCGCGGCTACCGGACCGTCACCACGACCACCGGCGCCGCGCCCGACCCGATCACCCAGACCACCGTCTCCTACCTCCAGGGCATGGACGGCGACTACAAGGCCGACGGCACCCAGCGCAGCGTCAAGCTCGCCAACTCGCTCGGCGAGCAGACCACCGACAGCCCCTGGCTGGCCGGCACCGCCCAGGAGACCGACAGCTACACCCAGGCCGGCGGCAGCATCAACCGCAAGGTGCTCACCGACGCCCCCGGCACCACCGTCACCGCGACCGCGGCCCGGACGGCCTGGACCTCGGAAGACCCGGCGCCCGCCAAGCTCTCCACCCTGCCGGACCAGACGGCCCGCCGGGTTCAGTCCACCGGCACCCGGTCGATGGGCCTGCTCTCCGACGGCACCTGGCGCACCACGCAGACGAAGCAGGTCAACGACGCGCTCGGACGCCTCTCCCAGGTGGACGACAAGGGCGACCTCGCCGACCCCTCCCAGGAGAGCTGCACCACCACCAAGTACGCGGACGCACCGGCCGCCAGCCCGCTGCTGCTGACCGTCCCGGACGAGACCATCACCGTCTCGGGCCCCTGCGGAACCCCCGAGAGCGCCGCCACGACGCTCTCGCACAAGCGGATGTTCTACGACGGCGACGGCAGCGTCACCAACCCCGGAACCCTCGGCACCCTCGGCCAGAACGGCTCCACCCTCGGCCTGGTCACCGCCACCCAGGCGGTCACCTCCTACGACGCCCAGGGCAGGCCGGTCTTCCAGACGATCGGCGCGCTGAGCTACGACAAGTACGGGCGCGTGATCCGGAGCCGGGACGGCGCGGGCGCCGCCACCACGACCAGCTACAGCCCGGACAGCGGCACCCTGCCCACCTCCATATCCACCACCAACCCGCTCGGCTGGACCTCCAGCAGCACCGTCGCGCCCACCCGCGCGGCGGTCACCCACGCCGTCGACTCCAACGGCCGGGTCACCGACGTCCTGTTCGACGCGCTCGGCCGCCGGACCAGGGTCTGGTTCCCGGGCCGGAACAAGGCCACGCAGAGCCCCGACAAGATCTACTCGTACGCCGTCCACGGCGCCGGGGACAACCCGGACCCGAACAGCGTCACCACGCAGTCGCTGCGCGAGGACGGGTCGTACGGCTTCAGCGCGAGCATCTACGACGGCCTGCTGCAACTCCGCCAGGAACAGGCGACCACGGCCGACAACTCGGCGGGCCGGCTGGTCAAATCGACGTTCTACGACTCGCACGGCTGGACCGTCGGCGCCATCGCCCCGTATTCGGACCCGGCGAACGCCCCGGGCACCGCGATGTGGGCGGAGACGAACAACACCGGCCCGTCGGTGACCCGTACCCGCTATGACGGCCAGGGCCGCGCCGTCAGCTCGGAGCTGGACTCCTTCGCCACCACGGTCTGGCGCTCCTCCACCGCCTATCGCGGCGTCGACCGGGTCGACACCACCCCGCCGGGCGGCGGCAAGGCCACCACGACCTACACCGACGCCCAGGGCCGCACCACCGCGACGGTGTCGCGCGACACCACGGGCGACAAGACGCTGGCCGCGAACTCGGCGATCCAGTCCGGTAGTTCCGAGGTCTCCGGCAGCGTCCGGCTGGCCGCGCAGGCGGACGGCAACCTCGTCCTCACGGCACTGACCGACGGCAGGACGCTCTGGTCCGCGGGCACCTCGGGACACCCGGGCGCCTACGCGACCGTGCAGGCCGACGGCAACTTCGTGGTCAAGGACCCCAAGGGCGTCCAGCTCTGGTCCAGCAACACGGCCGGCCACCCCGGTGCGGTCGTGAAGGTCCAGGGCGACGGCAACCTCGGCGTCTACGACGCGGTCAGCACCCTGCTCTGGTCCAGCGGCACGGCGAACTCGGCAGCCACCGCGGACATCACCACCCACTACACCTACACGGCCGCCGGCAAGCCGGCCACGATCAAGGACACCGTCGGCAACACCTGGTCCTACACGTACGACCTCCAGGGCCGGAAGCTCACGCAGACCGACCCGGACAGCGGAACCAGCTCCACGAGCTACGACGCGATGGGCCGGGTCACCTCCACCACGGACGCGCGCGGCCAGACGCTCTCCTACACCTACGACCCGCTGGGCCGGAAGACCGGCGAGTACATGGGCAGCGACACGAGCGACCCCGCGAAGCTGCTCGCCGACTGGACCTACGACAGCCTCAGCAAGGGGTCGCCGACCGCCTCGACCCGCTACGTCGGCGGGAAGAACGGCAGCGCCTACGTCTCGCGGATCGACGGGTACACCACGGTCGGTCAGCCCACCGGGGCCACCTTCGTCATCCCGGCCGCCGAAGGCAAGCTGGCCGGCACCTACAGCATCGGGGCCGCCTACACCGCCAACGTCAACCTGCTCGCCTCCACCACCTTCGGCAGCGAGGGCGGTCTGCCGAGCGAGACCGTCGGGTTCGGCTACAACCTCCAGGGCCTGCTCTCCAGCATGGGCTCGCCCAGCACGCCGTACGTCGCCACCACCAACTACAGCCCGACCGGCCAGGTGTGGCAGACCACCATTGGCTCGCCCACCAAACAGCTGCGCACCGCACAGACCTACGACCAGGCGACCGGCCGACTGGCCACCAACCGGGTCACCCTGCAGAACAACACGGCCAACCCGATCAGCAACCTCACCCTGGGCTACGACGAGTCCGGCAACCTGACCACCGCCTCCGACGTCCAGTCGGGCGGCGGGACGGACCGGACCACGGACACCCAGTGCTTCACCTACGACGCACAGGACCGGCTGGTCACCGCCTGGACGGACACCAAGGGCATCACCGGCGCCACCGCCGGCCAGCTCGCCCGGTGCAACACCGCCAAGCCGAGCCCGGCCACGATCGGCGGGCCCAACCCGTACTGGCAGGACTGGCAGTTCAACCAACTCGGCGACCGCACCCAGCAGGTCAGCCACGACGTCACCGGCAACGCGGCGAAGGACACCACCCAGACCATCACCTACCCGGGTGCCGGCACGGCGACCGCCTACCAGCCCAACGCGGCGGCCACCGTCACCATCAGCAACCCGACCACCGGCACCACCACGCTGAAGCCCGCGTACGACAAGGCCGGCAACACCCTCGGCCGGGTCACCACGGGCGCAAAGGCGAGCAACCAGAGCTTCGCGTACGACGCCGAAGGCCGCACGCAGACCGCCACCACGGACGGGAAGCAGAGTGGCTACCTCTACGACGCCGACGGCAACCTGCTGCTCCAGCGCGGCCCCGGCAACACCACGCTCTACCTCTTCGGCGGCGTGGAGCAGCTCAGCCTCGACGCGGTGGGCAAGACGGTCACCGGCCTGCGCTACTACAACGCGCCGGACGGCACGACGATCGTGCGCTCCAGCAAGGGAGGCGTCTGCTACCAGCCGGCCGGCCGCCAGGGAACGGCCCAACTCCAGGTCGACGGCACCAGCTTGGGCATCACCCGGCGGGCGCTCGACCCCTACGGCAACCTCCGTGGTGCCAACCCGGCCAACTGGGCGGACAACCACGGCTTCCTCGGCCAGCCGGTCGACGCCACAACCGGCCTGAGTCTGCTGGGAGCCCGCCACTACGACCCGGTGACCGGCCGGTTCCTCAGCGTCGACCCGGTCCTCGAGACTGGCGATGCCAACCAGATGGGCGGCTACGCGTACGCCGCCGACAACCCGACGACCGGCAGCGACCCCAAGGGCCTGTGGTGGGGCGAGGACTGGTTCGACGAGGCCGTGGACGACACCGGTGACTTCCTCGCCGGCGCGGCCGACTCGATCGTCGGTGACCCCTACGAGTGGGTCGTCGACGGCACCGCCGACGTCTGGAACAGCTGCGCCGACCTCTACAACGACTACATCTACGAGGAAAACGCCTGGTACATGCCCGAGGCCGGGCACATGGACTACGTCGACGACACCCCGGTCGCGGACCTGTTCGGCATCGACACCGACTCCGACGCCTACATCGCGGGGCAGGTGACCGGCACGGTCGCCTCGATCGCGATCGACGGCTACGGACTGGTCAAGGCCGTCGAGGAGGGCGTCAAGGCGTACAAGGCCGCGGACGAGATCGAGGAGGGAGCCAGCGCACTCAAGCAGCTCCTCAGCGACGACGAGTCGGTCCCCTCCGATCCCGACCCCGCGCCGACCACGCCCAAGAGTGACGAGCCGTCCAGCCCGAAGAGCGGCAGCAGCAAGGAGCCGAACAGCGAGCCGGGCGGTGCGGGCAAGGCCGGTGACGACACGACGACCAGCGGCAACGCACCGAGTGGCGAGGACTCCCCGGGCGGGGGCTCCGACTCGTCGCCGGGGACCTACTGCAGCTTCACCCCGGACACCCGGGTGCTGATGGCCGACGGCGCTACCAAGGCCATCGGTGACGTCACCGTCGGAGACCGCGTCCAGTCCGCGGACCAGGACACGGCCGTCGACCAGGGCGCCCGCACCGTGACCGCGACCTGGGTGCACGGCGACGAGGACCTGCTGGACGTCACGGTCGTCGGCGACGACGGCCAGGGCACCGACCTCCACACCACCGCCAACCATCCCTTCTGGGACGACACCACCCGGACGTGGACCCCGGCGGCGGAGCTCCGGCCCGGCGACACGCTCGTCTCGGCCGATGGCCACCTGGTCCGCATCGTCGGCACCCGGGCCGTGGCCGGCGCCCGGGCGATGCACAACCTGACCGTCGACCAGCTCCACACGTACTACGTGCTCGCGGGCACCACGCCGGTCCTCGTGCACAACACGTGCGGTGAAGGCGTGGCGACCCTGCACTATCACGGAGACGGGAACCACTTCAGCATCGAGGTGACCGACGGCGAGACGGTGACGCATACGCATCTCATGCCGCATGACGGTGAAGCGGTCGTCTCTCCGTACTCCGGACCTCCGAGCATCATGAGCCGGGACATCGACCTTCCGAACGCGAAGGCCGCCCTGCAGTTCCAGGGGGAGACCCAGGGCAGCTGGGGTGCGTACCATCCGCTGGGGAACAGCTGCCTGACATATTGCGCAAATGTCCTCCGTGCGGGAGGAGCTGACGTCCCGGAGGGAAAGGCGGCCATCCCCTGGGCAAGGAAGTTCATGGCCGGTACGTAGGATCCGGTCGTCAACGCGCTGACCAGTGGCTTCGAGCCCGGTGTCCCGACTGCGAGGAACATGTCATGGCTGCAAGGAACTCCGAGGCACTCGATGTCCTCCTGCGGGTCGCCGCAGACCCACGAGTCTCGTGGCGCACGGTCGAACTCGCCGGCCGGGGAATCTCGGCGGATGCGGCGAGTGCCGGCTGGGTGATGTCCGAAGGGAAGCACGCGCTGAGCGGGGAGGACATGTCCGATCTCCTCATCGAGCAAGGCGATCTGGTTGACGCACTGGCCGAGTCCTGGCAGTCGTTCGAGACCGGGACGATTTCCGGCGCGGATTTCGAAACGGCTCTGGAGCGGGTTGTCCTGGGGTTCGAGGACTGGATGGCCCGCGCCACGCGGAAGTAGTACGACTCAGGCTGTGATGAGTCATGCAGGCGCCCGGCCGGGGTTTCCCGGCCGGGCGTTTTGCGCGCCCGTTCGTTGGCGGCGATGGATGCCGCGCCCGCCGGAGTGCGGCCGGAGGTCGGGACCGGGCGGCCCGACCGGGGGTGGCCGTCGGTTATTGTTGATCTTCAATGTGATCGGGGGTGGGTTCCATCAGTGGGAACGGCCGCGCGCTGAGCGCGCTCGGGGCGGATGAACCGCGGGAGGTCGCCGGGTACCGGCTGCTCGCCAGGATCGGCGAGGGCGGCATGGGGTCGGTGTACCTCTCACGTACCCGGGGGAACCGGCCGGTCGCGCTGAAGGTGATCCGCCGGGAGTTCGCGGGTGACGCGGAGTTCCTGCGCCGCTTCCAGCACGAGGTGCGTGCGGCGCAGCAGGTGCGGGGCTACCACCTGGTGCCGGTGCTGGACCACGACGCGAGCGGGGAGCAGCCGTGGCTGGCGACCGCGTACGTGCCGGGGCTGCCGCTGGACGAGGCGCTGGCGAGGTACGGCCCGCTGCCGGTGCCCGTGGCGCTGCAGTTGGTCGGGTGCGTGGCAAGCGGGCTGGCGTCCGTGCACGCGGCCGGGGTCGTCCACCGTGACCTCAAGCCCGCCAACATCCTGCTCGGAGCGAACGGCCCCTGGGTGATCGACTTCGGGATCGCGCGCGCCACCGAGGCCACCCAGCTCACCCGGAGCGGCGGCTTCATCGGCACCCCGCAGTTCATGTCGCCCGAGCACGGCACGGGGGCCGAGATCACGGCGGCCGCCGACGTCTTCTCGCTCGGCCTGATCGCCGCCGTCGCGGCCACCGGCCGGCACCCGTACGGCTCGGGCGGCGCGCTGACCGTGGCCACCCAGATCGCCAACACCGAGCTGCGCCCGCCGGATCTGACCGGGTATCCGGAGCAGTTGCGGCCGCTGCTGGAGCGTACGCTCACCGCCGACCCGACGGCCAGGGCGACGCCGACCGAGCTGGCGGAGCTGTGCGAGCGCGCGTCGGGCCTTTCCCTGAAGCCTGGTGACGGCTGGCTGCCGGCCCCGATCGCCGCGGCCGTCGCCGAGCGCGAGCGTGAGACGGAGCGGTTGCTGGCGGCGGGGCCCGCACCGGAGGCCGGGGCCGGCCCGAGTGCGGTCGGGTACGTGCCCACCCAGGTGTCGGGGCATCCAGGCGGTGACGTGCACGGCGCGCCCACCCGGACCGCACCCCCGTCCCCGGCGGCGACAACGGAGGCGGCCACGGCGGCCACGGCGGCCGGGCGGCCGCCGCGTCGACGGACGCCGCTGGCCGTCGCCCTCGTGGCGGCCCTGGCCGTGATCGCCGCCGGCACGGCCTGGGTCCTGTCCGGCGACGACAAGACCGGTACCACCGTGGCCACCGGCACGTCGGCGACGAACACACCCGCCCCTGCGGCCGGGGCCGCGACCCCGAGCAAGCAGCCTGCCGACGCCCCGCAGGCCACGGCGTCCGCCACCGCGTCCGCCACCGCGGCTCCCAAGCGCGGCTACGAGCCGATCTTCGTCGACCGCCCGCTGCTCGTCGGCCCGCCGGTGATCGGCGCGGCGATCACCGTCGATCTGGACACGCCCAAGGTCGTACCGAACGGGGATTTCAGCGACCACGAGGTCGACTTCTACTACATCCTCCAGTTGATGACCTTCCGCACCCCCATGGCCAAGAGCCCGGGGACGTCACCGGAGCAGTGCCGTCAGTCGGTGGACACCGCCCCACTGCCCGCGGAGCTCAGCAACACGGCGCTGATCGACCAGAAGGTTCTGAAGAAGGGCGACGTGCTCTGCACGGTCACCGACAAGGGGAACCTCGCAATGCTCAGGATCACCGACGTGAAGCCGACCGGGCAGCCGTTCGACCCTCCGGCGTACAGCTTCCTGCTCACTCTCTGGAAGCCCGCCGGCTAGGGACGTTCCGAAGACGGAACGCAGGGAGCACCGGTGCCCGTCTCCGCTGGTGGTGCATGATGTCCGTGATCATTTGGGGGGTGTCATGGCGCTGTTCTCACCGAAGTGCCCGGTCGGGCCGGACGAGCGGGCGTGGATAGAGGAGTCGATGGCCTGGCTGGCGGCCGAGTTCGGCCGTGGCGTGCTGGACCGCGCGCCGGTCCTGCCGACCGCCGAGTTCTTCCCGGGGCCGTACGAGGGCTCCGAGGAGGACATCCGGAGCGTCATCGCCCAGCTGTGCGGATACCTGGACGTGGCGCCCAACCGGCTGACGATCGAGATCGAGCCGGACGACGGCGAGGACGCCATGGTCGCGGACCTCAGGCTCGAACGGAAGTCCCGCTACGCCGCCGGGCACTACCGGCGCGTGAACGGGCGGCCGGTGATCGCCATCGACCAGCGCCAGGCCGCCCGTCCGGTCGCCCTGGTCGCCACCATCGCCCACGAGCTGGGGCACGTCCGCCTCCTCGACGAGCAGCGCATCTCCGCCGACCGGCGCGACCACGAACCGCTCACCGACCTGCTGACGGTCCACTTCGGACTCGGCATCTTCGCGGCCAACTCCGCCTTCAACTTCACTCAGAACAACCGGGGTTGGTCGTACACGCGGCTCGGCTACCTGAACGAGCGGATGTTCGGCTACGCACTGGCCTGCTACGCCCACCGGCGCGGCGAGACCAAGCCCAGCTGGGCCCGCCATCTGGCCACCAATCCGCGGGCCTACCTCAAACAGGGCCTTCGCTACCTGGGTCAGAACCCGCCGGGCAGCTGACGGAACGGGCGGGCGCCTGGTCAGAACCCGGTGAGGGTCGTCTTCCCGATGGCGGTACCGGATTCCTGGAGCCGGTGCGCCGCGCGGAGGTTGGCGGCGTTGACGGGCCCGAGATCCCGGGTGGCGGTGGTGCGCAGGACTCCGGCGTCCACCAGGTGCGCCACCCGGGTGAGGATGTGGTGCTGCATGGCCCGGTCGGCGGTCGCGAAGCGGGAGCGCGTGTACATCGACTCCCAGTGGAACGCGATGCTCTTCGCCTTGAGCAGGCCCATCGGCAGGGTGTCGACGTCGTCGATGGCGACGATCCGGCCGAAGGGGTTGAGCACCTCCGCGTAGACGGGGAGGTTGCGTTGCGTCCCGGTCGTGCTGAAGACGTGGTCGATGCCGCCGGGGGCGAGCTCGGCGAGCTGCGGGGCGAGGGGCTCGGTGTGGTCGACCACGTGGTCGGCGCCCATGCGGCGGGCGAAGGCGGCGGTCTGCGGGCGGGAGGCGGTGCCGATCACGGTGAGGCCGGTGAGGGCGCGGGCCAGCTGGGCGACCATCGCGCCGACGCCGCCCGCGGCGGCCGTCACCAGCAGCGTGCCGGTCTGCTCAGGGGTGCCGGTGCGCAGCCCGAGCCGGTCGAACAGGCCCTCCCAGGCGGTGAGCGAGGTCAGCGGCATCGCGGCCGCCTCGGTGAAGGAGAGCGAGGCGGGCTTGCGTCCGACCAGGCTCTCGTCGACGGCGTGGTAGCGGGAGTCGGCGCCGGGGCGGTCGATGGCGCCGGCGTAGTAGACCTCGTCCCCGACCCGGAAGAGCTCCACGTCGGCGCCGACGGCGACGACGGTGCCGGCCGCGTCCCAGCCCAGCACCTTGGGCGTGCCACCCGGGTCGGTGGTGCGCCGGACCTTGCAGTCGATCGGGTTGACGGCCACGGCCTCCACCTGCACCAGCAGGTCCCGCGGGCCGGGTTCGGGGATCGGGAGCTCGATGTCGACCAGGCTCTCGGGGTCGTCGATCGGCAGGCTCCTGCGGTAGGCGACGGCGGGCATCGTGGCCGTGTGGATCTCGTGGGTCATGGCTACCAGCCTAATCCACTAACCATTCTGACGCTCTGTAGCAGTTACGCGGCTCCGGCCCGGCCGGAAGCGCGGGTGCCCGGCCCGCTCGGGGTGAGCGGGCCGGGCGGGCGGACAGCCCCGCCGTGGGCGTTACGCCGCCCGCGCGGCTCGCGGTGACGCCGCGTCAGATCTGCTCCGGGCCGGATCGCGGATCCGTCGGGCGCTCTTGCGGGCGCGGCCCGGTGTAGCTGCCGCGGGCCCGCATCCGCAGCGGCTCCTCGCGGTACTCCTCCACGGCGTGGGCCAGCCACCCCGGGGTGCGGGCCACTGCGAAGACCACCTCGCCGGCCTCGGCCGGCAGTCCGGCGGCCAGGGCCATGGCGGCCAGGGCCAGGTCGATGTTGGCCCGCAGGGCCGCTCGCCCGGCCGGGCCTGCCGCCGTTTCGACCTCGGCGACCGCCGTCACCACGGCCGCGCCGCCGTCGAGCCGCCCGACCGTGTCGAGCAGTGCGACGGCCCGGGGGTCGCCCTCCGGGTAGAGCCGGTGGCCGAGGCCGGGGATCGCCCGGCCGGTGCGCAGGTAGTCGGAGACCACCGGTACGGCGCCGTCGGCCAGCACCTCCGCGAGCATCCGGTGCGCCAGCGGGCTGGCCGCGCCGTGCAGCGGGCCGTCGGTGGCGCCGAGCCCGGCGGAGACCACCGCGTACGGATGGGCCCGCGCCGAGGCCGCGACCCGGGCCGCCACCGTGGAGACCGCCAGCTCGTGGTCGATGAGCAGCACCAGGGCGCGGTCCAGGCAGGCCAGTGCCTCGGGCGTGGGCGCGGTGGTGGCGAGCCGGCTCCACAGCCGCGCCGCGAGTGTGGCCTCGGGCCCGGGGTCGGGTGCGGTGCGGGGCAGGGCCTCGACCATTCCGGCGATCAGTGCCGCCCCGGCCGCCAGTACGGTCTGTTCGCGCAGGTCGAAGCGGAGCGGGTCGAGCGCGGCGGCGACGGTGGCGGAGATCCGCAGTCGGTCGGGCAGCCGGATCCCTTCGGGCAGTGCGGCGGCGGCCCGGGTGAGGGCTTCGGCGGTGGCGGGCGGCACCCGCAGCGCGACGGGGGCGTCGGTGCCCAGCCCCCAGAGCCAAGCGACCGCGGCCTCGAAGCCGTGCTCGGCGGCGAGCCGGACGGCGTCCCGGCCGCGGTAGTAGAGCCGGCCGTTCTCGATCAGGGTCAGCTCGGTCCGCACCGTGACCGGTCCGCCGGGCCATGGTTCGGCGGCCGACGGTTCGCCGGCCGGTGGGCGCAGCGGGGCGCGGCGGCCGCGGGCGGCCAGTTCGGCCACCTCGCGGGCGTCGAAGGTGCTGCCCTTGCCGCCCGGGGCCCGCTCGCTGCTGAGCTGGCCGCGGCTGGCGTAGGCGTACACCGTCTCCACCTTGACCCCGAGCTGCTCGGCGACCTGCTGGGTGGTCAAGCGTTCGGCCATGGTCTGCCCTCGTCCTCGTGCCGCGTCTTGATGGTGATCGACAGTATTCCACATTGATTTCAATCAACATTGACAACATGGATCAATGATCGGAGAGTACAGAACGTCAACGGGAACAAGAACCCCTCAGGAGGACTGCCGCCATGCCGAACACCACCGAGATCGAGGTTCCGCGCGGCCTCAAGGGCGTCGTGGTCACCGAGACCGAACTCAGCGACGTCCGCGGGCTGGAGGGCTTCTACCACTACCGCCAGTACTCGGCGATCGACCTCGCCGAACAGCGCACCCTGGAGGACGTCTGGCACCTGATGCTGCTCGGCGAGCTCCCCGACCCGGCCCGCCGCGCCGCCTTCCTGGCCCGTACCGCACCGCTGCGCCGACTGCCCGACGCGCTGCGCCCGCTGCTGCCCGCCCTCGCGGCGAGCACTGCGCACGGCGGCCCGCTCGCCGCCCTGGGCGCCGCGCTCTCGATCGCCGCCGCCGACCGTGGCATCCGGCCGCTCTACGACACCGCGCCCGAACAGCGCGTCGAGGACGCCCTGTTCGCCACCGCGCTGGTGCCCACCATCCTCACCGCGCTGCACCGGCTGCAGAACGGCGAGCAGCCGATAGAGCCGCGCGAGGACCTCGGCTACGCCGCCAACTACCTCTACATGCTGACCGGCGAGGAGCCCGAGCCGGCCAAGGCCCGGGCGATCGAGCAGTACCTGATCTCCACCGTCGACCACGGCTTCAACGCCTCCACCTTCACCGCCCGGGTGATCGCCTCCACCGGGGCCGACCTGGTGGCCTGCCTGGTCGGCGGACTCGGCGCGCTCTCCGGACCGCTGCACGGCGGCGCGCCCAGCCGGGCGCTGGACACCCTGGACGCGATCGGCACCCCGGAGCGGATCGACGGCTGGATCCGCGAGCACGTGCTGGCGGGCGACCGGATCATGGGCTTCGGTCACGCCGTCTACCGCACCGAGGACCCGCGCTCCCGGATGCTGCGCGGGGTCGCGCGGTCCTTCGGCGGCGAGCTGGTCGACCTCGCCGTCCAGGTCGAGGCCAAGGTCGAGGCGATCCTGGCGGAGCTGAAGCCGGGGCGCGAACTCCACACCAACGTGGAGTTCTACGCGGGCGTGGTGATGCACCTGTGCGGCCTGCCCCGGGAGATGTTCACCCCCACCTTCGCCGCGGGCCGGGCGATCGGCTGGAGCGCCAACATCCTGGAACAGGCCGCCGACTCCAAGATCATCCGCCCGTCGGCCCGCTACACCGGCCCATCGGCCCCGGCGCCGCTGCCGATGCCCTGAGCAACCCGCCCGCGCGGCACGCACGGTGGCCAGCTGAAGAGCCGCGACTGACCGGGCGTCCGCATGCAGCGGGTGCCCGAGAAGTCGGGTGGGCCGACTTCTCGGGCGCTGGCCCGCTACCGGCTTGCTCTAGATCAGGTCGCTGATGACCGGGTGGTCCGGGGACCAGGGGCAGGTGAAGATGCGCAGGGTCTCCCGTCGGCCGAGGGCGACGTCGGTCGGTTCCTGGTGCCGTCGCCGATCGCCCGGGCCCCCGTCGGGGGAGTCGACGGGCGCCCAGCTCTCCGTGCCGCCGCCCCATTCGGTGCTGGCGATCGCGGCCAGGAAGTGCATTGCGCTGCCGCAGGTGCCGCACCGGACCGGGCCGTGGTAGCCCTGGTAGTTCCAGGGTTCATGGCCCCCGAGTTTCCAGCCCGGGGCGGTCGAGAGGTCCCAGGAGTAGCGGGGCTCCCACTCGTCGGGGTAGTCGGGGTCGGGGAAGGTCGCCATCTCCCACTCCTCGACCCCGGCTTCGAACTCCTCACCCAGGGCGCCCGGGTGCGGGTACTCGGTCACCGGTTCGGGCCGCAGCAGGCACGGGGTGGGCAGGTAGCCGGGCGCGCCGATGGCGAGTGGCTCCGGCGGGGTGAGGTGACGCTCTCCGAGGTCGCCGCTGCGGCGGTGGCGGACCTGGACCCACGGGCCGGCGATGCCGTTGTAGGGCGCGGTCGGGCTGTCGTAGGAGTGCTGGAACGGGCACCACAGGATCTGGAGGATGTCCGTGCCCGCCGGGAACCCGTCGTACCAGGGCACGTCACGCGCGTACACCTGCAGCACCGGCAGTAGGGGCCATGACGTGTCCGCGGGTATCCCGGCCGCGCCATCGTACGGAGGGCGTTCGCAGGGAGTCAGCGGACCCGGCGCGCGGTGGTGACGCCCCGGCCGCCGGCCAGCGAGATCCGAGTGCGTCGCCATTGGCAAAATTGGTCCAGACCTAATTGGTCCAGACCTATTGACCGGCTCCGCCTCCCCTCCTACGATCCGGTCCGGCACAGCCCCACATGTCCCCACCTCACCCACAGCCGGGCGCGGCACGCCCCCACGCGCCGGTCATCCCCATGGCGCCCGGCGGGAAGGGAGCACAGCATGTTCCGTCGGAGGTCGCGTACCCCGGGCGCGTCGTCGGGTGGTTTCCACCGCTGTCCGGATCCGGGCCGCCCCGAGCAGGGGGCGAGCGTCCTGATGCGCTCCCTCGCCGGGGTGAGCGCCGCCGCCGTCATCGGTGCCGGCATCGCCGCGGTCGGCTCCGTCACCGCCGGGGCCGCCACCACCAACCTGGTGGTCAACCCCGGCTTCGAGAACGGACTCTCCGGCTGGACCTGCTCCAGCGGCGCCGGAGCGGTCGTCGGCAGCCCGGTCCACTCCGACGTCGCCGCGCTCCAGGCCACGCCGAGCGGCCAGGACACCGCCCAGTGCAGCCAGACCGTCAGCGTGCAGCCCAACTCCCAGTACACGCTGAGCGCCTACGTCCAGGGCAGCTATGTCTACCTGGGCGCCACCGGTACCGGGGCCGGCAGCGACCCGTCCACCTGGACGGCGAGCAACTCCTCGTACGGGCAGCTCAGCGTCGGCTTCACCACCGGCCCCGCCACCACCTCGGTGACCGTCTACCTGCACGGCTGGTACGGGCAGCCCGCGTACTACGCGGACGACGTGTCGCTCACCGGCCCAAGCGGCAGCAGCTCCACTCTGCCGACCACTCCGCCCACCACCACGCCGACCACGCCCCCGCCCACCACCCCGCCGGGTGGTGACACCTGCCCCACCAAGCCCAAGCCGTCCGGCAAGGTCCTCCAGGGCTACTGGGAGAACTGGGACGGCGCCGCGAACGGCGTCCACCCGGGCATGGGCTGGGTCCCCATCACGGACAGTCGGATCGCCGCGCACGGCTACAACGTCATCAACGCGGCCTTCCCGGTGATCCTCTCGGACGGCACCGTCCAGTGGCAGGACGGCATGGACACCAACGTCAAGGTGTCGACCCCCGCCGAGATGTGCCAGGCCAAGGCCGCCGGCGCGACGATCCTGATGTCGATCGGCGGCGCCGCCGCGGGCATCGACCTGAGCTCCAGCACCGTCGCCGACAGGTTCGTGGCGACCGTCGTCCCGATCCTCAAGAAGTACAACTTCGACGGGATCGACATCGACATCGAGACCGGCCTGTCCGGGAGCGGCAGCATCAACTCGCTGTCCGCCTCCCAGGCCAACCTGATCCGCATCATCGACGGCGTGCTGGCCCAGATGCCCGCGGGCTTCGGTCTGACCATGGCCCCCGAGACCGCGTACGTCACCGGCGGGAGCGTCACCTACGGCTCGATCTGGGGTGCC
This sequence comes from Kitasatospora sp. NPDC053057, assembly GCF_044546945.1. Lineage (NCBI taxonomy): Bacteria > Bacillati > Actinomycetota > Actinomycetes > Kitasatosporales > Streptomycetaceae > Kitasatospora > Kitasatospora sp. NPDC053057. The sequence goes on along the minus strand of NZ_JBITZP010000016.1, from coordinate 136,602 downwards.
TACCTGCCGATCATCAAGAAGTACGTCGACAACGGGCAGCTGTGGTGGCTGAACATGCAGTACTACAACGGCAGCATGTACGGCTGCTCCGGCGACTCGTACCAGGCCGGCACCGTGCAGGGCTTCACCGCGCAGACCACCTGCCTGAACAACGGCCTGACTATCCAGGGCACCACCATCACCGTGCCCTACGACAAGCAGGTGCCCGGCCTGCCGGCTCAACCCGGCGCGGGCGGCGGCTACCTGGACCCGGGACCGGTCGGCCAGTCGTGGAGCGCCTTCGGCGGTGCGCTGAAGGGACTGATGACCTGGTCGCTCAACTGGGACGGCTCGAAGGGCTGGACCTTCGGCGACAACGTCAAGTCCCTGCAAGGTCGTTGAGCCCGCCGGGCGCGGATGCCGTGCAGGCGGCCCGCGCCCGTGCCCTCCTATTCGCGGACGCCCGCGGTCTCGATCGCGCGGTGGCGGGTCTCCCGGCCGGTCGCGCCGGAGGCGGTGGCCATGGTGACGAGGGCGCAGAGGGCGACGGTCGCCAGGATCTGCGGCCAGGGGACCACCGTCGGTGCGCCTGCCACCAGCCGGTCCAGGGAGGCGTGTTGGGTCAGCGCGGCGAGTCCGGTCGCGAGGGCGGCGAGGACGGTGCCGACGACCATCGCCACGGCGGACTCGGCCGCGGCCACCTTCACGATCTGGCCGCGCACCGCGCCGGCCAGACCGAGCAGGGCGAACTCCCGTCGCCGGCCTGCCATCGCCATGACCAGGGTGTTGGCGACCGCGATCAGCGAGTACGCCAGGGCGATCCCCAGGATGACCACCGCGGCGCTGTCCGTCTGCTCGGCGGCGTGGGCGCGTTGGCCCTCCAGGTAGGCGTCGTAGGTCAGCACGTGCGCGCCGGAGCCGTCCAGGGCCCTGGTCACCGCGGCCGTCTGGTCGGCGTCGAGCGGCCGGCCCGGCGCCGTCCGGGAGTCGAGGTAGACCCGGGTGGGCATCAGCGCGCCGGTCAGCGCCGCGGACAGGTAGGTGTCGTCGCCGTTCAGGCCGCGGGCGACCACCGCCGCGATGACGGTGGGGACCCGGGCGCCGGTCGGCAGCAGGGCGACCACCCGGTCCCCGGCCGAGAGACCGTCGGACTGCGCCGCGTGCTCGTCGATGACCAGGAAGTTCTCCGGCGGGGAGACGAGCGAGCCGGAGACCACCGGCGGTGTGACGGTGCCGCCCAGCGCCGCCGCGGGCACCGCGTTGGTGGTCAGCGAGTCGATCTGCTCGCCGGCCGCGGTGCCGATCCGGATGTTCATCGTGGTGACCGGCGTGACCGCGACCCCGGGTACCGCCGCCAGCCGCTGCATCGTCCGGGCGTCGATCCCCGGGCCGCCGGGGACGACCACGCCCGCCGCGTGCACCTCCAGCCGCTGACGGGCGAGCACCGAGGCGTCACCGGACTCCTGCATCGTCAGCAGGGTGCCGACCAGCCCGACCGCCACCACGATCGGCGCCACCGTGGCGGCCGTGCGCCGCCGGGAGGTGAGGATGTTCTCCCGCACCAGCAGAGGGCCCGCCTTGGCCGAGCCGCGCAGCGGGCGGGTCAGCAGCCGGGTGACCGGCCGCAGCAGGATCGGCGCCAGCAGGGCGACCGCGCCGACGTAGAGGAGCGGGACGGCCTCGTACTTGCGGGCGCTGGCCGCCAGGTACGGCTCGGTCCGGGCGATGACGACCCCCGCGACGACCGCGCCGATCAGCATCCCGGCGCCCAGCAGCCAGCGGACCGGCGTCATCCCGCGGCGCTCCACCGCGCTCTCCCGCAGCACCTCCACCGGCCGGATCAGCGAGACCCGGACCAGGGTGGCGGCCGAGCCGGCCAGCGCCGCGGCCACGCCGACGACGAAGGCGACCAGCAGCGGCAGCGGGTTGAGCGGGATGCCGAACCAGGCGGGGGCCACGTGGTGCCGGAGCATCCAGGAGTGCAGCGGCAGGGTGCCCAGCGGGGCGAGCAGGCAGCCGACGACCGCGGCCGCCAGGCCGATCAGCAGCGCCTCGCCGAGCACCATCCGCCGCACCTGCCCGGGGGCCGCGCCCACCAGCCGCAGCAGCGCCAGTTCGCGGCGGCGCTGCTCGGTCGCGAAGGCGAAGGTCGCGATGACGACGAACACCGCCACGCCCACCGCGAGCCCGGTCGTACTGCCCGCCATCGCCTGGGCGTTGGCCAGGGCCTGGGCGCCGCCGGTGGAGTCGGGGTCGATCCGGGTGAGGTCCTGGCCGGTGAGGACGGCGGCCCGGCCGGCCACGAGGGCGGCCAGCTCTCCCGGATTCCGGTCCGTGACCAGGGCGTTGACGCCGGGGGAGAGGCGCTGCGCCTCGGTATCGCTGAAGAACACCGCGTCCTCGAACCAGCGCGCGTCGGTCACCCCCACCACCCGGTAGCGGGCGGCGCCGTCGGCGGTGACGGCCTCGGCCTGGCGCCCGATCAGCGAGCGGTCACCACCGCCGACGGCGATCTCGTCCGCGGCCTGCGGTGCCCGTCCGGCGGTCAGGCGGTAGCCGGCGAAGGCGGCCGAGGACCAGGGGTGGCCGGTCGTCCCCGGGGATCCGGGGCTCAGCCGGACCGGGAAGCTGCGGTCGGCAGTGGCGTTCCCGGCCGCGGTCACCTTCGACACGACCTCGGACGGCAGCACCGCCGGGGCCTTCATCGGGCTCCCCTCGAAGCCCAGCGGCGCGACCACCACCCGGGCCGCCCCGAACCGCTGCGGCCCCGGGTGCGGCGTGCCGAAGGTGGCCGCCAGGGTCAGCGCCATCATGCCGACCATCGTGGTGCCGAGCGCGAGGGCGAGGAAGGCGCCCAGGAAGCCGGTCAGGCGGTGGCGCAGGGTGGCGACGGCGATCCTCAGCACGGCGCCGTCCTGTTCGCTCCGGGCTCCAGCGCGGCCATCCGCAGCGCCACGGTCTCGGCCGTCGGCCCGACCAGCTCGCCGGTGACCCTGCCGTCGGCGAGGAACACCACCCGCTGCGCGTAGGAGGCCGCCATCGGGTCGTGGGTCACCATGATCACCGTCTGCCCGTGCTGCTCGACGATCCCGCGCAGCAGTGCCAGGACCTCCCGGGCGGTGGTCGAGTCCAGAGCGCCGGTCGGCTCGTCCGCGAACAGCACCGTGGGCCCGGTGGCCAGTGCCCGCGCGAGGGCGACCCGCTGCTGCTGCCCGCCGGAGAGCTCGGCGGGCCGGTGCTCGCCGCGCTCGGCGAGGCCGACCTCGGCCAGCCCCCGGTCGATCGCCGCCGGGTCGAGGGGCCGCCCGGCCAGCCGCAGCGGCAGCTCGACGTTCTGGCGGGCCGTCAGCGCCGGGATCAGGTTGAAGGACTGGAAGACGAAGCCCATCTGCTCGCGGCGCAGCTCGGTCAGCGCGCGCTCGGACAGCCCGTGCAGCGGCGCGCCGTCGAGCAGGATCTCGCCCGCGTCGATCCGGTCCAGCCCGGCCGCGCACTGCAGCAGCGTCGACTTGCCCGAACCCGAGGGGCCCATGATGGCGGTGAAGGTGCCCGCGGCGAAGGCGGCATCGATCCCGTCGAGCGCCCGCACCCGGTGCTCGCCGCGGCGGTATGTCTTGCGCACACCGGTCAGGCGGACGACGTCGCCCCGCCCGCCCCCGCTCGCCGTGCCGATGGAGGCCGGGCGCGGAGCCCGTGCCGGTAGAGCCTTGTTGCGGAACACGCGCACGCCTTTTCGCTGGGGGAGTCGGTCGGGGGACGCCGGTCGGACGCTGGTCGGGGACGTTCGTCACCCGCCGCACCGAAGTTAGGGCCCGGCACCCGGTCGGCGCCTCCGGAGCCGACCCTGAGCTTGACCCTGATGGACCCCTGAGGCGATTCGGGGAAGAGCGGTCAATCGTGTTGCGGGACAGCCGTTTCCCGGTCCGGAAAGGCGGCCAGAGGGCTGGGCGAATCCCCTGAGGTTTACCGATCTCTCAAGGAACGGATTTCTCCCTAGGGTTCCCAGCGACCCGACCGGGACGACCGAGCCGTACGTCCCGTCCGACACCGAGCAGAAGGGCCCAATGGAGTTGACGAGCGACGACCGCCCACCCCGCCCGGACCCGGCCTCCGGCGCCGTCCGGCTCGAAGGGCTGGCGAAGACCTTCGACGGCCAGGTCCGCGCGGTCGACGGTGTCGACCTGGAGATCGGCGAGGGCGAGTTCTTCGCGATGCTCGGGCCGTCCGGCTCCGGGAAGACCACGGTGCTGCGCATGATCGCGGGCTTCGAGCGGCCGACCGCCGGCCGGATCCTGCTGGGCGGAGCCGATGTCACCGGCCTCCCGCCCTTCGACCGGGACGTCAACACGGTGTTCCAGGACTACGCGCTGTTCCCGCACATGACGATCGAACAGAACGTCGGCTACGGCCTGATGGTCCGCCGGGTGCCGAAGGCCGAACGGGCGGAGCGGGTGCGTGCGGCGCTCGCCATGGTCCGCCTGGAGGGCTTCGAGCGGCGCCGACCGGCGCAGCTCTCCGGCGGCCAGCGCCAGCGGGTGGCGCTGGCCCGGGCACTGGTGAACCGGCCGAAGGTGCTGCTGCTCGACGAGCCGCTCGGCGCGCTCGACCTGAAGCTGCGGCACGAGATGCAGGCGGAGCTCAAGCGGATCCAGCGCGAGGTCGGGATCACCTTCGTGTTCGTCACCCACGACCAGGATGAGGCCCTGACGATGAGCGACCGGGTGGCGGTGTTCAACGCGGGCCGGATCGAGCAGGTCGGCTCGCCCGCCGAGGTGTACGAGCACCCGGCCACCGCCTTCGTCGCCGGTTTCGTCGGCACCTCCAACCTGCTGGACGGCGCGGCGGCCGAGCAGGTCGTGGGCGAGGCCGGGCTGTTCAGCGTCCGGCCGGAGAAGATCCGGATAGCGCACCCGGACGATCCCGCCGGGCCGGACGAGCTGTCGGCCACCGGGCGGGTCGCCGAGGTCGTCTACGCGGGCGGCCACACCCGGTTCCTGGTGGACCTGGAGGCCGGCGGGCGACTGACCGCCGTCCGGCAGAACCTCGACGAGGACTCGGCCGACGTCCTGCGCCATCGCGGTACGGACGTCGTACTGGCCTGGCAGCGCAAGCACACCGTCCGCGTCGGCTCGTAGCCCGAAAACCCTCTCCCCGAAGATCGGAACACCTCGCATGCGCATCTCCCGGATCGCCCGCACCGCGGCCGCCGCCACCGCCGCCGTCCTGCTCGCCGCAGGGTGCGGCAGCGGCGGCACGGCCGGAACGACCAGCGGCCACGGCGGCCTGAACCCGCCGAAACTACCGATGCTCCAGTCCCTGGGCCCCGGCGAGGGCCAGGTGAACCTGGTCGCGTGGGCCGGCTACGCCGAGGACGGCTCGGACGACAAGACCGTCGACTGGGTCCACCCCTTCGAGCAGCAGACCGGCTGCAAGGTCAACACGAAGATCGCCGGCACCTCGGACGAGATGGTCTCGCTGATGAAGACCGGCCAGTACGACGCCGTCTCGGCCTCCGGCGACGCGACCCTGCGGCTGATCTCGGCCGGCGACGTCGCCCCTGTCAACACCGCCCTGGTCCAGAACTACGCCGACGTCTTCGACGGCCTGAAGAACCAGCCGTGGAACTCGGTGAACGGCCAGATGTACGGCATCCCGCACGGCCGCGGCGCCAACCTGCTGATGTACCGCACCGACAAGGTCACCCCGGCACCGGACTCCTGGAGCGTGGTCTTCGACGGCGCCTCGCCCTACAGCGGCCACGTCACCGCCTACGACTCCCCGATCTACATCGCCGACGCCGCGCTGTACCTGATGAAGACCAGGCCGGAGCTGGGCATCAAGAACCCGTACGCCCTGGACCAGTCCCAACTCAAGGCCGCAGTCGACCTGTTGAAGACCCAGCACAAGGCGATCGGCGAGTACTGGAGCGACTTCCAGAAGTCGGAGAACTCCTTCAAGACCGGCGACACCGTGGTCGGCACCACCTGGCAGGTGATCGCCAACATGGCGCAGGCCGACCACGCGCCGGTCAAGGCGGTGCTGCCGAAGGAGGGCGCCACCGGCTGGTCGGACACCTGGATGGTGTCGGCGAAGGCCGCGCACCCCAACTGCGCCTACCAGTGGATGAACTGGATCGTCTCACCGACCGCCAACGCCCAGGTCGCCCAGTGGTTCGGCGAGGCCCCGGCCAACGCCAAGGCCTGCGACCAGACCTCGGACAAGAACTTCTGCGACACCTTCCACGCCGCCGACGAGGCCTACTGGAAGGACGTCCACTACTGGACCACCCCGGTCAAGAGCTGCCTGGACGGCCGTACGGTGGCTTGCACCGACTACGCCGCCTGGACGGCGGCCTGGACCGAGATCAAGGGCTGATGCCGACCGACACCGCCGCCGCCCCGCCGCTTCGGCGGGGCGGCGTACGGCGGGCGGCCTCCGTGCTGCACCGGCACGCCGGACTGAGGCTGGCGCTGCTGCTGTCGGCGCCGATGGCCTGGCTGGTGCTCGCCTACCTGGGCTCGCTCGCCGTCCTGCTGCTGTCGGCCTTCTGGGCGGTCGACGACTTCACCTACGACGTCGAACGGGTCTGGAACACCGCCAACTTCACCACCGTCCTCACCGAGCCGGTCTACCGGGCGATCGCCCTGCGCACCCTGGGCATCGCCGTCGCGGTCACGGTGATCGACGCCGTGGTGGCGTTCCCGATGGCCTTCTACATGGCCAGGGTCGCCCGGCCGCGCACCCGCAGGCTGCTGGTGGTCGCGGTGCTGACCCCGCTGTGGGCCAGCTACCTGGTGAAGGCCTACGCCTGGCGGGTCATCTTCAGCCAGGGCGGCGTACTCGACTGGCTGGCCGGCCCGTTGGGGCTCTCCAGCCCCGGGTACGGCACGACGGCGGTGATCGTGGTGCTCGCCTACCTGTGGCTGCCCTACATGATCCTGCCGGTCTACGCGGGGCTGGAGAACCTGCCGGCCAGTCTGCTCGACGCCTCGGCCGACCTGGGCGCCTCCGCCGGCCGGACCTTCCGCTCGGTGGTCCTCCCGCAGGTCCTGCCCTCGGTGTTCGCCGGGTCGGTGTTCACCTTCTCGCTCAGCCTGGGCGACTACATCACCGTGCGGATCGTCGGCGGGAAGACCCAGGTGCTGGGCACCGCGATCGCCGACAACGTGACGCTCAACCTGCCGCTGGCCGCCGCGCTGTCCTGCGTACCGGTGGTGATGATCGTCGGCTACCTGCTCGCCGTGCGCCGCACCGGCGCCCTGGAGTCCCTGTAGGGCGTGTCTTGCGGGTCCTTGCCTGATCCGACAAAACCCACAAGACACGCCCAGGAGGCACCGTGATCCTCTCCCGCCGCACCCGGATCGCGCTGCGCGCCGCCATGATCGCGGGCCTCGCCGTGGTCTACCTGCCGCTGCTGCTGGTCCTGCTCAACTCGCTGAACCGGGACCGCTCCTTCGCCTGGCCGCCGACCGGGCTGACCACCGAGTGGTGGGTACGGGCCTGGCAGTCCGAGGGCGCCCGCAGCGCCGTCGTCACCTCGCTGCGGGCCGGGGCGGGGGCCACCCTGGTGGCCCTGGTGCTGGGCACCATGACCGCCTTCGCCGTCCAGCGCTACCGCTTCTTCGGGCGGCAGACGGTGTCGTTCCTGGTGATCCTGCCGATCGCGCTGCCCGGCATCGTCACCGGCATCGCGCTGAACGCCGCGTTCCGGACCGTACTCGGCCCGGCGGGCATCGGGTTCGGCCTGCTCACCGTGGTCATCGGGCACGCCACCTTCTGCATCGTGGTGGTCTTCAACAACGTCGTCGCCAGGCTGCGCCGGATGTCCCCCTCGGCCGAGGAGGCCTCGGCCGACCTCGGCGCCCACACCTTCCAGACCTTCCGGTACGTCACCTTCCCGGCCGTCCGGTCGGCGCTGCTGGCGGGCGGTCTGCTGGCCTTCGCGCTGTCCTTCGACGAGATCGTGGTGACCACCTTCACGGCCGGTCCCGGCGTCCAGACCCTCCCGGTCTGGATCTACGCCAACCTGGCGCGGCCCAACCAGGCCCCGGTGGTCAACGTGGTGGCCGCGGTGCTGGTGCTGCTCTCGGTCGTCCCGGTGTACCTGGCCCAGCGGCTGTCCGCGGACAGCCCCGGCGGGCGGCTGTAGTAGCGGGCGGCTGTAGCGGAGGGCTGCGGCAGGCCGGCGGAACAGGGCCCGCATGCGCCGGGCCTGGTCGGCGCGGAGCAGGCCGAAGAGCTCGTCGGCGCCAACGGCCGTCCACCGCCCGGGTCGTGGTCGAACCGACCGGTTTCCACCCATGAAGAAATGTTGAAACTGCGACGTTTCACTGAATGCGGAAACAGTCTTCTGACCGGTATTCAGTGAATGCCGGGGCCTTCCGAGGGGCTCTGGATCAGGCGCTTCACCTGCCCGGATGCCGTTCTTAATGTTTCCTTACCCTTGACCGTTGACCTGCGTTCGTCAACTCTGCTTTCCTTCAGCCCAGCAGGCAGCCCCCACCGAAAGACAGTCAATTCCGGTTGTCCGGAAGAAACGACCGGATTTGGCTTCGGTCGGAATCCGCCGTCTGCTCCTTCCCCACAAAGGGATCGTTCGCGGCCCCCCAGCCGAACGGGCGATCGGTACGAGAGAGGCACCCCTCACCTCATGGGTCACTCCCGCAGAATGCGGCGCGCGAAGTACGCAGCGCTCACCGGCATGGCGTCCCTCGCCCTCGCCGCCGCCGGCCTGGCCGGCGCGGCCGGCCCGGCCGCCGCGCAGGACATCTCCAGCTCCTCGGGCAGCAGCATCGGCAACGAGTTCAACCCCTGGAGCCCGCAGAACGGCCACCCGTACCGCCACGGCGCGGTCCCGGGCAAGCAGCAGCAGGAGAAGTACAAGAAGTGGCTCGCCGCCAAGAACCAGGCGGCGGCCACCGGCCAGGAGACGCTGTCCTACGGCGGCGGCGTCGACGGCATCGGCGTGCAGAGCGGCCACTCCAAGGTCTACCTGGTCTTCTACGGCACCCAGTGGGGCACCCAGAGCACCGACGCCAACGGGAACGCGAAGTTCTCCGGTGACTCGGCCGGCGCCGCCGGTGCCACCCAGCAGATGTTCAAGGGCATCGGCACCAACGGGGAGACCTGGTCGGCCGACCTGACCCAGTGGTGTGATGGCCCCAACGTCGCCTCCGGCGCGGTCAGCTGCCCGTCCAACGCCAACTTCATCCCGTACCAGAGCGGCGGCGTCCTGTCCGGCGTCTGGTACGACAACGGGGCCGCCTCGCCCGCCCAGGCCTCCGGCAACCAGCTGGCCCAGGAGGCCGTCAAGGCCGCCGGCCACTTCGGCAACACCACGGCCGCCGCGAACCGCGACGCGTACTACATCATCATGTCGCCGCACGGCACCAACCCGGACGACTACCAGAACCCCACCACCGGGTACTGCGCCTGGCACGACTGGAACGGCGACACCACCCTCAACGGCGGCGCGGCCAGCTCGCCCTACGGCGACATCGCCTTCTCCAACCAGCCGTACAACATCGACCAGGGCAGCACCTGCGGCGTCGGCTTCGTCAACTCGCCCGGCACGCTGGACGGTTACACGATGACCCTCGGCCACGAGTGGCACGAGATGATGTCCGACCAGAACCCGGCGGGCGGCTGGACCAACCACGTGGCCGGCAGCTCGTACCTCAACCAGGAGAACTCCGACGAGTGCGCCTGGATCCAGCCGGGCTCGCCCGGTGGCGCCGCGAACATCTCCTTCGGCTCCTACGGCACCTTCGCCGAGCAGGCCAGCTGGTCGAACGACACCAACTCCTGCGCGATCTCGCACGCCATCCTGACCCACGGCAACACGGTCACCGTCACCAACCCGGGCAACCAGTCCGGCACCGTCGGCACCGCGGCCAGCCTGCAGATCCACGCCAGTGACTCGGCCTCCGGCCAGACCCTGAGCTACTCGGCCACCGGCCTGCCCGCCGGCCTGTCGATCAACTCCTCGACCGGTCTGATCTCCGGCACGCCGACCGCCGCCGGCACCTCCAGCGTGACGGTCACCGCGACCGACTCCACCGGCGCCGCGGGCAACACCACCTTCACCTGGAACGAGTCGTCCACCTCGGGCGGCGGCAACGCCGTCACCAACGGGGGCTTCGAGAACGGCAACGCGACCGGCTGGACCACCACCGGCGGCGCCTCCGTCCTCGGTGCGGCCGCCCACAGCGGCAGCTACGGCCTGCAGCTCGGCTCGACCAGCCCGAGCACCGACTCCTCCGCCGCCCAGACCTTCACCGCGCCGACCGGCTCCAGCACGCTGTCCTTCTGGTACAGCAACACCTGCCCGGACACCGTGACCTACGACTGGGCCACCGCGACCCTGAAGGACAACACCACCGGCACGACCAAGACGGTCCTCGCCAAGACCTGCTCCTCCGCCGCGACCTGGACCAACCAGAGCGCGACCGTCACCCCCGGTCACTCGTACACGCTCACCCTGAGCAACCACGATGACGACTACGCGGGTGACCCGACCTACACCTACTACGACGACGTGACCGTCTCCTGACGATCGCCTCGCCTTGACGCACCGGGGTGGGCCTCGCGCCCACCCCGGTGTGTTTCTTCGATTTCGGGGGGATCCGATCCGGCCTCCGGTGCGTCCAACCGGTACCGCTTTCACCCCTGCACTAAGGAACCACCGTGAATCTGAGAAGACCTGCCGCCCTCGCCCTGACCTGCGCCGCCGCCCTGCTGGCCCTGGCCGGCTGCGGCTCGAAGGGGGCCTCGACGGCCGCGTCCGCCCCGGTGCCCACCACCACGGCCGTGACCACCCCGGCCGCCGTGACCGCCGACGAACACGCCAACCACACCACCCTGAAGGTCGCCGTCGGCGCGACCGTCTCGGTCCAGCTCCACGGCACGTACTGGTCCGCCGCCACCAGCTCAGCCACCGACGTCCTCGCCCCGGCGGGCGCCCCGACCACCGCGCCGTCCCCCTCCTGCCGCCCGGGTGGCGGCTGCGGCACCGTCACCACCTCCTTCGCCGCCAGGACGGCGGGCACGGCGCACCTCACCGCCTCCCGCACCTCCTGCGGCGAGGCCGTCAACTGCTCGCCGGACCAGCGCAGTTACGACGTCACGATCGAGGTCACGGGCTGAGAGCAACCCGCGGTGCTCCGGACTGTGAGCCGGAACACGCTTGAGCCCGCCCCTGGGACAGGGTGGAGGTTCGTCGCAGCAGCCGGACGCCGATCCGGGCCCGACGGACTCCAGGAGCGCCATGTCCACCACCCTGTCCTGGAGCCACTCCAACACCGAGATGCACGCCGGAGGCCCGGGTCGGCTACGGCCTCGGGGTGTTCGACGCCCAACGGCGGCTCGGCGCCGAGGTGTTCTGCGGCGGGTAGGCCGATCCGGCGCCGTCGGCGGCACGGCCGGGCGGCTCCCGGCCGTGGAGCGGGTGGCCGCCTGGCCAGAACTTGCGAGAGGCTGAGCGGATGATGAGCGGAGTCACGATCGGCCAGGCGGCGGCATTCCTCGGCGTCTCGGTGAAGACGGTGCGGCACTACCACGAGCACGGTTTGGTCGACGAACCACGGCGCGACGGCTCCGGCTACCGGCGGTACGGCTCGGACGAGCTGCTGCGGCTGGTGCAGGTCCGGACCCTGGCCACCGCCGGGGTGCCGCTCGCCGAGATCGGGCCCCTGCTCGACGCCGACGCCGAGCAGTTCGCCGCCGCCCTCGCCGACGTCGAGCGGCGGCTGGCCGAACGGATCGCAGAGCTGGCCGCGCGCCGCGACACGCTGCACCGGCTCGCCGAGGGCGACCGGGCCCTGTTGCCCGACCGCGCCTGCGCGATCCTCGACCGGATGCCCGTCCTCGGCTTCGACCCGGACTACGTCGCCGCGCAGCGCGAGGCGCTGGTGCTGGCCCGGGTGCTGGTGCCGGACGGCTTCGACGGCTTCCTGAGCCAGCTGGAACACCAGCTCGACGACCCCGAGTTCATCGCCCTGGCCAAGCGCGGCTGGGAGGCCGAGAACTGGGATCCGGACGACCCGAGGATCGAGGAACTCGCCACCGCCATGGCCGACCGCTACCTCGCCAACCCCGGGCTGCTGGGGGATCCCGGCAGCCTGGAGGCCTGGAGCAGGGCCGCCACCCAGTACCGGCTGATCGACCGGCACCGGGAGGAGCAGGCGCCGGTCTCGGCCCGGCTGACCGCGCTGACCGAGGCCCGCCTCCGCTCCTCCGGTGTGCCGGGCCCACGCCTGCCACGCCGCTGAACCGGAGCCTCGGGCCTCACACGGCCGGCCGCTGGCTGCCGCTGGCGGACGGCGAGTTGGTGGAAGGCGGGGGGCGTTCGCCGGCGTAGCAGTCCGCATTGAGGACGGCGCTGCCGGTGAGGTTGCCGTCGCTGGAGGCGACGTGCCCGCCGTCATGGCCCTCGCCCGCGACGAGGACCATTCCGGTGTAGCTGACTGCCATGGCTGTGTCTGCCCCCGCCCGCCCGGCCCCAGGAGAAGCCGACCGTCAGCTGTTTCATCGGTGTTCAACCGGGCGATCCTGACTCCGTCCCGTCAACCCCCTACGTTCCCTGGGGGACTGCGAGAAGGAGCCATGGAAGACACGCAACCTGCCGTACGGGCACGTGGATTGACGAAGTGCTTCGGTGACGTCGTGGCGCTCGACGAGGTCGGGCTGGAGCTGGTGCCCGGGAGGATCCACGGGCTGGCCGGGCCGAACGGCGCCGGGAAGACCACGCTGCTCGGGCTGCTTCTCGGGCTGGCCGTCGCCGACGGCGGCGAGCTGGAGGTGCTGGGCAGACCGGTCGGACGGGCGCTCGCGGCGCCGGACGGGGTGGCCGGATTCGTCGACGGCCCCGGCCTGTACCCGTCGCTGACCGCGCGCAAGAACCTGGCCGCGCTGGCGGCGCTGCGCGGGCAGGACACCGGGGCCCGGCGGATCGACGAGGTGCTGGCCGAGGTCGGGCTGACCGACGTCGCCGACGACCGGGTGCGGGGCTTCTCGCTGGGCATGCGCCAGCGCCTCGGACTGGCCGCCGCGCTGCTCACCGAGCCGCGGCTGCTGGTGCTCGACGAGCCCTCCAACGGCCTGGACCCGGCGGGCAAGCAGCACGTCCACGGGGCGCTGCGGCGGCTCGCCGACGACGGCGTGACGATCGTGCTGTCCAGCCACCGGATGGACGACCTGGAGGCGCTCTGCTCCGAGGTGACGATCCTCGCGACCGGGCGGGTGCGCTTCTCCGGCCCGCTGGGCGGCCTGGCGGCCGAGACCCGCGAGCTCGACCACCGCCTGCTCACCTCCGACCCCCAGGCCGCCCACCGGGTGGCCGCCGAGGCCGCGGGGGTGCGGGTCGTGGACGGGGCCGGGGCGTGGCGAGGCGCGGAGGCGCTGGTGGTGCGCGCCTCCGGGCCCGCCGTCGAGCAGTTGGTGGCCGCGTTGGTGCAGGAGGGCGTATGGGTGCGCGAGGTCGCGCCCGTGGTGTCGCCGCTGGAGGCCGCGTACCTCGCCCTCACCGAGGAGCACCGGCCCGAGGAGCACCTCACCGGGAAGCACCTCACCGAGGAACAGCAGGAGGGCGGGCGATGAGCACGGTCACGGCCGGAAAGGCGGTGGCCGGAGCCGGCCCCGCCGCCGCAGTCGGGGCGCGCCGGGTGCCGGTGGGCCGGGTGTACCGCTTCGAGCTGGTCAAGCTCGTCTCGCAGTGGCGGATCCGGCTGCTGGTGCTGGCCTGTTGGGCGCTGCCCGGGCTGTTCGTGGCGGCGGTGGCCCAGCAGGGGACACTGCCCTCCGACACCCTGTTCGGCCGCTGGATGCACGCCACCGGCTGGGCCGGCCCGCTGGTGGTGCTGGGCTTCGCCGGCTCGTGGGCGCTGCCGCTGCTGACCTCCGTGGTCGCGGGCGACGTGTTCGCCGCCGAGGACCGGCTCGGAACGTGGCGGCACCTGCTGATGGCGGTCCGCTCGCCGCGGCGGATCTTCCTGGCGAAGACCCTGGCGAGCGCGACCGTGCTCGCGCTGCTGGTGGCCGGGCTGGTGGCCTCCGGCACGGTGGGCGGGCTGGCGGCGGTCGGCAACCAGCCGCTGGTCGGCGTCGACGGGCACCAGCTGGCACCGTCCGACGCGGCCGCGAGCGTCCTGCTGGCCTGGGCCTGCGCGCTGGCGCCCACCCTGGCGCTGGCGGCGCTCGGACTGCTCGGATCCGTCATCCTGGGCCGCTCCCCGATGGGACTGCTCGTCCCCGCGCTGTCCGCGGTCGCGATGCAGCTGGCCCAGATACTGCCGCTGCCGGTGGCACTGCGCCTCGCACTGCCTGGCTACGCCTTCGTCTCCTGGAACGGGCTGTTCGCCGACCCGGTGCGCCTTGAGGAGCCGCTGATCGCCGTCGCGGTGAGCCTGGTCTGGGCGGTGGTGGCGACCACCGCGGCCTATCTGCTGTTCCTCCGGCGGGACTTCACCAACGGCAGCGAGGACGGCGGCGGACGCCGGGCGCTCGTCCTCGGGGTGGCCCCGCTGGCCGGGCTGCTCGCGCTGACCTGCGGGGCGGTCGCCGTGGCCACGCCCTCGACCGGGTCGGGGATCACCCAGGCGAAGGTGCAGCGCACGGTCGCCACCGTGTTCGCGCACCTGTACCGGCTGCAGACCGAGCAGCTGCACCGCCCCGCCGTCACCGAGGCCGACCTGCGGGTCACGGCGGACTGCGGCCGGGGCGACGGCCAGGTCGACCCGGAGGGCCCGGGCAACGACTGGCGCTGCACGGTCACCTGGCACCTGCCCGGTACGGCCGCGCCGGGCACGGCGATCTACCAGCTGGACGTCGCCTCGGACGGGCGGGTGATGGCGGACGGTGACGGCCCGAAGGAAGTGAACGGCTACTTCCTGGTGCACACCGCGACCGGCGACGCGCCGAACCCGCTGTGGCAGTTCGACGGCCAGATCGACCTGCTCGCCGCCGCGACGGGGTGACCGGGCCCGGCACTGAACCTCCCGACGCACCAACGCATTTCCACGCACTCACAACGAAGGGCTGACGCCATGCAGGTAACGCGTCGTCGACGTGTCCAGAAGGAGTACTCCGTGCTCCCCGGCCGGCGTGCGGGTCGCCGGGCCACCCTGGCCACGGCGTGCATCACGGCGGTGGCCGTGGCCACGGGCACCGCTTTCGCGGCCACCCACCAGTTCGGCACCGACCAGGTCGGCCAGGTCACCGCCGACGGCCAGGTGATATCGAGCGACCAGTACCTAGCCCCGTACGGCGACCGGCTGGTCATCAACAACGGCAAGATCATGGGCTCCCGGGTCAGCCCGGACGGCACCCACCTGGCCGCCTCGCTCGCCGACGGCGACGCCTCGCTGGTCGTGGTGGACCTGAAGACCGGCCAGGTGCAGCAGCGCGCCGGCAAGGCCAAGACGGCCGACCTGCACCTGACCGACGGCTCGGTCGGCCAGGAGGCCCCGGTCTACTCGCCGGACGGCAAGCAGCTGTGGCTGGGCCAGCTCGACGGCTACACCCGGTTCACCGTCAAGGCCGACGGCTCCCTGGCCGACCCGGTGAAGGTGGCGATCCCGGCCGACGGCGACAAGCACGCGCTGGCCTCCGGCGCGGTGTTCTCCGCCGACGGCTCGACGCTGTACGCCGCGGTCAACGGGCAGAACCGGGTGGTCGCGATCAACACGGCCACCGGTGCGCTCGGGCAGAGCTGGACGGTGGGCAACGCGCCGCGCGGCATCGTGCAGGTCGGGCAGAAGCTGTACGTCAGCAACGAGGGCGGGCGCCCCGCCACCTCCGACGACGACACCCTCAACTCCTACGGCACCCAGGTCCCGGCCGACCCGGACACCGGCGCCGCGACCTCGGGCACCATCAGCGTGATCGACCTCTCCGACCCGGCCGCCGCCGTCGGCTCGATCGACGTCGGCCTGCACCCGACCGCGGTGTACGCCAAGAACGGGACGGTCTTCGTCGCCGACACCTCCTCCGACCAGGTGTCGGTCATCGACACCAAGCACGACAAGGTCGTGCAGCGGATCTCCACCAAGCCGTGGCCGGAGGCCTCGGTGGGCTACGAGCCGACGGCGGTGACGCTCACCGACGACGGCCGCCTGCTGGTCACCCTCGGCCGCGCCAACGCGGTGGCCGTCTACCGCTTCACCAGCGCCCAGGAGCCGGTGAGCTACGTCGGCCTGCTGCCCACCGACTACTTGCCGGCCGAGGTCACCACCGTCGGCTCGAAGGTGGTCGTCTCCAACACCCGCGGCATCGACGCCCGGCGCCCCAACTCCACCGGCGCCCACAACACCCACGACACCACCTCCAGCCTGACCCAGTTCACCCTGCCGGGCGACAAGGAGATCCGCTCCCAGACCGACAAGGTCTTCAAGCAGAACGGCTGGACCAAGAACGCGGTCCAGACGGCCGACCGGCGCAAGGCGAAGCCCGTCGCGGTGCCGGCCCGGATCGGCGACCCGTCGACGATCAAGCACGTCTTCATGATCGTCAAGGAGAACCGGACCTACGACCAGGTCTTCGGCGACATCGGCAAGGGCAACGGCGACCCGAAGCTGGCCCAGTTCGGCGCCAACGTGACACCCAACCAGCAGGCGCTGGCCCGGCAGTTCGGGCTCTACGACAACACCTACGACATCGGCACCAACTCCGCCGAGGGCCACAACTGGCTGATGCAGGCGGACAACCCGGAGTACACCGAGTCCTCGGCGGGCGAGTACGAGCGCAGCTACGACACCGAGGACGACGCCCTCGGCCACCAGCGCTCGGGCTTCCTCTGGACGGGCGCGCAGGCGGCCGGCCAGGACGTGCGCGACTTCGGCGAGTTCCACCAGTTCCTGACCAAGCCCGACGGTGCGAACTGGCAGAACCTGTACTGCGACGCCAAGAACATGGACGCGACCGGCGACGACACCGCCTACCCGCTCAACTCCTCCTCGCCGATCCCGTCGCTCAACGACGTGTCGGTGCCCGGCTTCCCCAAGTTCGACCTCGACGTGCCGGACCAGTACCGCTACCAGATCTGGAAGCAGGACTTCGAGCAGAACGGCCCGGCGGCCCTCAACATGCTGTGGCTGTCCAGCGACCACACCGGCGGCCCGGCCGGCCCGGCCGCGCAGGTCGCCGACAACGACCTGGCGGTCGGCAAGATCGTCCAGGAGATCTCGCACAGCGAGTACTGGAAGGACTCCGCGATCTTCGTGGTCGAGGACGACTCCCAGGCCGGCCTGGACCACGTCGACGGCCACCGAGCCCCGATCCAGATCATCAGCCCCTGGGCGCAGCACGGCGCCGTCGACAGCCGCTACTACTCGCAGATCACCATGGTCCGCACCATCGAGCAGATCCTCGGGATCCACCCGATGAACCAGAAGGACAGCGCGGCCAGCCCGATGGCCACGGCCTTCACCGACAAGCCGGACTACACGCCGTTCACCGCGGTGCCCAACCGGACCTCGCTGACCGACGGCCTGAAGACCCCGCCCTCCTGCGGCGTCGACGTGCCCGGCGGTGCCCAGGACCGCACCGCGGCGGCGGCGCCGGTGACCGCCGCCCCGCCGGCGGCCGAGCAGGGCGTGGCGGCCCAGTGGGACGCCTGGAAGTCCAAGCAGCACCTGACCGGCCCCAACGCCGCCCCGGACCGCGCGAACCCGGCCCAGATGAACCACCTGACCTGGTACCAGACCCACAACTGGACCACCCCCTACCCGGGCGAGGACGAGATCCACGCCCCGAACGACGTCCCCGGCGCCTACATCCCCTCCGCCGAGAACGACGGCTGACCCTCCCCTTCCTGAGGACCCGTGAACGGTCCCCGGACCGCCGCCCAGGCCGGTCCGGGGCCCGCTCCCTCCGCTTCCGCCGACACCGCCCTGCGGCTCTTCCTGGACCGCGGCTACGACGCGGTGGGCATCCGCGAGGTGGCCGCCGAGGCCGACGTCGCCGTCACCACGGTCCGGGCTTTGGCTACCAGCGGTCGTGCACCTGCGGCCGGATGCGGCGGTCGTACAGCTCCCGGACGGCGTCGAGCACAGCCGGCGGCAGCGGCGCCAGTGCGGCAGCCGCGGCATTGGACCGTGCCTGCGCCACGTTGCGGGCACCGGGGATCACCGTCGTCACCCCCGGCTGCTGGACGACCCACCGCAGCGCGGTCTGCGCCGGGGTCGCGCCCTCGGGTGCGAGCGCGGCGAACTCCCGTGCCGCCTCGACGCCCGTCGCGAAGTCCACGCCGGAGAAGGTCTCGCCCTGGTCGAAGGCCTCGCCGTGACGGTTGTAGGTGCGGTGGTCGTCCGGGGCGAAGACGGTCTGCTCGCTGTAACGGCCCGAGAGCAGGCCCGAGGCGAGCGGTACCCGCGCCAGGATCGCGACCCCGGCCGCCTCGGCGGCGGGCAGCACGCGCTCCAGCGGCTTGAGCCGGAACGCGTTCAGGATGATCTGCACGCTCGCGACGCCCGGGCGTGCGATCGCGGTCAGCGCCTGCGCGCAGGACTCCACGCTCACCCCGTAGGCGGCGATCCGCTCCTCCGCCACCAGGGTGTCCAGGGCGTCGAACACCTCGTCCGAGGAGTAGACCGGCGTCGGCGGGCAGTGCAGCTGCACCAGGTCCAGCCGCTCCACGCCCAGGTTCGCCCGTGAACGGTCCGCCCAGGCGCGGAAGTTGGCGAGGTGGTAGTGCTCCGGCCGCTGCTCGACCCGGCGGCCGAACTTGGTGGCGACGAACACCTCCGCGTCCGGGCGCTCCTTCAGGAAGCGGCCGATCAGCCGCTCGCTGCGGCCGTCGCCGTAGACGTCGGCGGTGTCGAAGAGCGTGACACCCGCCTCCACGGAGGCCTCCAGCACGGCCAGGGCGTCCTCCTCCCGGACGTCTCCCCAGTCAGCACCGAGCTGCCAGGTGCCGAGTCCGACGATCGAGACGGGACGGCCGGTGCGGCCGAGTACACGCTGTTCCATGGCGCGAGCCTCTCATGACGCACCGACCGACGCCCGCACCGGCATGCTCACCATGAAGCGGGCCCGGCAGCGACGGGCAGGAAACCGTTCATCTTCATGCCCAGCAGCTTTAAGCGTTTGGTCTTCGGGCTGCGGCAGAGGAGACTCTGGTGCCGTGGACATGGGGATCTCTGGTTTCGAGCCGTCCTTCCTGGTTGGGATCGAGGCGGTTCGGCAGGCGCACGGCTCGCGCCTCGCGGCACTCGCCGACAGGCGGCTGACGGGGTTCGCCGTGGTGCGCTTCGCCGAGGACGGGGAGTGGTTCGCGGACTGTCCGGTGGTGCTGGACTTCGACGGTCTCCGGGTCGAGGTCTGCCATTCGAAGCTCGACGAGCTGTCGATCGGCTGGAGCACGATCGACACCGGGGCGACCATCGCCGGTTGGGAGTGGTACGAGCGCTCGCCGGAGTGGTCCCGCGACGACGAGCGCCTGGAGCCGTTCGTCGGTCGGCAGCTGCGTGAGGTTCAGCTCCTGGAGTGGCGGCCGCCGGGCCCCGACATGGCGGCCGGAACGGTGGCGGTGGAGTTCGTCTTCGATGGCGATTGCCTGCGGATCTCCAACGGTCTCGACGAGAACCACATCGAGATCGACGCGGCCCATCCCGGCTACCTCCGACACAGGCTGAGCCACTGATCGAGGATGCGCTGCCGGCTATGGCCGGGCGGCGGTGGCAGGCATCCCCGGTCCCGTCCGGGTCGGCGTCAGCGTGATCGTTCGGCATGCCGTCAGCTTCCCGGATCACGGCCCGCTGCCACCACCGCCGTGTCGGTGGGCGGGCCCTACAGCGTGGCCAGGACAGCGAGCAGGCGGTCGATCTCGTCGGGGGAGTTGTAGGCGTGCAGGCTGACCCGGACCGAGGTCTCGGTCTCGCCGGCGCGGCCCTGGCAGTGGCCGTCGGCGCGGACCATCAGGCCGTGGCTGGCGAGGATGAAGCCGAGGTCGTTGGAGGAGATCCCGCGGTGCCGGAAGGTGACGATCCCCTCGCGCCGTTGCACCGGGGAGTCGGCGGCCAGGCTCTGTTGGCAGCCGAGGACGTGGTAGGTGTCGGAGGTGCGCAGGCCTTCGGTGAGGCGGGCGGCCAGGGCGGTGGTCCAGCGTTGGACGCGGTCCGTGCCGGCGGCGTCGAGCCAGTCCAGGGCGGCTTCCAGGCTGGCGATCCCGCAGGTGTTGGGGGTGCCGCTCCAGCCGCCGGGGCGGAACTCGGGGCCGCGGGTGTTGCGGGCCCAGACCGCGCCGGTGCCGGGCAGGGCGAGTGCCTTGTGGCCGGAGAAGACCACGAAGTCGACGTCGAGGGCGCCGACGTCCACCGGCAGGTGGCCGACGCTCTGCGCCGCGTCCAGGCAGATCGGGACGGCAGGGCCGACGGCGGCCCGGATCCGGTGGACGTTCATGTTCCCGCCGTACACGTGGTGGACGTGGGTGGCGGCGACGAACGCCGTGCGCTCGGTGACGAGTTCGGGCAGCGCCCGGTGGTCGTAGTCGTGCGAGGCCGGGTCGTACGGGAGTTCGCGCACCCGGATGCGCACGCCACGCTCGGCGAGCAGCTGCTGCGCCTCCAGCCAGGGCAGGGCGTTCGCCTGGTGGTCGGCGAAGGGCACGATGATCTCGTCGCCGTCTCGTAGGTGCCGGGGGAGCCAGTCCCGGGCCACCGTGCGCAGGCCCTCGGTGGTGCCGCTGACGAAGTGGACGCCGGAGGGGTGTCCGGGTGCCGGGTCGCCGAGGAATTCGGCGACCCGGGTGCGGGTGCGCTCGACCAGCGCGGTGGTGGCGTTGGCCCAGGTGTACGTGCCGCGTCCGGCGTTGGCGTTGGCGGTGGTCAGGTAGCGGTGGACGGTGTCGAGCACCGCTTGCGGCTTCTGCGAGGTGGCCGCGCTGTCCAGGTAGGCCTGCTCGGGGGCGCCGGTGACGATCGGGAACTGGGCCCGCAACTCTCGGTGCCAGCCGTCGAGTTCTGAGAGTTCCGCGAGATCCGCGAGTTCTTCGGTTCCTTCGAGTTCTTCGTGAGTGCTCATGGCGGCCTCCGCTCAGTCCCGGACCAGCGGTGCGCCCGCGTCGCGCCAGCCGATGATGCCGCCCGCCAGGCTGCGGGCGTCCTGGTGTCCCATCCGGGTGAGCAGTGCCGCGTACCGCGCCGACTTCTCGCCGACCGGACAGGTCAGCAGGACGGGCTGCCGGGTGCCGAACGGCAGGCCGCCGTGCAGGAGTTCGTCGAACAGTTCGTCGACGATGTTGACCGAGCCCTCGATGTGCAGGGCCGCGTAGGCGAACGGGCCGCGCAGGTCGATCACCAGCGGGCGGTCCTCGGTGATCCACTTGCGGGCCGTGTCCACGTCGACGACCCGGGCGGCGGCGAGTTCGGCTTCGGTCAGGGTCGCCACCGAGTTCGGCCGCGGGGGCTGGTTGAACAGCTCCGGGCGGCGGTCGCGGAGGTAGCCGAGGTAGCTCTCCACCCGGTCGCAGACGATGAAGACGGCCGTCCGCCGCTCGGCCGGCTCTCCGGGTTCGTTCAGTTCGTTCAGCCCGGTCAGTTCGGCGTCCAGGGCGCGGAGGTGGCGCAGCGCGCCGTAGTAGGCGCCGCCGCCGGTCGGGCCGGCCAGCAGGCCGCAGCGGCGGATCAGGGTGAGCATGCCGTCGATGGCCTGGTCGGCGGTCACCGACTGGATGGTGTCGTAGGTGCCGGGGTCGAACAGCCCGACCTCGTGGACCTCGTCGATGGTGCGGATGCCGGGGATGAAGTCGGACTTGTGGGCGACCAGTCCGACCACCTCGACCGCCGGGTTGTGGCCGCGCAGCACGGTCGCCACGCCGGTGGAGGAGCCGGCGGTGCCGACGCAGGCGATGAAGACGTCCGGGGCGCGGCCGTCGAGGTCGCGGACGATCTCCGGCCCGGTGCCGGTGAGGTGGGCGTCGAGGTTGAGCCGGCTGAAGTACTGGTCGGTGTGGAGATAGCCCGAGTCCGCCTCGGAGAGCATCCGGTGGATGCGGGTGAGCGGGTCGTCGGTGTCGGTCGGGTCGAGGCACTCGGCGCGGCCGGGCAGTTCCTCGATCTGCGCGCCGAGCAGCAGCAGGAGGTCCTTGATCTCGGGGACCTTCATCCGGTTGGTGACGCTCTTGAACGGCAGCCCGTGCATGCCCGCGATCAGCGCGAGCGCCTTGGCCGTGTTGCCGCTGGACAGTTCCACGATGGTGTCGCCGCGTTCGACGGCGGCCGGGAGCGCCTCGCGGGTCATGTTCCAGGCGGCGCGGTCCTTGACCGAGCCGAAGGGGTTGAGCAGCTCCAGCTTGGCGTACAGGTCGATGTTGCGCAGGCCGGTCACCTCCGGGTCGATCCGGACCAGCGGGGTGTCGCCGATCGCGTCGGTGATGCTGTCGTACCTCATGCCCGTCCGTCCCCCTGGTGAGTCGCGGCCCCCGTGGTGTCGAGGGGCCAGTACTGCTCGTCGAGGCGCCAGTGCCAGGCGCCGTCCTGCCGGTAGGCGGCGACCTTGCGCGCGACGGGCTGCTGGAGCGGCCGGCCGGCGTTGAAGTCCATCAGGTAGCCCGCGGTGTTCGCGAAGGCGAGCAGGTCGCCGGGGGCGGGGAGCCGGGGCAGGTGGACCAGCCGGCGGGTGATCAGGTCCGCCTCCAGGCACAGGTTGCCGAGCAGGTGGACGCCCACCGGGCCGTCCGGCAGGGCCGAGGCCGACGGCGCCGTGGTGGCCGGCGCCGAGGCGGCCGGGGCGCCGGAGCGGGGGATCAGCACCGGGTCCATCAGCACCCCGTGGTCCTCCAGGCTGGCGTCCCGGGCGTTCATCTCCAGCCGTACCAGGCAGGTGCCGTCCGGGGTGTGCCGGACCTCCAGGACGCGGGCGAGGGTGGCCCCGCACTGGTCGACCAGGGCCCGGCCGGGTTCGACGGCCAGCTCGTACAGGTTCTCCAGCAGCAGGGTGGCGAGCGGCCGTCCGAGGGTGGGTGCCCGGTGGGAGAGCAGTTCGTCCAGGTACGCCTCGGCGGCCACCGGGCGGTGTGCGGGGTACAGGCCCAGGGCGCCGCGCAGGGTGCCGGATTCGTTGCGCAGCCCGTAGCCGTGGCCCTGCCAGGTGAGTGCGGGCCGCCGGCCCAGCACGGCGTTGGTCAGTTCGGTGGTGTACTGCTCCCACTGGGCGGCGTCGGCGAGGTAGTTGACGCCGAAGCCGCCACCGATGTCGATGGTGCGGGGGCGCAGGCCCCGGCGGTGGCAGTCGTCCATGACCCGGATGCAGGCCTCCAGGGCGACGGCCTTCTCCGCCATTCCGGTGGTGTCCAAGTGGTAGGCGACGCCGGTGAGTTCGACGGCGTCCTGGTGGCGTTCGAGCGTGTCGAGCAGGTCGTCGAGTTCGCTCACCGGGGAGCCGAAGCGGCTGGGCCGGGTGAGGACGGTGGTGCCCGGCGAGGGGAAGCCCGACAGTCGCGGCATGACGGGCACGCGGGGGAGGGAGTGCTTGCGCACCAGGTCGGCCAGGTCGTCGAGTTCGCCCCGGGAGTCGAGGTGGACGGTGGCGCCGGTGCGGGCGGCCAGCCAGAGGAACTCGCGGCTCTTGGGGCCGGTGGCCATGATCCGGTCGGGTGTGCAGCCGGCTCCGAGGGCGTGCTGGAGTTCACCGAGGGAGGCGACGTCGAGTCCGGCGTCGGTGGCGGCGAGCCGTCGGACGAGGGCGCTGGAGCGGTTGGCCTTGTGGGCGAAGTAGATCCGGCCGGTGAGGTGGTGCTTGCGGTAGACGGACCGGAACCGGGCCAGGTTGTCGGCGATCTGTTCGGGCAGGAGCAGGTTGAGCGGAGACCCGAGCGCGTCGACGAGCGTGTGCAGGAAGTCGGTTGTCTCCAGGAGGGACCGGAGCAGGGGCTCCAGCCGTGGTTCCAGATACAGCGGTGAGGGCCGCACGGTGTTCTGCTTCCCGTCGGAGGTCGGCTTGAGGGGCACGCAGCCGCCGACAGGCTGCCCCGTGTCGGCCCCGCGTCGCCGTTCGTCCGCGCGCCGGTCCGGCGCGCGTGCGGTCGGACGCCTGGTGCGGATCCCACCGCGCTGGGCGTCGGCGACCGAGGGAAACGCTAACTGTTTCCATGTTGAAGCAACAGGACTTTCTGTCACGCCATCGCAAAGACTGTGCCTATGCGAAAGGAAACAATCCACTTGTGACAGAAGCGAGTTGGCCGAAATGCCGGACGCGGCCCGAGCGGCGGGCGGGGGTCAGCGCAGGGCCACCAGGACGGAGCTGGTGCCGTACTGCCACACCGACCCGGCCTGGCGGAAGCCCGCCATGCGCAGCAGTTCGGCGTGCTGGGCGGCGGACAGGCCGTTGCCGTCGCCCTCGCTGGGGGGCAGTTGCCGCTCCCGGGCCGCCAGCAGCTCGGCGAACTCGGGGATCCGGCGGGCGGCGGCCCACCACTGCGACCAGTCCTCGGCGGTGCCGACGCCCTGGCGCTGGGAGCGCCGCCGGCCGATCGCCAGCGCGAGTTCCGCGAGGGACGGCTCCTCGGGGATGAGGTGGTCGCCGTTGACGAGCACGGCGCCGGGCCGCAGCACGCCCGCGAGGTCGCGGTAGATCCCGAGCAGCGCCTCCGGCGGCGGGTAGTGCAGCGCGGTGGAGGACAGTACGGCGTCCAGCGGGCGGTCGAGCCCGAGGTCCGTGATCCAGCCCGGGCGGCCGATCAGGGTCTCCACCCAGCGGGTGATCCGGGGGTGTCCGGCTTGGCCGAGGGCGAGCAGCAGGGGGTCGATGTCGACGGCGATGACCTCGGCGTGCGGCAGCCGGTCGGCGACGCGCGCGGACAGCGAGCCGGGGCCGCTGCCGAGGTCCGCGATCAGCGGGCACTCGCGGTGGCCGACGACCTGTTCCACCACGTCGACGATGACGGTGAACCGCTCCTCGCGCTCCACCGCGTACCGCTCCTGCTGGCGCTCCCAGCGCTCCACCCAGGCTCCGGCCAGGGTCGCGTCCACCGGCATGCCGACTCCCGCTGTGTCCGTGCGCATTCGAAGTCCCCGTTCGGAGCCAATGTGTGTCATGTCCGTATGGATTGGCAACGGAACCGACTGGCGCGATTCACTGCCCGTGACGTAATGATATCCGTTTTCATCTAGTGAGTGAGGAGGGGCCGTGAGGTCCCCGAAAGGGCCGGGGTGGGGATCCGTGAGGCGCCGGAAAGGACCGGGGCGGGGCGCTGGTGCGCCCCGCCCCGTCGGCCTATCTGCTGGCCTACCTGCCGGCGGACTGGTCGGCGGCCGCGCGCACGGCCGCGCCCGTCCAGGCGCGGTTGCCGAGGAGGGTCTTGACGTCCGAGGCGAGGCCGTTGTCGGGGTTCACCAGGAAGCCGAGCTCGTAGAGGGTGTTCTTGTCCCAGTTGGTGGTGAGTAGCCGGATGGGGACGTCGCCGGGGTGGGCCTGGAGGGCGAGTTTGAGCTCGGCGACCATCTGGGGGGTGATCCGGTGGACCGGCACGGTGATCTGGACCGGCGGTTTGGTGCCGAGTTCGGCGGAGGAGACGTCGAGAGTGGTGATCTCCTGGCCGAAGATGCTCAGTGAGCCGTCGCGCTCGTTGAGCCGGCCGCGGACCGAGATCACGTTGTCCTCGATCATCTGATCGGCCATCAGGTTGTAGGTCGCGGGGAAGAACAGCACCTCGACCGAGCCGTCACGGTCGGCGAGGGTGATGATCGCCCAGGCGTTGCCGGCCTTGTTGATCCGCCGGTCGACGGCGGTGATCAGGCCGGACAGCCGGACCTCGCCCTCGGAGCGGCCGGAGCCGAGGAGTTCGGCGATCGAGGTGTCGCGGTTCTGGGAGAGGATGTGCTCGGCGCCGTCCAGCGGGTGGCTGGAGACGTAGAGTCCGAGCATCTCGCGCTCCAGTGCGAGGAGTTGGCGCCGGGGCCACTCGTTGTCGGTGAGCTGGAAGTCCAGGCCGATGCCGGGCCCGCCGCCGTCGTCGGCGTCGAGGGCGCCGAACAGGTCGTCCTGGCCGATGGCCTGCTGCTTCTTGAGTCCGGTGACGGCGTCGATCGCGCTCTCGTGTACGGAGCTGAGCGAGAGCCGGGTGTGGCCGAGCGAGTCGAAGGCGCCCGCCTTGATCAGGGAGTCGACGGTGCGCTTGTTGCAGACCACCAGCTCGACCTTGTCCAGGAAGTCGGCGAAGGAGGTGTACTTGCCCTTCTCGTCCCGGGTGGCGACCAGCGACTCGATCACGGGCACGCCGACGTTGCGCACCGCCTTGAGGCCGAAGCGGACGTCGCTGCCGACGGCGGTGAAGTCGACCACCGACTCGTTGACGTCGGGGGAGAGGATCTTGATGCCCATCTGCCGGCACTCGGCCAGGTAGACGGCCATCTTGTCCTTGTCGTCGGCGACGGAGGTGAGCAGCGCGGCCATGTACTCGGCCGGGTAGTTGGCCTTCAGGTAGGCGGTCTGGTACGAGACCAGGCCGTACGCGGCGGAGTGCGACTTGTTGAAGGCGTAGCCGGCGAACGGGACCAGGACGTCCCACACCGCCTGGATGGCCTCGTCGGAGTAGCCGCGCTCCTTGCAGCCCGCGTGGAAGGGCACGAACTCCTTCTCCAGCACCTCCTTCTTCTTCTTGCCCATCGCGCGGCGCAGCAGGTCGGCCTGGCCGAGCGAGTAGCCGGCCAGCACCTGGGCGGCGCGCTGGACCTGCTCCTGGTAGACGATCAGGCCGTAGGTGGGGCCGAGGACGTCCTTGAGCGGTTCCTCCAGCTCGGGGTGGATCGGGATGATCTCCTGCTGGGCGTTCTTGCGCAGCGCGTAGTTGGTGTGCGAGTTCATGCCCATCGGGCCGGGCCGGTACAGCGCGGAGACGGCGGAGATGTCGGCGAACTCGGTGGGCTTCATCAGCTTGAGCAGGGCGCGCATGGGGCCGCCGTCGAGCTGGAACACGCCCAGGGTGTCGCCGCGGGCCAGCAGCTGGTAGGTGGTGGGGTCGTCGATCGGGATCTTCTCGATGTCGACGTCGATGCCCCGGTTGGCCTTCACGATCTTGATGCAGTGATCGATGATGCCCAGGTTCCGCAGACCCAGGAAGTCCATCTTGATCAGGCCCATGGCTTCGCAGGACGGGTAGTCGAAGCCGGTGATGATCACGCCGTCCTTGTCCCGCATGTGCAGCGGGATCAGGTCGAGCAGCGGGGTGGAGGAGAGGATGACGGCGGCCGCGTGCACACCGGTGCCGCGGATCAGACCCTCGATGCCCCGACCGGTGTCGATGATCTTCTTGACGTCCGGTTCGTTCTGGTACAGCGCCCGGATCTCGGTGCCCTCGTTGTACCGGGCGTGCTTCTCGTCGAACAGGTCGGCCAGCGGCACGCCCTTGCCCATGACGTCCGGCGGCATCGCCTTGGTGATCCGGTCGCCCATCGAGAACGGGTAGCCGAGGATGCGGTTGGCGTCCTTGACGGCGGCCTTGGCCTTGATCGTGCCGAAGGTGTTCACCTGGGCCGTGTAGGCGGCGCCGTACTTCTCGGTCACGTAGCGGACCATCTGGTCGCGCTGGCGGTCGTCGAAGTCGATGTCGACGTCCGGGGGGTTGATGCGCTCGGGGTTGAGGAAGCGCTCGAACAGCAGGTCGTGCTCCAGCGGGTCCAGCTGGGTGATCCCGGTCAGGTAGGCGACCATCGAACCCGCGGCCGAGCCGCGGCCCGGGCCGACCGGGATGCCGTTGTCCCGGCCGTACTGGCAGATGTCGGCGACCACGAGGAAGTAGGCGTCGAACCCCATCGGGGTGATCACGCCCATCTCCAGCTCGATCCGGTCCAGCACCTCCTGGCTCGGGCTGTCGCCGTAGCGGTGCTTCAGCCCGACCTCGATCTTCTTGCGCAGGTACGAGGCCTGGGTCTCGCCCTCGGGCACGTCGAACTGGGGCATCCGGTCGACGTAGGTGAAGACCTCCTCGTACGACTCGACCCGCTCGGCGATCGCCAGGGTGTTGTCGCAGGCCTCCGGCAGCTCGCGGAAGAGCTCGCGCATCTCCTCGGCGGTCTTCACGTAGTAGCCGGTGCCCTGGAACTTGAACCGGTTCGGGTCGTCCTTGTTCTTGCCCACGCCGACGCAGAGCAGGCTGTCGTGGGCGTCGGCCTGGTCGGCGGTGACGTAGTGGGAGTCGTTGGTGGCCAGCAGCGGGATGTTCAGCTGCTTGGCCAGCCGCAGGAGGTCCTCGCGGACGTCCCTCTCGATGTCCAGGCCGTGGTCCATCAGCTCCAGGAAGTAGTTCTCCTTGCCGAAGATGTCCTGGTACGCGCCGGCGGCCTTGACCGCCTCCTCGTACTGGCCCAGCCGCAGCCGGGTCTGGACCTCGCCGGAGGGGCAGCCGGTGGTCGCGATGATGCCGCCGGCGTTCGCGGCGATGAGCTCGCGGTCCATCCGGGGCTTCATGTAGTAGCCCTCCATCGACGCGAGCGAGGAGAGCTTGAAGAGGTTCCGCAGGCCGGTCGCGTTCTGCGCCCACATCGTCATGTGGGTGTAGCGGCCGCCGCCGGAGACGTCCTTGCCGCCCTCGCCGTCGGCACCGGTCGGGCGCTGGCCGCCCGGCGACCAGAACACCTGCTTCTTCAGGAAGCGCGAGGCCGGGGCGACGTACGCCTCGATGCCGATGATCGGCTTCACCCCGGTCTTGGCGGCGGCGTGGAAGAACTCGTACGCCCCGAACATGTTGCCGTGGTCGCTCATCGCGATGGCGGGCATGCCCTGTCTCTCCGCCTCGGCGAACAGCTTGCCGTTCTTCGCGGCCCCGTCCAGCATCGAGTACTCGGTGTGGACGTGCAGGTGCGCGAAGCTGTCGGACACGGCGCTTTGCTCCTCGAACGGGTCTGAGTAGGCGAAGCGCCCCAGGCTAGTCGGTCGGCGCGGACGACGCGCCGGGCGGGGCGTCCGTACGGGCTGCCGGGCCGTCCCGCGACGGCCCGGACGCCCGTACGGCGGAGCCCTCAGGCGGTCGGCCGGGCCTCGGTGAGGCCGGGGATCTCGGCGGCGCTGGCCAGCACGTGGGTCTGGGGGTGCCCGTCGAAGTCGGCACGGGTGAGCTCCCCGGTCAGGACCCCGACGACCACGCCGGCCCCGGCGTTGCGGCCGGCCTCGACGTCGACCACCGTGTCGCCGGCGGTCAGCACCCGGCGGGTGTCGATGACCCCGGTCTTCTGCATCGCCCGGTGGATCATGTACGGGGCCGGGCGGCCGCGCGGGACCTCGTCCGAGGTGACGACCGCGTCCAGGTTGCCGCCCTCGCCGGTGGACCAGCCGAGCGACTCCAGCAGCGGGTAGGCGACGTCGTCGCTGAAGCCGGTGGTGAGAGCGACCTTGATCCCGCGCCGGCGCAGCTCGGCGAGTGCCTCCTCGACACCGGGGATGGCCTGCGGGGGAGTGGTCCGGTAGGCCTCGCGCAGGTACTCCGCGAAGGCCGCGTAGCTCTCCTCGACCAGCTCCGGGGTCGGGGTGCCGCCGCCGAGGCGGACCAGGGCGGCGATGGCCTCGCGCTTGTCGGTGCCCATCCAGGTCTGGAGGTCGGCCTCGGCGACGGCCACCCCGTTGCGCTCGACGGCGGTGCGCAGCGCGCGGTAGACGGCGCCGGACTCGTTGATGGTGGTCCCGGCCATGTCCAGGGCGGCGAGCTCGATCACGGTGTCAAGTCCTCTTCGGTGCGGTAGCGGCCGATGACGGTACGGCCTTCGATGGTGTTCTCGATGGTGAAGGTGGCCATGGCGGGCAGGTAGCGGTCGTCGGCGTCCTCCAGCGGCACGCCCTGCCCGGAGGTGGTGAGCCGGCGCACCCGCAGCAGCGGGGCCCCGGCGTCGACCCGCAGCAGTTCGGCGTCGCGCGGCCCGGCGGCGACGGCGTCGATGGTGTGCCGGGCGTGGTGCAGGTCGACCTCCCGGCGCAGCAGCTCCTGGTAGACGGAGCCGGTGTCCGGGTCGAAGTCGAACAGGATGCGGCCGACCTCGTGGACGAAGGTGGAGCGTTCCAGCATGGCCGGGACGCCGTCCAGCAGCCGCAGCCGGACGAGTTCGACGACTGGCTCGCCTTCCGCCAGGCCCAGCCGGGCCGCCGCCTCCGGGGACGCCCGCCGGCGGGCCACCTCGACGGTGTTCTGCCCGGGCTCGCGGCCGATGCTGCGGGCCCACTGGGTGAAGGACAGGAAGGTGTCGAAGGGCTGGGAGGGCGCGGTGCGACGGGCCACGGGCGGCTTCCCGCGCCCGCCGACCAGACTGCCCGCGCTGCGCAGCATGGCCAGGGCCTGGCGGACCGGGCCGCGGGAGGTGCCGAACTCGGCGCAGAGCTGCGACTCGCTGGGCACCGGCTTGCCCTCGGGCCACTCGCCGGACTCGATGCGGCGCTGGAACTCGGCGCCGAGCCGTTGGTGGAGAGGGAGGTCCTCACTTGTCTTCACAAGTCGACTATGGCACCTGGGGGCGGAACTTCTCAAGGCCGGTCCACCTGCGGTTTCTTCTGTTCACCCAGCTGATCCCGGTGATCGTCGAGCGGATGAACAGCCGGTAACTTGTACATACATGTCTTGACTCCGGAGCTCGGAAGCCCGGAAGCTGGACCCATGAGCAGCAGCACCCCACCCGTGACCTCCCCCACCACCCCCCGCAGCGACGTGGTGATCGTCGGCGCCGGCATCATCGGCCTCGCCCACGCCTTCGAGGCGCTGAGCAACGGACTCTCCGTCACCGTCGTCGACCGCGACCGCCGGCCGGTCGGCGCCTCGGTCCGCAACTTCGGCCACTGCTGCATCAGCGCCCAGGACGGCGAACTGCTCGCCCTCGCCCAGCGTTCCCGGCCGGGCTGGCTGCGCGCCGCCGAAGCGGCCGGAATCTGGGCCGCCGAGGCCGGCACCCTGGTGGTGGCCCGGTCGGCGACCGAGGCGGCCGTCCTGGAGGAGCTGCACGCCGAACGCGGCGGCGACGCCGTGCAGTTGCGCAGCGCCGCGCAGACGGCCGAGGCGCTCGGCCGGGCGGCCGGCCAGGACGGCGACCTGGTGGGCGGCGCGGTGCTGCCCGCCGACCTGCGGGTGGACCCGCGGGAGGCGGCGCCCGGCCTGGCCCGCTGGGTGGCCGAGCAGCCGCAGGGCCGCATCCTGTGGGGCACCGCCGTCACCGGCGTCGAGCCCGGCACGGTGCACACCACCCGCGGCCCGGTCCACGGCGACCGGATCCTGATCTGCGTCGGCCACGACCTGGACTACCTGTTCCCCGACGTCGCCGAGGACCACGGGATCCAGCGCTGCCGGCTGACCATGGCGCGGGCCGCCGCCCCGGACGGCTTTCGCACCGACTCCGCGGTGCTGACCGCCACCTCGATGCTCCGCTACGACGCCTTCACCGCCCGGCCGTCGGCCGCCCGGCTGCGGGAGGAGGTGCTGGGCCACAGCGCGGAGCTGCTGGAGATCGGCGCGAACGTGATGTTCACCCGCCAGCCGGACGGCACCCTGCTGATCGGCGACTCGCACCACTACGACGCCACCACCCCGCCGTTCATCGACGAGCGCACCTACGAGCTGCTGATCGACGCCGTCGCCCGGGTGCTGGGCGTGCCGCGCCTGCGGATCCTGGAGCGCTGGCAGGGCGTCTACGCCAGCAGCCCCCGCGGACCGCTGCTGGTGCGCGACCTGGCCCCGGGCGTACGGGCCATCTCGGTCACCTCGGGCATCGGGATGACCCTCTCCTTCGGTCTCGCGGCCGCCACCTTCGACGGCACCCTCGCCGCGACGGCCTGAGCCGCTACTCGTCGGTGCTCAGAAGGAGGAGTGGGCGAACCAGTGCGCCAGCAGCTCCTCGTCCCCGGAGACCTCGACACCGGGCGCGGTGCGGTCGAGGCGGCGGTACAGCAGGAGCAGCAGCTCGGCGGCGGTGGCCCGGACGGTGGCGTCCGCATCCGCGCTGGTGCTGTCGAGGCC
This sequence comes from Kitasatospora sp. NPDC053057, assembly GCF_044546945.1. Lineage (NCBI taxonomy): Bacteria > Bacillati > Actinomycetota > Actinomycetes > Kitasatosporales > Streptomycetaceae > Kitasatospora > Kitasatospora sp. NPDC053057. The sequence goes on along the minus strand of NZ_JBITZP010000016.1, from coordinate 104,705 downwards.
GAAGCCGTCGGGACGCAGCCGGACCAGCCAGTCGCCCTCGCCGTCGGTGCGGGTGAAGCGGATGGTCCGGTTCTCGCCGCGCAGTTCGGCCGTCCCGGGGGCGAAGAAGGCGGCGAAGGGCAGATTGGTCAGGAACTCGTCCACCCCGTCGGCCGCGAGGGCCGGATCGACGTCGGCCTTCAGGCCGAGCGCGAGTTCGGCGTCGACCCGGTGGACGAGGGTCTCGAACAGCATCCGGCGCACCCAGAACCGGGCGTGCTGGTCGGCGCCCCAGGCCCACATCGGTGCGTCGAGGTCGCTCTCGGCGAAGGCCGCCGCGGCCTGCTCGGCGGCCTCGGCCAGCCAGGCCGGGTACTCCTCCGGCCGCTCGGGCAGCCGCAGGTCGACGTCCCGGCTGCGCGGCGGCTCCTGGATCCGCTGGCGGAGCAGCACGGTGAACCAGCGCTGCACGCTGCCGGTGTGGCGGACGAGGTCGGCGAGCGTCCACCCCGGGCAGCCGGGCACCGGGAGGGCGGGGTCGGCCTGCCGTACGGCGGCGACGAAGCGGGCGGTCTCGGCGGCGACGGCGGTGCCGTGGTCCAGCGGGGTCATGAGGGCTGTCTCCAGTGCTACGGCCACTACGGCTACTACGACTCTTGCGGCGCCGCCGGGTGCCTCGCACCCGATGGCCTGCGCTCTCAATTCTTCATCAGCTGAAGCAATCGCGACGACGCTAGGCCTGAAAGGTTGAGGCTGTCAAGTAACTCTCCGAATGTGTACCGGCCCGGGCGATCGCCGCCCCGGGCGGAGCGCGGGCGAGGTGACCCGGCCCGGCGGGGGTCGTTGAGCAGCAGGCCCGACGACCCCACGAGAGAGCGTGCATCCACGTGCCACAGCCCTTCGCACTCCCCGCCTTCTACCTGCCGCATCCCGCCCGACTCAATCCCCACCTGGAGGAGGCGCGCGAGCACTCCCGCCGGTGGGCCCGGGGGATGGGCATGCTGGAGGGCTCGGGCATCTGGGAGCAGCAGGACCTCGACGCCCACGACTACCCGCTGCTGTGCGCGTACACCCACCCGGACTGCGACGGGCCGGAGCTCTCGCTGGTCACCGACTGGTACGTCTGGGTGTTCTTCTTCGACGACCACTTCCTGGAGACCTTCAAGCGCACCCAGGACCGCGCCGGCGGCAAGGCCTACCTCGACCGGCTGCCCGCCTTCATGCCGCTGGACCCCTCCGCCACGATGCCCGAGCCGCGGAACCCGGTGGAGGCGGGCCTCGCCGACCTCTGGCTGCGCACCGCCCCGGGCACTTCCCAGGACTGGCGCGAGCGCTTCGCGCTGAGCACCGAGCACCTGCTCAACGAGTCGATCTGGGAGCTGTCGAACATCGACATCGGCCGGATCCCCAACCCGGTCGAGTACATCGAGATGCGCCGCAAGGTGGGCGGCGCGCCCTGGTCGGCCGGACTGGTCGAGCACGCGGCGGGTGCCGAGGTCCCGGCGGGGGTCGCGCACTCGCGGCCCCTGCGGGTGCTCAAGGAGACCTTCTCGGACGCGGTGCACCTGCGCAACGATCTGTTCTCCTACCAGCGTGAGACGGAGGAGGAGGGCGAGCTGAGCAACGGCGTGCTCGTGCTGGAGACCTTCCTCGGCATCGGCACCCAGGAGGCGGCGGACCGGGTCAACGACCTGCTGACCTCCCGGATGCAGCAGTTCGAGGACACCGCGCTCACCGAACTGGGCCCACTGATCGCCGAGCACGGCCTCGGCGCGGAGGAGACGGCCCGGGTGCTGGCGTACGCCAGGGGGCTGCAGGACTGGCAGTCGGGCGGCCACGAGTGGCACATGCGGTCCAGCCGCTATATGAACGGCGGCGGCCCCCAGGGCAGTTCGGTTCTCCCGCTGGGCAGCCTCGGCACCTCGGCGATGGACGTCAAGCGGCTGCTGGCCGCCACCGGCGCCCGGCGCCTGCGGAACTTCGGCTTCGTCCCGCACCGGCGCACCGGGCCGTCCCTGGTGCCCGAACTCCGGCTCCCTGGCGCGGTACGGGTCAGTCCGCACCTGGACGAGGCGCGGCGGGCGTCGCTGGAGTGGGCGGACCGGATGGGCATGCTCGCCCCGCAACCCCGCGCCGGGGACCGGCCGGTGTGGAGCGAACGGACCCTCACCCGCTCCGACTTCGGTGAGCTGGCGGCCTGCATCTTCCCGGACCTCACCGCCGAACAGCTGGCCGTGGCCGTCACCTTCATCACCTGGGGCTGCTACGGCGACGACTACTTCGACGCCGCCTACGGTCGGCAACGCGACCTGGCCGGGGCCAAGCTGGCCGTCACCCGGCTGCTGGAGCTCACCGCGCCGGACCGGGCCGCACCGGTGGTGCCCGCGGACGCGCTGGAACGCGGGCTCGCCGACCTCTGGTCCCGGTTCGCGGATCACCTCGCGCCCGCCGCCCGCGACACCGTCCGGGCCGTCCTGGCGGACCTGCTGGAAGGCTGGGTGACGGAGATCGCCAACCTCGCCCACCACCGCATCCCCGACCCGGTCGACTTCCTCGACCTGCGCCGCCAGACCGTCGGAGGAGAGTTCTTCATCGCGCTCCCCGGCCTGCTGGGCGGCGACGCGCGTCCGCAGCTGCCGCCCGGGGTCCGGGAGAGCGGCACCGTGCGGGCCCTGGAGGGCGCGGCGACCGATCACACCGCCCTGGTCAACGACCTGTTCTCGTACCAGCGGGAGATCGAGTTCGAGGGCGACTTCCACAACTCGCCCCTCGTGGTGGAGAGTTTCTTCGACTGCGCCTACCCGGAGGCGGTGCGCATCGTCGCGGACCTCGCCGAGGCGCGGCTGGACGAGTTCGAGCACCTGGTGGAAGCCGAACTGCCCGTCCTGTGCGAGGACTTGCGGCTCGGTGAGGGCGCCCGGCAGGCGATCGCCGACCATGTCCACCACCTGCGGGCCTTCATGGCCGGCAACCTGCACTGGCACGGCCGCACCGGCCGCTTCGAGGAGGCCGAGCTGCGCCGCCACCACGGCCGGGAACTCCCGGGCCCCACCGGTCTCGGTACCGCGGCCACGCGGCTCCCGCTGCCGACGGGCTGAGCCGGAAGCGGGCTGAGCCGGAAGCGGGCTGAGCCCGGGGACGGGCGGTCTCTCGGCGGCGGGGGCCGCCCGCCCGCTCCCGGGGCGACCGCTACCCGACGGGCGCGGAGCGGATGGAGAGACCGGGCCGGCGGCGGTGGACGGTGAGGTAGACCAGGCCGTCCTCGCCCGCCGAGACCGACCGTCGCGCGCCGTGCGGCAGCCAGGCCGTGCACCCCGGGGTGAGGTCCTGCCGGCCGTTGTCCGTCTCCAGCCGGCCGCTCCCGTCGAGCACCTGGACGAGGACGTCGAGGTCCGGCTCCACGTGCCCGGCGACCTCGGCGTTCGCCGGCAGGCGGATGATGTTCGCGTCCAGCTGGCGCCCCTCCTCCTGGAGGCGCCACAGCGCCCCGCCGTGGTCGGCGGGAGCCTGGCGGAGCAGGGACTCCAGGTGGGTGAGCACACCGGGTCCGGGATCGGACGTCAACGCGGCCTCCTGCGGGCGAGTGGGATCGGCCCGTGGATTCTACGGAGGACCGCACGCGACCAGGGCGGGCGGCGGGCTCAGTCGGCGGCGAGGAGCCGGGCCAGGGCCGCGTCGACATCGAGGTGGTCGGACTCGGATCCGGCGGGCACCAGGGCGAAGGAGTCCGAGAGGAACGCCGTGACGAGCTCCTCCGGCGCGCTGACCAGGGAACCACCGCCGGGCCCCCGCAGGGTGATCAGGACCTCGCCCGCCGACCCCGGGCGGACGTTCACGTCACCGCTGCCGACCGGGCCGAGTCGGCCCTCGTTCAGCAGTTCGCGGCTGAAGTACCAGCACACCCGGGCGGCGTCGCCGGTGCACTGGCACGGGGTCAGCGGGAAGGCCAGGCAGGCCGCGTACGGGAGGCTCGCGTCGAAGCGGAGTTCCGCTTCGACCGGGACGTCTGGCGCCGCGCTCTCGGGGAAGGTCACGGGCACCGGGCGGACGGTGGACAACTGCATCGAATCGGCCTCCTGTGATCGCGACGCGCCGGCCCGGGACGGCCCGGCGTACCCGGGGCGCCTACCCGGTGCGTCGACGGGCAGCCAGGGGCGGACGGATCTCCACAATTCCCTTGCATCGCCGAGTTGCACCGCCCGTCGGCAGGCGTCAACTCCAGGCCAGCGCTTTCACTCCCACGAATGAAATGGCGGGCTGTCCGGAGCCCTGGAGCGGGTCGCGGCGGCCTCCTGCCGGAGGAAGCTGGGGAGCGGGCCGCTTCCGCCGCCCCCTCCCGAACGGAGCCCGTACGTGACCAGCCACCGGCCCCTCCAGGCAGCCGCCGGGCTGCTGCTGTCCGCCGTCCTCGCGGCCTGCTCCAGCTCCGGCTCCGGCTCCGGCACGCCGTCGAACAGCGCGACGAGCCCCGTACAGAGCGGCACGGTCGCGACGAGCCCCGCGCAGAGCAGCGCCGACGCCCTCCAGATCACGATCAAGAACTTCGCGTTCGCGCCCGCGACCCTGAAGGTGGGCCCCGGCCAGACCGTCACCGTGACGAACCAGGACTCAGACGCCCACACCCTCACCGCCGCCGACAAGTCCTTCGACACCGGGACGATCGCGCCCGGCGCCACCGCGACCTTCACCGCGCCCCAGCAGAGCGGCGACCACCCGTACATCTGCACCATCCACCCGTTCATGCACGGCACCCTCACCGTGGGCTGAGCCTCCGTGATCACCCCCGCACCCGCCCGCCGCCACGGCCTCACCCGCCTCCTGCTGCGCCTGGTGGCAGCCACCGGCCTCGCCGTGGACGCGGCCGTCCACGCCCGGCTCGCCGACCGCTACGACACCGTCGGCGACAGCATCAGCCAGGGCACCCTGTTCCGCGCCGAATCCGCCGCCGCGAGCCTCGCCGTGCTGGTGGTGCTCCTGTGGCGCCACCGCACCGGAGACCTCTACGCCTGGCTCGTCGCCGCCTCCGGCCTCGGCGCGCTGCTGCTCTACCGCTATGTCGACGTCGGCACCCTCGGCCCGCTGCCGAACATGTACGAGCCGATCTGGTTCGCCGACAAGACGCTCGCGGCCTGGGCCGAGGGCGTCGCCACCGCGGCGCTCACCGTCCTGCTGCTCGGCTACCGCCGGCGCCGGATCTGACCGCGGCCCCGCCGCCCAGGTGAACGGGCGGCGCGGCGGGCCGGGCGGGCCGGGTGCCGGGAGGGCCGGAGGCGATGATCGCCGGGTTCCCGGAGGCCCTCACCGTCGGAGGCGGACATGCGGATCCTGCTCCTCGCCAGCGCGTTCAACAGCCTCAGCCAGCGGCTGCACGCCGAACTGCGCGACCGACGCCATCAGGTGGAGTTCCAACTCGCCGGTGACGACGAGGAGTTGTCGGCCACGGTGGGCCGCTTCCGGCCGGAGCTGGTGCTCGCGCCGATGCTGCGCACCGCGATCCCCCGGGAGGTCTGGGCGGAGTTCACCTGCCTGATCGTCCACCCCGGCCCGCCGGGCGACCGCGGCCCGTCCTCGCTCGACCGGGCGATCCAGGAGGGCCGCACCGAGTGGGGCGTCACGGTGCTCCAGGCCGAGGCGGAGCTCGACGCCGGACCGGTCTGGGCCTCGGAGCCGTGTCGGCTGTCCGAGCACGGCAAGAGCGACCTCTACCGCAACGAGGTCTCCGACGCGGCCGTGGCCGCCACCCTGCTCGCCGTGGAGCGCGTCGCCTCCGGTACGTACGCCCCGCAGCCGCAGCACGGCCCCGGCTGGCGCGAGACCGTCCACACCCGGCCCTTCCTGCGCCAGGAGGGCCGCCGGATCGACTGGGCGGGCGACTCCACCGAGGCGGTGCTGCGCAGGCTCCGCGCGGCGGACTCCCAGCCCGGGGTGCTGGACGAGCTGTGCGGCGGCGAGTGGTACCTGCACGGCGGCCACCGCGAGCCGGGGCTGCGCGGCCGTGCGGGCGAACTGCTCGCCACCCGGGCCGGCGCCGTCTGCCGGGCCACCTCGGACGGCGCGGTGTGGATCCCCGAACTGCGCCGCCGCCGTACCCCGGGCGGGCCCGCGACCTTCAAGCTCCCGGCGGTGACGGCGCTCGGCGCCCTGCTGCCGCCCCTGCCCGAGGTGCCCGCGCCGCTGATGCCGGGTGAGGGCGAGCAGCCCGGGTGGTCGGACATCCGCTACCGCGAGGACGGCCCGGTGGGCCTGCTGTGCTTCGCCTTTCCGGGCGGGGCGATGTCCACCGAGCACTGCCGCCGGCTGCTGGCGGCCTACCGCTTCGCGCTCGGCCGCCCGACCTCGGTGCTGGTGCTCGGCGGCGGCCGGGACTTCTTCTCGAACGGCATCCACCTCAACGTCATCGAGGCCGCGCCGGACCCGGCCGCCGAGTCCTGGGCCAACATCACCGCGATGGACGACCTGGTCGCCGAGGTGCTCACCACCACCGACCGGCTCGTGGTCTCCGCCCTCGGCGGGAACGCCGCCGCCGGCGGGATGATGCTGGCGCTGGCCGCCGACGAGGTGTGGTGCCGCGACGGCTCCGTGCTCAACCCGCACTACCGGCTGATGGGCCTGCACGGATCGGAGTACTGGACGTACACCCTGCCGCGCCGGGTGGGCGCGGCGGAGGCCGGACGGCTGACCGGCCAGGCCCTCCCGGTGTCGGCGGCGGCGGCCGAGCGGATCGGCCTGGTCGACCGGGTGCTGGACTGCGGGCCGGGCGAGTTCGGGGCGAACGCGGCCCACCTGGCCGGGCTGCTCGCCGCCTCGCCCGGCACCCAGCACCGGATCGCGGCGAAGAAGGCCGCGCGCGAGGCCGGCGAGCGGGCGAAGCCGCTCGCCGCGTACCGGGAGGAGGAGCTGGCGGTGATGCGGCGGCAGTTCTTCACACCCGAATCGCCGTACCACGCGCTGCGGTCCGCGTTCGTCCGCAAGGGCCCGGTGCCCGCCGGGCTCCTCGCCCGGACGTGACCCGAACGGCGGCGGCCGGCTTGCGCGCCCCGGGCGGTCCGCCGGGTTCGCGGACCGGCGGCCGAGCCGGACCGTTGCTATGACTGGGTCCGAGCCATCCCGTCCGGCTCCCATCCCCGAGGAGGCATCCTCATGGGTGCTGCAACCGCTGCAACCGCTGCAACAACCGACACCGACGTGGTGCACATTCTCTGGATCAACGCCGGCCTCAGCTGTGACGGCGACTCCGTCTCGCTGACCGCCGCGATGCAGCCGAGCATCGAGGAGATCGTCACCGGAGCGCTGCCCGGCCTGCCGAAGGTCGCGGTGCACTGGCCGCTGATCGACTTCGAGTGCGGCCCGGTCCAGGGCGCGGACAACTTCGTCGAGTGGTTCTTCAAGGCCGACCGCGGCGAACTCGAACCGTTCGTGCTGGTCGTCGAGGGGTCCATCCCCAACGAGAAGATCAAGAAGGAGGGCTACTGGTGCGGCTTCGGCGACGACCCCGCCACCGGCCAGCCCATCACCACCAGTGAGTGGCTGGACCGGCTCGCCCCCAAGGCGACCGCGGTGGTGGCGATCGGCACCTGCGCCACCTACGGCGGCATCCACGCGATGGCCGGCAACCCGACCGGCGCGATGGGCGTGCCGGACCACCTCGGCTGGGACTGGAAGTCCAAGGCCGGGCTGCCGATCGTCTGCGTGCCCGGCTGTCCGATCCAGCCCGACAACTTCGCCGAGACGCTCACCTACCTGCTGTACCAGCTGGCCGGCTCCGCGCCGATGATCCCGCTGGACGACAAGCTGCGGCCGACCTGGCTGTTCGGCGCCACCGTGCACGAGGGCTGCGACCGCGGCGGCTACTACGAACAGGGCCAGTTCGCCACCGACTACGGCACCCCCGAGTGCCTGGTGCGGCTCGGCTGCTGGGGCCCGGTCGTCAAGTGCAACGTCACCAAGCGCGGCTGGATCAACGGCGTCGGCGGTTGCCCGAACGTGGGCGGCATCTGCATCGCCTGCACCATGCCGGGCTTCCCGGACAAGTTCATGCCCTTCATGGACCCGCCGCCCGGCTCGCGCGTGTCCACCGGCGCCAGCAGCGCGTACGGCTCGCTGATCCGCCGGCTGCGCGCGATCACGCTGAACACCGTCGACAAGGAACCGAAGTGGCGCCGCACCGGCCGCCACCTGACCACGGGCTACCGCCCGCCCTGGTGACAGGGGAGGGCCGCACACCGCCCCGGTGTGCGGCCCCGTCGTTCTCGCAGACAAGGACACGCAGACACGATGGCAACACCGACCACCAGGTCGACCGGCGACGGCAGCGGCCTGACCGAGATGTCCTGGGACCCGATCACCCGGATCGTGGGCAGCCTGGGCATCCACACGAAGATCGACTTCAAGCAGAAGAGGGTCGCGGAGTGCTACAGCACCTCCTCGGTCTTCCGCGGCTACAGCGTCTTCATGCGCGGCAAGGACCCGCGCGACGCCCACTTCATCACCAGCCGGATCTGCGGGATCTGCGGCGACAACCACGCCACCTGCTCGGTCTACACCCAGAACATGGCGTACGGCGTGAAGCCCCCGCACCTGGGGGAGTGGATCATCAACCTCGGCGAGGCCGCCGAGTACATGTTCGACCACAACATCTTCCAGGAGAACCTGGTCGGGGTCGACTACTGCGAGAAGATGGTCAAGGAGACCAACCCGGGCGTCCTGGAGCTCGCCGAGCGCACCGAGGCCCCGCACGCCGGCGACCACGGGTACAAGACCATCGCCGACATCATGCGTTCGCTCAACCCGATCGAGGGCGAGTTCTACCGTGAGGCGCTCCAGGTCAGCCGGTACACGCGGGAGATGTTCTGCCTGATGGAGGGCCGCCACGTGCACCCCTCCACGCTCTACCCGGGCGGCGTCGGCACGGTCGCCACCGTGCAGCTGTTCACCGACTACCTGACCCGGCTGATGCGCTACGTCGAGTTCATGAAGAAGGTCGTGCCGCTGCACGACGACCTCTTCGACTTCTTCTACCAGGCGCTGCCCGGCTACGAGGAGGTCGGCCGGCGCCGCGTCCTGCTCGGCTGCTGGGGCAGTCTCAACGACCCGGACCACTGCGACTTCACATACCGCAACATGACGGACTGGGGCCGGCGGATGTTCGTCACGCCCGGCATCGTGGTCGACGGCAAGCTCGTCACCAATGACCTGACGCAGATCAACCTCGGCATCCGCATCCTGCTCGGCAGCTCCTACTACGAGGACTGGCAGGGCAAGGAACTCTTCGTCACCCACGACCCGCTGGGCAACCCCGTCGACCCCCGGCACCCGTGGAACCAGCACACCATCCCGCAGCCGCAGAAGCGGAACTTCGACGACAAGTACAGCTGGGTGATGTCCCCGCGCTGGTTCGACGGCAAGGAGCACCTCGCCCTCGACACCGGCGGCGGCCCGATCGCCCGCCTGTGGTCCACCGCCCTGTCCGGGCTGGTCGACATCGGCTACGTCAAGGCCACCGGCCACAGCGTGCAGATCAACCTGCCCCGCTCGATGACCAAGCCCGAGGTCACCTTCGAGTGGAAGATCCCGCAGTGGAGCAACGCGATCGAGCGCAACCGCGCCCGCACCTACTTCCAGGCCTACGCGGCGGCCGCCGCCCTGCACTTCGCCGAGAAGGCGCTCGACGAGGTCCGCGCCGGGCGCAGCCAGACCTGGGAGCGCTTCGAGGTGCCGGACGAGTCGATCGGCTGCGGCTTCACCGAGGCCGTGCGCGGCGTGCTCTCGCACCACATGGTGATCCGCGACGGCAAGATCGCCAACTACCACCCGTACCCGCCCACCCCGTGGAACGCCAGCGTCCGCGACAGCTACGGCACGCCCGGCCCGTACGAGGACGCGGTGCAGAACACGCCGATCTTCGAGGAGAACTCCCCGGAGAACTTCAAGGGCATCGACATCATGCGCACCGTGCGCAGCTTCGACCCCTGCCTGCCCTGCGGCGTCCACATGTACGTGGGCAACGGACGCACCCTGAAGACCATGCACGTGCCCACCGGCCTGAGCGGGCTCACCGCATGACGGCCGAACAGACCGGGCTGCGGATCCAGCAGGCCCTGGACGCGCTGGCCGGCAGCGGCGCCGAGCAGACGGGCGAACAACTCGTCCGCGACCTCATGGAGTTCTACGGCGAGGGCCTGGCCAGGCTCGTCCCCGCGCTGCCCCCGCCCGCCCTGGAGCGGATGCTGGACGACCCGGTGGTGGCCGGGCTGCTGCTCCTGCACGACCTGCACCCCGAGGACGTGACCGCCCGGATCGACCGGGCGCTCGCCGCCCTGCCCGAGCGGGTCGAGGTGCTCGGCTTCGCGCCGGAGACCGGCACCCTGCGGCTGCGCCGGACGGCCACCGGCTGCGGCTGCGGGGAGCAGGAGGTGGAGGCCGCCCTCGCCTGCCACGCGCCCGAGGTGACGGCCCTGGAGCTGGAGCGCGCCCCGCAACTGCTCCAGATCGGCACCCGTCCGCCGCAGCCCGCGGAGGCGCGATGAACACCCGACGGGTCTCCCGGGACGGGACCGCCCTGCTGCGCCGGCTGCGCGAGCCGGCACCGCCGCGACCCGAGCAGTGCGGCCTCTGCGGCCACGACCTGCCGGCCGGCCACCGCCACCTGGTGGACGTCGAGGAACGCGCCCTGGCCTGCACCTGCACCGCCTGCGGCCTTCTCTTCCGGCAGCCGGGCGCGGCCGGCGGCCGCTACCGCGCCGTCCCGGACCGCTACCTGAGCGACCCGGACGGCGAATCGGCCGAACGGGCCTGGTCGGAACTGGGCATCCCGGTCGGCACCGTGTTCCTGTTCCGCAACGCCGTGCTGGACCGGCTGCTCGCGTTCTACCCCGGGCCGGCCGGCGCCACCGAGAGCGAGCTGGACCAGGAGGCCTGGGAACGCGCCCTCGGCGCCAGCCGGCTGGCCGCCGCCCTGGAGCCCGACGTGGAGGCGCTGCTGCTGCGCCGCGCCGAAGGGCGGGTCGAGTGCTTCCTGGTGCCGATCGACGTCTGCTACGAGCTGGTGGGCCGGCTGCGGCGGTGCTGGCACGGCTTCGACGGCGGCGCCGAGGCCCGGGCCGAACTCGACGACTTCTTCGGGCAGTTGGCCGTACGGGCCCGCCCGCTGGCAGCGGAGGTGAGGGCGTGACGACGCTCGGCTTCGCCTGCACCGGCGTGCGCTCCGACCCGTACGCGGCCGTGCCGACCCTGGTGTTCCGGCTGCGGATCACGGCTCCCGCCGAAACCCGGGTGCACGCCCTCGCCCTGCAGTGCCAGCTGCGGATCGAACCCGGCCGCCGGTCGTACGGCGACGCCGAGGGCGAGCGGCTGAGCGACCTCTTCGGCGAGCGGGAGCGCTGGGCCGGCACGCTCAACCCGATCCAGTTCGCGACCGTGCCGCTGCTGGTGCCCGGATTCACCGGGGAGACCGAGGCCGACCTCGCGGTGCCGTGCAGCTACGACCTGGAAGTGGCCTGCGGCCGGTACTTCCGGGCGCTGGAGGGCGGCGAGGTGCCGCTGCTGCTGCTCTTCTCCGGCACCGCCTTCGCCGGCCCCGGCGGCTTCCAGGTCACCCCCGTGCCGTGGGACAAGGAGGCCCGGGTGCGGATGCCGGTGCGGGTCTGGCGGGAGGCGGTCGACCGCCACTTCCCCGGCTGCGGCTGGCTGCGGCTGCCCGAGGACCTGATGGACGAGCTGCTGGCCTACCGCTCCCGGCGGGCCCTGCCCTCCTGGGAGGCGACCGTGCGCGAGCTGCTCGCCACGGCCGCGGTCGGGGAGGGGGCCAGGTGAACGGCTTCCCCGAGGGGATCGAGCGCGGCTTCGCGGCCGCCCGGCAGATCGCCGACGCGGTGCTGCTGGAGGGCTACGTGCTCTACCCGTACCGCGCCTCCGCGGCCAAGAACCGGCTGCGCTGGCAGTTCGGCGTGCTGGTGCCGCCCGAGTACACCGCGCAGGGCGGCGAACACTCCCACCAGCGCACCGAGTGCGTCATGGAGTCGCAGCGCGATGACCGGCTGGCGGTCGAGCTGCGCTTCCTGCGGGTCCAGCGGCGCACCGTCGAACAGGCCACCGAAGGCGGCGGGTTCGAGCCGGTGGAGCAGCTGGAGCTCGCCGACCGGGTCCTCGCCGAGTGGGACGAGGGCGTCGAGGAGCGGATCGAACTCCTCCTTCCCGTCGAGGAGTTGACCGGTGAGGGAGTGCAGCACGGGTTCCGGCTGCCGGGCGTCGGCGGGACGGAGCTGCTGCACGAGCACGGCAGCGCCGTCGGCCGCCTGGTGCGCCGGCGCGAACAGGTCGACGGGCTCCTGCGGTTGAGGGTCGAGGAACTGCCCGGCCCGTACCGGGCGCAGCGCCTGACCGCGGAGGTGGAGAACGTCTCCGACTGGACGCCAGGCCTGGGGGCCGGCCGCGAGGAGGCGCTGCCGCGCTCCCTGGTCTCCACCCACCTGCTGCTCGGGCTGGAGCACGGCCGCTTCCTGTCGGTCGCCGACCCGCCCGAATGGGCCCGGCCGGCCGTCGAGCGGTGCCGCAACGAACGCACCTGGCCGGTGCCGGCCGGACCGGAAGGCGGGAACCAGGTGGTGCTGTCCTCGCCGATCATCCTGGAGGACCACCCGCGGATCGCCCCGGAGAGCCTCGGCGCCCTGTACGACGCCACCGAGATCGACGAGATCCTGGCCCTGCGGACGGCGGCCCTGACCGACCGGGAGAAGCGGGAGGCCAGGGGCACCGACGACCGGGCCGGCGCCGTGATCGACCTGGCCGAGTCCATGCCGCCCGAGGTGCTGGAACGGCTGCACGGCGCGATCCGCGGGCTGCGCGAGATCACCGGCGGCGGCCCGGACCCGGAGCAGCCCTGGTGGGACCCGGGCAACGACCCGGAGGTCGACCCCGAACGGGACCGGGTGCTGGTCGACGGCCGGCAGGTCGGCGCGGGCAGCCGGGTGCTGCTGCGGCCCGGACGGCGGCGCACCGACGCCCAGGACCTCTTCCTGGACGGGCGCACCGCCGTGGTGGAGGCGGTGCTGCACGACCTCGACGGCTCGGTGCACCTGGCCGTCACGGTGGAGGACGACCCGGGCGCGGATCTGTGGCGGGCCCAGGGGCGCTTCCGGTACTTCCAGCCCGACGAGGTCACCCCGCTGGAGGAGGCGTGACCGGGCCGACGGTACTGGTCGCCGGGGTGGGCAACATCTTCCTCGGCGACGACGGGTTCGGGGTGGAGACCGTCCGGCGCCTCGCCGCCCAGCCGCTGCCGGACGGCGTCGAGGTGGTCGACGTCGGCGTGCGCGGCGTCGACCTGGCGTACCGGCTGCTCGACGGCTACCGCACCGCCGTCCTGGTCGACGCCACCTGCCGCGGCGGCGCGCCCGGCACGGTGTACCTCATCGAGGCGGCCGCCGAGCCCCTGGAGGTGCCCGTCCTGGACGGGCACCGGATGGGGCCGGACGCCGTGCTCGGGCTGCTCGCCACGCTCGCCGCCGGCACCGGGGGCGAGCCGCCCGGGCGGGTGCTGGTGGTCGGCTGCGAACCGGCGTCCCTGGAGGAGGGCATCGGGCTGAGCGAACCCGTCGCCGCCGCCGTCGAGGAGGCCGTCCACGTGGTCCTGCGGGCCGTGGAGGAGGCCCTGTCGTCGGAGAGGAGGACGACACCATGCTGAGGAAACTCTTCTGCGCGGCCCTGCTGGCGGGGATCGGCGCGCTGGTCTGGCAGAGCCTGCCCGACCTCAAGCGGTACCTGAAGATCTCGCGGATGTGAGCCGCGGATTGCTGCGAACGGTGCAGCCCCGGACGCGGTGGCGGCGCGGCTTCGAGCCGTCGCCGCCACCGCCCCCTGTAATGGGGCGCGTTGCCGGCCGCCGTGGAAAGGGACCGATGCACGAGATGTCGATCGCCGCCGCCGTCGTCGAGCAGGTGGACACGGCCGCGCGCGAACACGGGGCCCCCGGAGTGGCCCGAGTGCGGCTGCGGGTCGGCGAGTTGGCGGGCGTCGTGCCCGAAGCCCTCGACTTCTGCTTCGAACTCGCCTGCGCCGGAACGCTGGTGGAGGGCGCGGCGCTGGACACCGAATCCGTCACGGCACGGGCCCGCTGCGCGCCCTGCGGCGTCGAGTGGGCCGTCGGCATGCCGCCGGACCTCGGCTGCCCGGGCTGCCGCTCCGGCGGCGGCGTCGAGCTGCTGTCAGGTCGCGAGCTCCAGATCCTCGACGTCGAGTGGGCCGGGCGCCCCGGCGTCCGGGCCGAACAGAAAGGCTGAAGCCGATGTGCCAGACCGGACACCCGGGGCAAACGGTCGACCTGCGCCGGGCGGTGCTCGCCCGCAACGACGACGGCGCCCGCGAACTGCGGGCCGCGCTGACCGCCCGCGGGACGGTCGCGGTGAACCTGCTCTCCAGCCCCGGCAGCGGCAAGACCGCCCTGCTGGAAGCCGAGTTGGGGCTCGCCCGCCGGCGCGGGGTGTCCGTCGCCGCGCTCACCGCCGACCTCGCCACCGAGAACGACGCGCTGCGGCTGGCCCGTTCGGGGGCGCCGGTGAAGCAGGTGCTCACCGACGGGCTCTGCCACCTGGAGGCCCGGATGCTCGCCGGGCACCTGGACGGCTGGCTGCCCGGGGACTGCCGGCTGCTGTTCGTGGAGAACGTCGGCAACCTGGTCTGCCCGGCCTCCTACGACCTCGGCGAATCGCTGCGGGTGGTCCTGGCCTCGGTGACCGAGGGCGAGGACAAGCCGCTCAAGTACCCCACCGCGTTCGGGCTGGCCAACCTCGTCCTGGTCACCAAGGCGGACCTCGCCGCGGCGGCCGAGTTCGACGAGGCGGCGTTCCTCGCCAACGTCCAGCGGGTCAACCCCGGCGTGGAGGTGGTGCCCACCTCGGCCCGCACCGGCGACGGCGTCGGCGCGCTGCTGGAGCGGGCGCTCGCCGTGCTGGACGGCGCCGCGCCGCACCGGCCGGTGATGGCCGCCGGGCACGTGGTTTCCGGGCACGTGGTTTCCGGGCACGCGCCTGAGGGGCACCACCACGCCGTGCCGGAGCCGTCGTGACGGCGTTCGACCTCCAGCGGCGCCGGGTCGCCGTGCGCGGCCTGGTGCAGGGCGTCGGCTTCCGGCCGTTCGTCTTCGCGCTGGCCGGGGAACTCGGACTGGCCGGCAGCGTCACCAACACCGGCGAGGGCGTGCTCGCCGAAGTCGAGGGCAGCCGGGAGGCCCTCGACGCCTTCTGCCGACGGGTGGCCGGCGACGCGCCGCCGCTCGCCCGGGTCGCCTCGGTCGAGCAGGAGCCGCTCGCCGCCACCGGCGCCACCGGCTTCACCATCACCGCCTCCCGCAC
Source organism: Kitasatospora sp. NPDC053057 (assembly GCF_044546945.1). Taxonomy (NCBI): domain Bacteria; kingdom Bacillati; phylum Actinomycetota; class Actinomycetes; order Kitasatosporales; family Streptomycetaceae; genus Kitasatospora; species Kitasatospora sp. NPDC053057. The sequence continues at coordinate 89,379 of NZ_JBITZP010000016.1, read as the reverse complement.
CGACGGCCCGCGCGCCACCCTGATCCCGCCCGACGTCGCCGTCTGCGCCGACTGCCTGGCCGAACTCACCGACCCCGCCGACCGGCGCCACCGGCATCCGTTCATCAGCTGCACCAACTGCGGCCCCCGGCACACCATCGTCACCGGCCTGCCCTACGACCGGGCCAACACCACCATGGCCGGCTTCCCGATGTGCGCGGACTGCGCCCGGGAGTACACCGACCCCGCCGACCGCCGCTTCCACGCCCAGCCCGTCGCCTGCCACGGCTGCGGACCACGGCTCACCCTGACCGTCCCCGGGCACCCCGACCGCCGCGACGAGGACGCCCTCGGCGGGGCCCGGCGGCTGCTGGCCGACGGGGCGATCCTCGCCGTCAAGGGCATCGGCGGCTACCACCTCGCCTGCGACGCCCGCGACCGCACCGCCGTCGCCCTGCTGCGCCGGCGCAAGCGGCGTGGTGACAAGCCCTTCGCCCTGATGGCCCGTGACCTCGCCACCGTCGAGGGAATGCTGCCGCTCGGGCCCGTCGAACGGGAACTGCTCACCGGACCGGTGCGGCCGATCGTCCTGCTGCGCCGCCCCGGCGGGTTCGCCGCGGAACTCCCGGCCGTCGCCCCGGGCAGCCCCGACCTCGGGGTGATGCTCCCGTACACCCCGCTGCACCACCTGCTGCTCGCCGCCCCCGGGCCGGACCTGCTGGTGATGACCAGCGCCAACCTCTCCGGGGAGCCGATCGTCACCGACGACCGGGAGGCGCTCAGCGGGCTCGCGCCGCTGGTCGACGGCTGGCTCAGCCACGACCGGCCGATCCAGGTGCCCTGCGAGGACTCCGTGGTGCGGGTGGTGGACGGCGAACAGCTGCCGCTGCGCCGCTCGCGCGGCTACGCCCCGCTGCCGCTCCCGCTGCCGGTGCCCGTCCGACCGGTGCTGGCCGTCGGCGGGGACCTGAAGAACACCTTCGCGCTGGCCCGGGACGGCTACGCCTGGCTGTCCGGCCACATCGGCGACATGGACGACCTGGCCACGCTGCGCGCCTTCGACCGCGCGGTCGACCAGCTCGGCACGGTCAGCGGGGTGCGGCCGGAACTGCTGGTCGCCGACCGGCACCCCGGCTACCGTTCGCTCCACCACGCCGAGCGCACCGCCGCCGGCCGACCGGTGCGCCGGGTGCAGCACCACCACGCCCACATCGCCGCGCTGATGGCGGAACACGGCCTGGACGGCGGCCGCCCCGTCCTCGGAGTGGCCTTCGACGGCACCGGCTACGGCGAGGACGGCGCGGTCTGGGGCGGCGAGGTGCTGCTCGCCGACTACGACGGATTCCGTCGCCTCGCCCACCTCGCGTATGTGCCGCTGCCGGGCGGGGACGCGGCCGTCGAGCGCCCGTACCGCACGGCGCTGGCGCACCTGCGCGCGGCCGGGCTGCCCCGGGCCGCCGGGCTGCCGCCGATCGAGGCCTGCCCGGCCGACGAACTGCGGCTGCTGGAGCGGCAGTTGGAGCGCGGGCTGAACTGCGTGCCGACCTCCAGCATGGGCCGGCTGTTCGACGCGGTGTCCTCGCTCGCCGGGATCTGTCACCGGGCCGGGTACGAGGCCCAGGCGGCGATCGAACTGGAGGCGGCCGCAGTGGAGTTCGGCCCCGCGGCGGGCTACGGCTTCGGGCTCGCGGAACGGGCGGACGGCTGGACCGTCGAACCCGGGCCGGTGCTGGCCGGGGTGGTCGCGGACCTGGCCGCGGGCGCGCCGACGGGACTGATCGCCGCGCGTTTCCACGCCGCGGTGGCCGAGGCCGTCCGGCAGGTCTGCGCGGCCGCCCGGGATCGGCACGGCACCACCACGGTCGCGCTCAGCGGCGGCGTCTTCGCCAACGCGCTGCTCTCCTCGGCCTGCGCGAGCGGCCTCGGGGAGGACGGCTTCACCGTGCTGCGGCACCGCCGGGTGCCGCCCAACGACGGAGGGCTGGCGCTCGGCCAGCTGATGGTGGCCGGCCGGTCGTCGGCCGCCCGGGAGGAGTGAGAGCGGATGTGCCTGGCGGTGCCCGGCAGGGTGACGGAGATCGGGGAGCGCGACGGGACCAGGATGGCGGTGATGGACTTCGGCGGGGTGGTCAAGGACGTCTGCCTGGAGTACCTGCCCGACCTGGCGGTGGGGGAGTACGCGATCGTCCACGTGGGCTTCGCGCTGCAGCGTCTGGACGAGGAGTCGGCCCGGCGGACCCTGCGGCTGTTCGAGGAACTCGGGCTGCTGCAGGAGGAGTTCGGCGACCCGTGGGAGGCCGCCGAGACGGCAGGCGTGGCTGAGGAGGTCGAGCGGTGAAGTACCTGGAGGAGTTCCGCAACCCCGAGCTGGCCGAGGGCCTGCTCGCCGACATCAGGGCGACGGTCACCCGGCCCTGGGCGCTGATGGAGGTGTGCGGCGGCCAGACGCACAGCATCATCCGGCACGCCATCGACCAACTCCTACCGGAGGAGGTCGAGTTGATCCACGGGCCGGGCTGCCCGGTGTGCGTCACCCCGCTGGAGGTGATCGACCGGGCGCTCGCCATCGCCGCCCGGCCGGAGGTGATCTTCTGCTCCTTCGGGGACATGCTGCGGGTGCCCGGCACCGACCGCGACCTGTTCCGGGTACGGGGCGAGGGCGGCGACGTCCGGGTGGTGTACTCGCCGCTCGACGCGCTGAGGATCGCCCGGGAGAACCCGGACCGGGAGGTGGTCTTTTTCGGCATCGGCTTCGAGACGACCGCCCCGCCGAACGCCATGGCCGTCCACCTCGCCCGGAAGCAGGGCCTTCGCAACTTCAGCATGCTGGTCTCGCACGTCCGGGTGCCCCCGGCCATCGAGGCGATCATGGACTCACCGGACTGCCGGGTCCAGGGCTTCCTGGCCGCCGGGCACGTGTGCAGCGTGATGGGCACCACCGAGTACCCGGCGCTCGCGGAGCGCCACCGGGTGCCGATCGTGGTCACCGGCTTCGAGCCGCTGGACATCCTGGAGGGCATCCGGCGGACCGTACGGCAGCTGGAGCGCGGCGAGCACACCGTAGACAACGCCTACGCCCGGGCCGTCCGGCCCGAGGGCAACCCGGCGGCCCGCGCCATGCTGGCGGACGTCTTCGAGGTGACCGACAGCTCCTGGCGGGGCATCGGCGTGATCCCGCGGAGCGGTTGGCGGCTCTCCCCGCGCTACCGGGACCACGACGCCGAGCACCGCTTCGACGTCGCGGGCATCCGCACCCGCGAACCCGCCCAGTGCCGGGCCGGCGAGGTGCTGCAGGGGCTGTTGAAGCCCCACCAGTGCGAGGCCTTCGGCACGGTCTGCACGCCGCGCACGCCGCTCGGCGCCACCATGGTCTCCAGCGAGGGCGCCTGCGCCGCGTACTACCTCTACCGGCGGCTGAGCACGCCGAGCCCGGCCCAGGAGGCGAGCCCCGTTGGCTGACACCGAACTGCTCACCGACCCGGCCGCGCCGGACTTCTCCGGCTGGAGCTGCCCGCTGCCGCTGCGCGACCACCCCCGGGTGGTGATGGGCCACGGCGGCGGCGGGGCGATGTCCGCCGAACTGGTGGAGAACCTCTTCGCGCCCGCGTTCGGCGGCCCGGCGCTGGCGGGGCTCGGCGACTCGGCCGTCCTGGAACTGGGCGGTGCCCGGCTGGCCTTCTCCACCGACTCCTACGTGGTGCGGCCGCTGTTCTTCCCCGGCGGCTGCATCGGCGACCTCGCCGTCAACGGCACGGTCAACGACCTCGCCATGAGCGGGGCCCGGGCGGCGTACCTGTCCTGCGGCTTCATCCTGGAGGAGGGGGTGGAGCTGGCCGTCGTGGACCGGGTCGCCCGGGCGCTCGGCGCCGCCGCCCGCACCGCCGGGGTGGAGGTGGCCACCGGGGACACCAAGGTGGTCGAGGCCGGGCACGGGGACGGCGTCTACCTGAACACCGCCGGCATCGGGCTCGTCCCGTCCGGGGTCGACATCCGGCCGCAGCGGGCCCGCCCGGGCGACGTGGTGATCGTCAGCGGGCCGATCGGGCTGCACGGGGTGGCGATCCTGAGCGTCCGGGAGGGCCTGGAGTTCGGGGTCGAGGTGCGCAGCGACTGCGCGGCGCTCGGCGGGCTGGTCGAGGCGATGCTCGGCGCCACCCGCGACCTGCACGTGCTGCGCGACCCCACCCGGGGCGGGCTGGCGGCGGCGCTCAACGAGATCGCGGCGGCGGCCGGGGTGGGCGTGATGCTGAGCGAACGCGCCGTGCCCGTCCCGGACCCGGTGGCCAACGCGTGCGCCGTACTGGGACTGGACCCGATGTACATCGCCAACGAGGGCAAGCTGGTCGCCTTCGTCCCGCGCGCCGAGGCCGACGCCGTGCTCGCCGCCATGCGCGCCCACCCGCTCGGCGCGGAGGCGGTGGCGATCGGGGAGTGCGTCGAGGACCACCCCGGGATGGTCGTCGCCCGCACCGGCTTCGGCGGCACCCGGGTGGTCGACCTGCCGATGGGCGAACAGCTGCCCCGAATCTGCTGACCACGGCTCCCCGGGCGGGGCGGGCCACCGCCCGGGGAAACCGATTTCTGTTTCGGCGGGGTTGTGGCATAAGGTGATCTCACCGACGCGGGGTGGAGCAGCTCGGTAGCTCGCTGGGCTCATAACCCAGAGGTCGCAGGTTCAAATCCTGTCCCCGCTACCAGCAGGAGCCGGGGTCGACACGATGATCGTGTCGACCCCGGCTTCTTTGCGTTCCGGGCGGGTTGTCGATGTCCGCGGTGATCGAACTCGTTGACGGCCGTCGTGAGCCGAGGGGGCGTCAGTTCCCCAGTGACAGAAGCTTTTGACGGGACTCTGACATGGCATCAGGTTGCTTTAGGGTAATTTAACGCGGTTGCTGGACAAGATGCGGGAGAACATCTCGCGGGCGACCCGGACCGTCGACATCTCGACTCTGGCGCCGTTCCCGGACGGTGCGTTCCAGGACGCCATCGTGGACGGCCTCAAGGCGTCGGTCGCCGCCGGGAACGCGCCGCACGTGCGGATCCTGGCCGGGGCCGCGCCGCTGTACAACATCACCGCGCTGCCGTCGAACAGCCGGGGCCTCTGCCAGGGCTGACGACGAGTTGGCAGGAACAGGGGGCGACGACGTCCGACGGCACCGCGACCTGCTGACCGAGCTCGACCAGGCCGGGTACGTCGACGCGGTGAACGCGGGGCGCTGAGCCCGCCTGAGCAGTCGCTGATCCGCCGTCCGGCACCCTGGACGGCGGGTCGGCAGCTGCGCCAGCATGGAGCACATGCCCGAGACGCCGAAGTCCCCCCGCAGGATCGCCGACGACCACGTCGCCCGGGTCGCGGCACTCGACCCGGCGACCTCGACCAGACTCGGCCTCCACCCCGAGGACGACCGGCAACCGGACCTGTCACCGGAGGGGTTCGACGCGCTCGCCGAACTCGCCCGGCAGACACTGACCGCCCTCGTCACCGCGGCGCCCGCGGACGACCCCGCCGACCTGGACTGCGCCCGCCTCCTGCGCGAGCGGCTCACCGCCGAACTCGCCGTGCACGAGGCCGGGGACCACCTCCGCGAACTGCGCAACGTCAACTCGCCCCTGCACAAGGTGCGTGGCGTCTTCACCATGATGCCCACCGACACCGCCGAGCAGTGGGCCGCCGTCGCCGGACGGCTGCGCAACGTCCCCGGCGCACTGGACGGCTACCGGGCGACCCTGGCCGAGGGCATCGGCCGCGGACTGCTCAGCGCACCCCGGCAGGCCCACGCGGCCATCGCCCAACTCGACGCCTGGACGGGGCAATCGGGCGGCGGCACCAGCTGGTTCACCGGGTTCGTCGCGGACGGCCCCGCCCCGCTGCGCCCCGAACTCGACGCCGCCGCCGAGCAGGCGACCGCCGCCACTGCCGCCTTCCGCGACTGGCTGGCCGACACCTACCTGCCCGCCGCCGACGGCACCCCGGACGCCGTCGGGCGCGAGCGTTACCTGCGCTCCGCCCGCTGGGCCAACGGCGCCGAGATCGACCCGGCGGAGGCGTACGCCTGGGCCTGGGAGGAGTTCCACCGGACGGTCGCCGAGATGCGGGCCGAGGCGGAGCGCATCCTCCCCGGCGCGGGCGTGCGGGCCGCCATGGACCACCTCAACACCCACGGCCACGCCGTCGAGGGCGAGGAGAACGTCCGCGCCTGGCTCCAGCAGATCATGGACGAGGCGATCGACGCCCTCGACGGCACCCACTTCGACATCGCCGGCCCGATGCGCCGGGTCGAGTCCAGGATCGCGCCGCCGGGAAGCTCGGGCGCGCCCTACTACAACGGCCCCAGCCTCGACTTCAGCCGCCCCGGCCGCACCTACCTACCCGCCCTCGGCCGACTCTCCTTCCCCACCTGGCAGCTCGTCAGCACCTGGTACCACGAGGGCGTCCCCGGCCATCACCTGCAGACCGCCCGCTGGACCGCCTGCGCCGACCGGCTCAGCACCTACCAGATCACCCTCGGCGCGGTCAGCGCCAACAAGGAGGGCTGGGCGCTGTACGCCGAGCGCCTGATGGACGAACTGGGCTTCCTCACCGACCCCGCCCGGCGCCTCGGCTACCTGGACAAGCAGATGCTGCGGATCATCCGGGTGATCGTCGACATCGGCATGCACCTCGAACTCGCCATCCCCGCCGACTCAGGCTTCCACCCGGGCGAACGCTGGACCCCGGCCCTCGCCCTCGACTTCATGGCCACCCACCACGGCAGCGAACTCCCGCGCCGCTCCAGCGAGATCGACCGCTACCTCGGCTGGCCCGGCCAGGCCATCGGCTACAAGCTGGGCGAACAGGCCTGGCTCCAGGGCCGCGAGGCCGCCCGCCGCCGCCAGGGCGTCGACTTCGACCTCCGCACCTGGCACACCGCCGTACTCGCCCAGGGCTCCCTCGGCCTCGACGACCTGGCCACCCGCCTCGCCGAGGCGTAGCCGCGCTCAGCAGGGTCTCCTCCGGCTGGAGGAGACCCTGGAAGGACAGCGGATTGACGCAGGCCAGGGTGCGGTCCAGTAGGGAGACGATGGCCGCCTCGCTTTCCTCAGCGTCGCGCGAGCGCCACCCCCGTCACCGCCATGACCATGGAGTACACCGAGGTCGACGCGGTGATGAAGAGCCGATTGTTCTTCGGCCCGCCGAAGGTGAGGTTGGAGACGGGCTCGGGTATGAGCAGTCGCCCGATCAGCGAGCCGTCCGGGTCGTAGCAGTGCACGCCGTCGTCGAAGGCGGCCGCCCACAGGCGCCCTCCGTCGTCGAAGCGGATGTTGTCGAAGCTGCCGTTCGGCGCCTCCGCGAAGACCTTGCCGTCCGAGAGGGTGCCGTCCTCGCGCGCGTCGAAGACGCGGATGTGCCGCGCGCGGCTGTCCGAGACGAACAGCTGCCGCTCGTCGGGCGAGAAGACGAGCCCGTTGGGGCCGGTGAAGCCGTCCGCGACGAGCCGTACCTCGCCGCTGCCCGGGTCGATGCGGTACACGTGGCACGCGCCGATCTCGCTCTCGGCGCGGTGGCCCTCGTAGTCGCTGGTGATGCCGAAGTCCGGGTCGGAGAACCAGACCGAACCGTCGGAGTGCACCACCGCGTCGTTGGGGGAGTTGAGCCGCTTGCCCCGGTAGCGGTCGGCCAGCACGGTGATCGAACCGTCGTGCTCGGTGCGGGTCACCTGGCGGTTGCCCTGCTCGCAGCTGATGAGGCGGCCCTCGCGGTCCAGCGTGTTGCCGTTGCTGTGGCCGGCGGGGGAGCGGAAGACGCCGACCGTGCCGGTGGTCTCGTCCCAGCGCAGCATCCGGTCGTTGGGGATGTCGCTCCAGATCAGCTGACGCCAGGCCGGCAGGTAGACCGGACCCTCCGCCCACCGGCAGTCCCCGTGGAGCTTCTCCAACCGGTGGTCGCCGCTGGCGCACTTCCCGGTGCGGAAGCGCTCGTCCAGGATCTGGTACAGGCCGTGCTTGATCTCGCCAGACACAGTTCACCTCTTGATGCCTCGTGCTGAATTTCATTCGGCGCTGCATGAGTATGACAGAAGACGATATGGTTGCAGCGTGACATCAGAGAACCTCGACGAGATCGACCGCGCGCTGGTCGCGCTGTTGCAGCAGGACGCCGGGCAGGCGTACGCGGCCCTGGGCAAGGCGATCGGGCTGTCCGCGGGCGCGACCCACGAGCGGGTCCGCAAGCTGCGTGAGCGCGGGGTCGTCCGGCGTACGACCATCGAGGTCGATCCGAGGGCGCTCGGGCTCGGAGTGCTCGCCTTCGTGATGGTCGAGTCCTCGGCCTGGATGGGGGATTCGGCCGAGGCGTTCGCCGCCATCCCGGAGATCGAGGAGGCCCACATCATCGCGGGCAGCGCCTCGGTCCTGGTGAAGGTGCGAACCTCCACCACCGAGCAACTCCAGGACGTGCTGCGGCGCCTGTACGCGATCGAGGGGGTGAGCGGCACCCAGGCGACGGTCTCCCTGGAGACCTTCTTCGAACGCCCGTCGTCGGCCCCCGGACCGGCACACAGGTAGGGCGCGGCCCTCGCCGCCTCCCTCGCCCCCACCTGGCCGACCGCTGCCGCACCGCGGCCCCAGAACCGTCCCTGACGTCGTGCGGCTCCCCCATGCCCCCGACTCCGTCGGTCTCCGGAGGCTGGGCCGTCCGGCTGGTCGACGGCGCGGCACGCCGGGATGCGGCCGGGGCAGCGGGCTAGGGTCGGCGGGGCCGGTCCGCCGCACCACGGGAGAACGATGCCGAGGGTCCCCAGCCTCCGATCACGGTGGGCGAGTGCCGCCGCCGGGCTGGCCGTGGTCGCGTCCACCCTGGCCGGCTGTGGGAGCGGCGGGCAGAACGGCCCGGTCACGCTGAACTGGTACAACTTCCCGGACGATTCGGGTGCGCTCCAGCAAGCCGCCGACCACTGCGGGCAGCAGTCCGGCGGGCGCTACACCATCCGCTACGACAAGCTGCCCCGCGGCGCGGACGGCCAACGCCAGCAACTGGTGCGCCGGATGGCCGCCCACGACGCCGACGTGGACATCCTCGGCCTGGACGTCACCTGGCCCGCCGAGTTCGCCGAGGCCGGATGGATCCGGGAGTGGACCGGGCAGCTGCGCGACCGGGGCACCGCCGACACGCTCGACGCGGCGGTGCGCACCGCGACCTGGCGGGGCCGGCTGTACGCGACGCCGTACAACTCCAACACCCAACTGCTCTGGTACCGCGACGACCTGGTCCGAACCCCGCCCCGGACCTGGGCCGAGATGCTGGCCATGGCGGAGGACCTGGCCCGTGCGGGCAAACCGCACTACGTGGAGGTCCAAGGCGCCCAGTACGAGGGACTGACGGTCTGGTTCAACACCCTGGTCACCAGCGCCGGAGGTTCCATCCTCACCCCCGACGCACAGGCGCCCTCGCTCGGGCCTCCCGCCGTCGCGGCCGCCACGGTCATGCACGACCTGGCGACCTCCGCGGCCGCCGACCCCTCGCTGCCGAACCAGATGGAGGACCAGAACCGGCTCGCCATGGAGTCCGGTACGGCCGCCTTCGAACTCAACTACCCGTTCGTCTACCCGTCGATGAAAGCCAACCAGCCCGAACTCTTCCAGCACTTCCACTGGGCGCCCTACCCCGCCGTGACGCCCGACCGCCCCGCCGGCGTGACCATCGGCGGGATCGACCTCGCGGTGGGCGCCTACAGCCGGCACGCCGACCTCGCCTTCGAGGCCACCCTGTGCCTGCGCAGCCGGGACAACCAGCTCACCAACGCGCTGAAGGGCGGCCTCCCGCCGTCGCTGCGCAGCCTGTACCAGGACGAGGAACTCACCCGGAGCTACCCCTTCGCCGCCGACGTGCTCGCCGCCCTCGACACCGCGAGCGTCCGGCCGCAGACCCCCGCCTACCAGAACGTGTCCATCGCCGTCTCCCACACTCTCTCCCCGCCCGCCGGCATCCGCCCGGAGAAGGACGTGGCCGACCTCCACGGGCAGATCCAGGACGCCCTCGGCTCGAAGGGGCTGATCCCGTGACACCACCCATCCGAACCCGCGACGACGCCGTCCGGAGACCGGCCGGGCCCTCCCGGGGCGCCCGCGAGGAACGCAGGCTCGGCCTGCTGCTCTGCGCGCCTGCGGTCGTCGTCATGCTGGCGGTCACCGCCTACCCGATCGGCTACGCCGTCTACCTCTCGTTGCAGCGCTACGACCTGCGATTCCCCGACCAGGCGCACTGGGTCGGACTCGCCAACTACGGCGCGGTGCTGAGCTCCCCCGTCTGGTGGCGGGCGCTCGGCGTCACCGTGCTGATCACCGTCGTGTCGGTGGCCGTCGAGCTGGCCCTCGGACTCGCCCTCGCCCTGGTGATGCAGCGCGCCCTCGTCGGCCGCGGCACCGTCCGCACCGCGGTCCTGGTGCCGTACGGGATCGTGACCGTGGTCGCGGCCTACTCCTGGCAGTACGCCTGGACACCGGGCACCGGCTACCTGGCCGCCCTGCTGCCCGGGGGCAGCGCCCCGCTGACCGAGCAGTGGCCCGCCATCGGTCTGGTCATCCTCGCGGAGGTGTGGAAGACCACCCCGTTCATGGCCCTGCTCCTGCTCGCCGGCCTCGCCCTGGTGCCCGACGAGACCGTCCGGGCGGCGATGGTGGACGGCGCGACCTTCGGACAGCGGCTGCGCCTGGTGATCCTGCCGCTGATGAAGCCGGCGATTCTGGTCGCTCTGCTCTTCCGTACCCTGGACGCCTTCCGGATCTTCGACAACATCTACGTGCTGACCGGCGGCTCCAACGGCACCGGCTCGGTCTCGATCCTCGGCTACGACAACCTCTTCACCGCGCTCAACCTCGGCATCGGCTCGGCGATCTCCGTGCTGATCTTCGTCTGCGTGGCGCTCATCGCCCTGGTCTTCGTCAAGCTGTTCGGCACGGCCGCGCCGGGCACCGAACCGGAGCACCGATGAGCAGCCGCCGCACCCGGACCCTGGCAGCCTGGGGAATCGTTGACCTGGCGGTCGTCCTCTACGCGCTCTTCCCGGTGTGGTGGATCGTGGCGCTGTCCTTCAAGGACCCCGCCACCCTCACCGACGGCGACTTCGTGCCGCGCAGGTGGACCTGGGCCAACTACCGCGGCATCTTCGAGACCTCGGAGTTCACCCGGGCGCTGGTGAACTCGATCGGGATCGCGGTGATCGCCACCACCGTCGCCGTCGTGCTGGGCACCATGGCGGCCTACGCGGTCGCCCGGCTGCGCTTCCCCGGCAAACGGCTGCTGATCGGGATCTCCCTGCTGATCGCGATGTTCCCGCCGATCTCGCTGGTCTCACCGCTGTTCGACATCGAGCGGGTGCTCGGCCTCTTCGATACCTGGGCCGGGCTGGTCATCCCGTACATGACCTTCTCGCTCCCGCTGGCGATCTACACGCTCTCGGCGTTCTTCCGCGAGATCCCCTGGGACCTGGAGAAGGCGGCCAAGGTCGACGGCGCCACGCCGTGGCAGGCGTTCCGGCTGGTCATCGCTCCGCTGGCGGCACCAGGCGTGCTCACCACCGCCATCCTGGTCTTCATCTTCTGCTGGAACGACTTCCTGTTCGCCATCTCGCTGACCTCCACCACCGCCGCCCGGACCGTACCGGCCGCCATCGCCTTCTTCACCGGCAGCTCCCAGTTCGAGCAGCCGACCGGCTCGATCGCGGCCGCCGCCGTGATCATCACGATCCCGATCGTGATCTTCGTACTGCTGTTCCAGCGCCGCATCGTCGCCGGCCTCACCGCCGGCGCAGTCAAAGGATGAGACCGCCCCACCCGGCGGACCAGGAAGGCGGACCGTGGCCGAGATCGTCCTCGACGGCATCACCAAGCGCTATCCCGACGGCGCCCTCGCCGTCCGCGACGTCGACCTCACCATCGCCGACGGCGAGTTCGTGATCCTGGTGGGCCCGTCCGGCTGCGGCAAGTCCACCACGCTCAACATGATCGCCGGCCTGGAGGACATCACCGAGGGAACCCTGCGCATCGCCGGGCAGGTCGTCAACGACCGCGCGCCCAAGGACCGCGACATCGCGATGGTCTTCCAGAGCTACGCCCTCTACCCGCACATGAGCGTGCGCGAGAACATGGGCTTCGCGCTGCGCCTGGCCAAGACGGACAAGGCGACCATCGCCGCCAAGGTCGAGGAGGCCGCACGCATCCTGGACCTGACCCAGCACCTCGACCGCAAACCCGCCAACCTCTCCGGCGGGCAGCGCCAGCGGGTCGCGATGGGGCGCGCGATCGTCCGCGAGCCCAAGGCCTTCCTGATGGACGAGCCGCTCTCCAACCTCGACGCCAAGCTCCGGGTACAGATGCGCACCCAGATCGCCGCACTCCAGCGCCGCCTGGGCACCACCACCGTCTACGTCACCCACGACCAGGTCGAGGCCATGACGCTCGGCGACCGGGTGGTCGTCATGCGGGCGGGCGTCGTCCAGCAGGTCGGCTCGCCGCAGCACCTGTACGACGAGCCGGTGAACCTCTTCGTCGCCGGGTTCATCGGCTCGCCCGGCATGAACTTCCTCGGCGCCGCGCTGGAGCAGAACACACTGCGCACCCCGCTGGGCACGCTGCCGCTGGACGACCGCACCCGGCGCGCCCTGGAACGCGCGGACGCCCCGCGCGAGCTGATCGTCGGCATCCGCCCCGAGAACTTCGAGGACGCCTCCCTGGCCGAGCAGCACGGCGGCGGGGTCACCTGCACCGTCACCGTCGAGGTCAGGGAATCCGTGGGCTCGGACGTCTACGTCCACTTCACGCCGGAGGGCGGACCGGCGCCGACGGCGGGTCTCGCCGAACTCGCCGAACTCGCCGCTGACTCGGGCCGGGCCGACACGGGCGTGCGGGAACAGCGCGTCGTGGCGCGGCTCGACACCGCCACCCGTGCCACCGAGGGCGGCCCGTTGGAGCTGCGGGTCGACACGGCCCGGATCCACGTCTTCGACCCCCGGAACGGGGCCAACCTGACGCACCCGGAACGCTCCGCGGGGTAGCGCGGCCCATGGCGCCGCCGCGGAGCCGACGGCGGCCGCCCGGTGGTGACTCAGCGTGCTTCGCGTTCGACGAACAGAGTCAGTCGCTTCCGAGCCGGGCGTGCGAGCATGACCGGATGACTGCGAGTTCCCACGAACTGTACGAGCTGCACCGGGTGATGACACCGGTGCTGGAGATCGCCTACCACCGGGCCGGCGAGCGCCGCCGGGAGTCCGACGCTCCGGTGATCCTGTTGCATGGCTTCCCCTACGACGTGCGGGCCTACGACGAGGTGGCGCGGTTGCTCGCGGAGGCCGGCCGGGAAGTGCTGACGCCGTACCTGCGCGGCTACGGGCCGACCCGGTTCCTGGACGAGGGGACAATGCGCAGCGGCCAGCAGGCTGCGCTCGCGCAGGACCTGGTTGAGTTCATGGAAGCGCTGGGGATTGAGCGGGCGGTGGTTGCCGGTTACGACTGGGGCGGGCGGGCGGCCTGCGCGACGGCGGCGCTGTGGCCGGAGCGGATCCAAGGCCTGGTCGCGGCGGGCGGCTACACCGTCCAGGACATCGCCCGCGCGATGGAGCCCGCTGTACCGGAGGCTGAGCGCAACCTTTGGTATCAGTACTACTTCCATTCCGAGCGGGGCCGCCAGGGGCTGGAGCAGAACCGTGAGGAGCTGTGCGGGCTGCTCTGGCGGCTCTGGTCTCCGACCTGGCCGCAGGCCGAGGAGGCCTTCGCCGCCTCGGCTGCCAGCCTGCACAATCCGGACTTCGTGGACGTCGCGATCCACTCCTACCGCCACCGCTTCGGTCTGGTCGAAGGCGATCCGCGCTACCAGGAGTTGGAAGTGTCGCTGGCCGGTCGGCCGCCCATCGTGGCTCCGACGGTGGTGCTGGTGGGCGAGGAGAACGGGGTGATCCCCGCCGCGGATCAGACCGGCACCGAGCGGTTCACCGGGCCGTGCGAGTTGAGGACTCTCCCCGGGGTGGGCCACAACGTCCCGCAGGAGGCACCGGAGGCCTTCGTCGAGGCGGTCCTGAGCGTGTGCTGAGTCCGGCCTGAGGCGCGGGGGCCGCCCGCCGGTGGCCCCCGCGCTCATCCGGCCGTCACTAACCGTGGGTGACGCACTTGTTGGCGCTGTTGGACCACAGGCCCTGGAGATCGAAGGTGCCGGTGCTCAGGGTGACGTAGGCGTCGAGGTTCTCGCACTCGTCGCCGATCTCCCCGCCGCCGCCGTTCCAGCCGATGCTGGGCCAGAAGTCGGTGACGGTCTCGGCGTACTCGTGGGTCTCGGTGGACTCGATGCCGGAGAGCAGCCGGCCGTCCGTGAAGGTGGTGCAGGCGCCCGCCCCGTTGTCCGGGATGTACGGCAGGTTGGTGTAGGCCAGGGTGCCGTAGGCGCTGCTGGTCTTGTCGTGCCAGGCGCAGAACCCGGTGTTGGGGAAGCCGTCCGGGTGGGTGCCGGTGGGGGAGAGCACCACGTACTGGGCGTTGAGGTTGGGCGCCTGGGTGGTGTTGCCGAAGTGGGCGGCGGCCTTGCCGGCCTCGGCGCCGAGCTGGGTGGCGGTCGCGCTGCCGGGCGCGGCGGCGGAGTTGTCGAACCAGACGCCGGCCAGTGGGGAGGCGGCCGGGTGCTGGACGTGGACGCCCTTGGTGCCGCAGGTGGTGGTGCCCTTGGCGACGCCCTCGCAGTACTGGTCGAGGATGGTGCCCCAGGTGTCCTGGCTGCCGTAGAGGCCCTTGAACATTTTCTGCATGTCGGTCGCCACCCCGGCCGGGTCGGACGACCACTGGCTGCCCCAGAAGACCAGGTACACCTTCGGCGTGGGGGACACCACGCCCTGCGTCCCGGCGGAGCGGACCGAGAGGGTGTTGTTGGTGGTCGCGGTCGGGCGCTGGGCGGCGCCGGGGTGGAGCGGCTTGGCCCCGAAGTGGGCGGCCGCCGGGGCGGGTTGCGCCTCGGCTCCGGTGGCCAGTGCGGTGGTGCCGAGGGCGGCCAGGGCCAGCGCGGTGAGGGTGTGCGCGGCGGCCTTGAGCGGTGTGCGCATGCGTCTGCTCCCGAGTGTGAGGGTGTGGGAGGTTTGTCCGTGCTCGTCGAGCCCGGACACCACATCAACTCGGCGGCGGCGCCGTCCAGATGGGAGACGCGACAGCGCGAATCCTTTGCCGTGGTCATACCAAGTTCTTGTCGGTGAACCGTCGGTGAAACCTCGGCACATCGGAGTCGAGGCCCGCGGCGGGTGGTACTACGATGCGGAGCGACGTTTTCCGGCTGATCGACGGGGGATCCGATGACGGGTCAGTGGCAGGAGCTGGGCACGCCCGGCGGGATCGAGGCGTACGTGCACCGCCCGGCGGGCGGGGTGCGCGGCGCGGTGGTGGTCTGCTCGGAGCTGTACGGGGTCAACGCGTACCTACGGGGCATCTGCGCCGAGCTGGCGGGCCTCGGGTACGTGGCGGTGGCGCCGGACTTCTACTGGCGCGATGCCCGCCGCACCGAGCTCGGTTACAGCGCCGAGGAGCGCGAGGCGGGCCTGGTGCTGATGCGCGCGCTGGACCGCGACGAGCTGGTCGCCGACGCCGCCGAGGCGCTGGCCGCCGCCCGGTCCCTGGCCGAAGGCCACGGCGTGGCCTTCGTCGGGACGAGCATGGGCGGGCACATCGCCGTGCGCGCGGCCACCGAGCTGCGCTTCGACCTGGCCGCGGTGTTCTACCCGGGCTGGCTGCTCAACTCCGGCTTCCCGCTGGTCGGTCCGGTGCCGCCGCTGGAGACGGCCGAGCGGATCGCCGCCAACGGCGTGTACCTGCTGGGCTTCTGCGGCGAGCTGGACCACATCCTCCCGCAGGCGGAGTGGCAGGAGGCCGAGCGGCGGCTGACCGACGCCAAGGTCGGGCACGAGCTGGTCACCTACCCGGGCGCCCGGCACGGCTTCGCGGCCGACCGCCCGGAGGACCACGACGCCGCCGCGACCGCCGACGCCTGGCGGCGCGTCCACGAGGCGCTGGCCGAGCGGCTGTAGCCCGCCCTTTTCCAGCTGTTCGACGGGGGAGAGCGATGGACAGACAGCAGTACGCCGAGCCCTGGTACGCCACCGCGCTGAGGGCCGGGCTGGAACTGGTGGGCTGGATCGGCCTGCCGATCGCGCTGTGGCCGCACTCGGTGCTGCTGGCGATCGGCGTGGACGTGCTGCTGATCGGCGTACCGGCGCTCCTGCAGACGCCGGGGGACAAGCCGGGGACGGTCGTCGCGGTGCCCGGCTGGGTCACGATCCTGATGGTGCTCGCCGAACTCGCCGGTGCCGTCACCGCCGCCCGGCTGCTCTTCCCGGCTTGGGCGACGGTGCTGGTCACGCTTCTCGCGCTGGCCTGCTGCGGAACCGAACTGCCGCGCTGGCGACGCCTGTTGGGCCAATAGGGCGTCCCGGCACGGTCTCGCGGACCGTGCCGTTGCCGTCCAGCACCAGCAGGCAGCCGGCCTGGGCGGTGGTGAGTCCGACCCCGCCGGAGCAGGGGCCGGGCACGGCGGGCCGGTCAGCCGGCGGTGGCGCGCGGGCCCCGCCGGCGCAGCAGGACGGCCGCCTCCCGGTCGGTGACCTCGTGGAACTCGCCGTACCAGGGCCCGGCGGCGTGGGCGTAGAGCGGCAGGTGGAGGCAGACCAGGGCGTCGACGTCCCGGCGCAGCTCGTCGGCGAGCCGGGCGTCGCACAGCGGCGCCGCGAGGACCAGCCGGCCCGGGCGGCCGCCGAGCAGGGCGCGGACGGCGGTGTGCGCGGTCAGGGCGTCGGTGAGGCCGTCCGAGACCAGGACGACGGTGCGCCCCTGGAGGCACAGTGGAGCCCGGCCGTCGCGGTAGAGCGCCTCTCGGCGGTGCACCTCGGCGCGTTCGCGCTTGACGCTCTCCCCGACCTCGACCGGGGTGACGCCGAGGACCTTGAGCGATTCCCGGTCGAACAGCGGTGGGTCACCGTTGGCGATCGCCCCGACCGGGCGGTCGTAGCCGGGCACGTTCAGCTGCCGGACCACGGTGGCGTCGAGCGGGGCGTCCAGGCTCTCGGCGATCTCCGCGGCCACCGGCAGCCCGCCGGGGGCCAGGCCGAGCACGACCACCCGGCCGTCGCTCCGGTCACCGACGAACGGCAGGACCGCCTGGGCGAGTTGGTGTCCGGCGGTGCTTCGGTCGAGGAATCTCACGGGCATGTCCTTCTCCTTGCTCGGCCGAATCTGCTGGGCCGACCCTTGCTCGCCCGGCCGCGCGCGGCCCTCACGCCGCGTTCCGCGCCGTCCGGGCGGCGAGGGCGGGGATGGTCCCGCCCGCCAGCACGGCCCGGCGCTGGTGCGGCGACAGGCGGTGGGTGAGCCGGTACTCCTCGCCCCGGGTGGTGTTGCGGGCGGTGAGGTGCCCGTTCGCGTCGTCGGCGAGGGCCCGGTGCAGCCCGGCGAGGGTGAGCCGGTCGCCGGGCTCGATCCGGTCGTAGTCGGCGGGGTCGGCGAACTCCAGGGCGAGGACGCCGAAGTTGGCGAGGTTCTGCCAGTGGATCCGGGCGTACGACTTCGCCAGGACGGCGCGCAGGCCGAGCAGCCGCGGGGTGATCGCCGCGTGCTCGCGCGAGGAGCCCTGGCCGTAGTTGTCCCCGGCCACCACCAGGTGGGCCCCGGTCTCCCGGGCCCGCGCCGGGTAGTCGGGGTCGATCCGGGTGAAGGTGAAGTCGGCGAGCTTCGGCAGGTTGGAGCGGTACGGGAGGGCCTTGGCGCCGGCCGGGGAGATCTCGTCCGTCGACACGTTGTCGCCGGTCTTCAGCAGCACGGGCGCGGTCAGCTCGTCCGGGAGCGGGTCCAGCTCGGGCAGTGCCGAGATGTTGGGCCCGCGGACCAGCTCGACCGTCTCGGCGCGTTCGGGCGGCAGCGGCGCCTCCAGCATCAGCCGGTTGACGCAGGCCCGCTCCGGCGGGTCGAGCTCGGGCGGCTCGACGCCCTCGCGCAGCGCCCAGGCGCGCGGGTCGGTGATCCGGCCGGTCAGCGCGGAGGCGGCGGCGGTCTCGGGAGAGCAGAGCCACACCGAGTCGTCCAGGGTGCCGGAGCGGCCGGGGAAGTTCCGCGGGAAGGTCCGCAGCGAGTTCCGCCCGGGCGCGGGGGCCTGGCCCATGCCGATGCAGCCCAGGCAGCCGGCCTGGTGGATGCGCGCGCCGGCGGCGATCAGGTCGAAGGCGGCGCCGCTGCGCAGCAGGTCCTGCAGCACCTCGCGGGAGCTGGGGTTGACGTCGAAGCTGAGCTCGGCGGAGGTCTGCCGTCCGTGCACCATGGCCGCGGCGACGGCGTAGTCGCGCAGGCCGGGATTGGCGGAGGAGCCGATCACCACCTGGCCGACCGGGGTGTCGTCGGCCTCGCGGACCGGGACCACGTTGCCGGGCGAGCTGGGTCTGGCGACCAGCGGCTCCAGGTCGGAGAGGTCGACCCGGTCGGTGAGGTCGTAGTGGCAGCCCGGTTCGGCCGCGATCCGGCGGAAGTCCTCCTCGCGGCCCTCGGCGGCGAGGAAGGCCCGGACGGCGTCGTCGGCGGGGAAGACGCTCGCGGTGGCGCCGAGCTCCGCGCCCATGTTGGCGATGACGTGCCGGTCCATCGCGGTCAGCTGCGCCAGGCCCGGGCCGTGGTACTCCAGGACGCGGTGCAGCGCGCCCTTGACGCCGTGGCGGCGCAGCAGCTCCAGGATCACGTCCTTGGCGCTGACCCAGTCCGGCAGCCGTCCGACCAGCCGGATGCCCCAGATCTGCGGCATGGTCAGGCGGTACGGCTCGCCGGCCATGGCGAGCGCGACGTCGAGTCCGCCGGTGCCGATGGCGAGCATGCCGAGCGCCCCGCCGGCGCAGGTGTGGGAGTCGGAGCCGAGCAGGGTCTTCCCGGGCACGCCGAAGCGCTGCATGTGGACGGGGTGGGAGACGCCGTTGCCGGGCTTGGAGTACCAGAGCCCGAAGCGGTGGGCGGCCGAGCGCAGGAAGAGGTGGTCCTCGGCGTTGCGCTCGTCGGACTGGAGGATGTTGTGGTCGACGTACTGCACGCTCAGCTCGGTGCGGACCCGGTCGAGCCCGAGGGCGTCGAGCTCCTGCATCACCAGGGTGCCGGTGGCGTCCTGGCACAGGGTCTGGTCCACCCGCAGCGCGATCTCCTCGCCGGGCACGGGCCGGCCCTCCAGCAGGTGGTCGGTGATCAGCTGCATGGCGACGCCGAGTGGTTCGGTCATGGTCCTCGGCCTCCGGGCGGAGTCTGCTGTGGTTTCGGCCGTTCGGGTGTCGGGGTCAGCCGTTGGGGTCGGCGGCGCTGATGTCGGCGAGCGCGGAGTCCGGGTCCCGCTCCATCGCGAGGTCGCCGATCGAGACCACGCCCACCGCCCGGCCGTCGTCCACCACCGGCAGGCGGCGCAGGGCGTGCCGGCGCATCAGGTCGACGGCGTGCCCCACGTCGTCGTCCGGGGCGACGGAGACCAGTTCGGAGGTGCAGATGTCGCCGACGTTCGTACTGTCCGGGTCCTTGCCGGCGGCGAGCACCCGGACCACCAGGTCCCGGTCGGTCACCAGACCGCACAGCCGGCCTTCGCCCGAGACGTCGTCCGAGACCAGGACGTCCCCGATGGCGGTGTCGCGCATCCAGCGGGCCGCGTCGCGCACCGAGGCCAGCCGCGGGACGGTGACCGGGGCGGCTGTCATGATCTCCTTGATCTTCCGGGTCATCGCGTCCTCCAGGGCGATCGGGTGCGCGGGCCCGCTACGGACCCCCGCGAAGGCGCGTCTGCCCGGCGGCGGAGCCGGGAAACGGCTTTCCCGGGAACGGGCCGTCACCGGGCGGATATGCCTGGCGGCGAGCCGGGCAGCGGGGCGTCCGGAGGAGTGCGGCACGAAAAGGCGCGGCGGCCGGGAGGAATCTCCCGGCCGCCGCGGAACGTCGAGGTGTCAGGCCGTGGCGAGCGCCACCTCGGTCGACTTGATCAGGGCCACCACCTCGGTGCCCGCCGCGAGGCCGAGGTCGGCGACGGCGTCCTTGGTGATGGCTGCGGTCAGCTCGCCGCCCTGCACGGAGACCTTGACCGTCGCCATGGCGCCTCCGGCCGCGATGTCGGTGACCGTGCCGGGGAGTTGGTTGCGGATGCTCAGCCCGGACACCGGGCCGGTGGCGAGGGCGACCTCGGTGGACTTGACCACCGCGTGCACGGCGCTGCCCTCGGCCAGGCCGAGATCCTTCACGGCGTCCGCGGTGACGGCGGCGGTGATGACCTGGCCGCCCCGCAGTCGGGCCTTGACGGTGGCCATGGCCTCGCCCGTGGTGACCGAGGTGACGGTGCCGGGGAGCTGGTTGCGAATGCTGAGGCTCATTTTCGGACGACCTCACAAGAAATCGGGAGAGCGGTTCAGGAACGTCTTCAATTACTCTACCGGTATTGCCAGAAGGTGGGCGGGAAATGCGAATTCGGGGTGAATTGCCGCATGTTCCGTTGCATTTCCGTGGGAAATTCCCGCCTTTCCCTCGCAGCTGCGGCGGCCGGTCCGGGGGTCCTGGCTCCAGGACGGCTCCCATTTCCACGTCTGCGGCGACGCCGGCCGCACGGCCGAGCAGGTCGACTGAGCCCCGCGCCACATCGCGGACCGGGTGATTCCGTCGCCCTTGTTTGACCGGGCGTCGCTGGGCATACGCACGGGTGGGACACGCGGACCGCGGGTCGATGCGCGCGTACACACGGCAGGCCTGCGGGCCGGAGAGCGGCGATCGGAAGCGGCCATGAACGACCAGGAATCCACTTCATCAGCCCCGTCGACGGGCACGGCCCTGCTGCTGCGCCCGGTGGAGGCCGCCGCCTCCGCCGTGCGGCGCGTGCCGGGCGCCGGGACCGTCGGCGGGATGGTCGACGGAGTGCTCGACACCGTCGGACTGGTGTCGCCGCGGGCCCGCCGGATCGCCGCCTACACCGGCGCCGGGCTGCTCGGAGCGCTGGGCGCGGTCGAGTGGCCGGTGGCCGCGGTCGGCGCGGCCGCCGTCTGGCTGACCCAGGCGCGGCCGAAGAGCCCCGCCGGGGCCACCCCCTCACCCACGCGGGCGGGCAAGCCCGGAGCGAAGACCAGACTTTCCAAACCGGCGAAACCGGCCAAGGCGGCCAAGGCGGTCAAGGCGGCGAAGCCGAGCAAGCCGAAGGCCGAGTCCACGGGCGGGACGGCGCGCACGTCGCGGGCGTCGAAGGCCTCCCCGCCGGGCAGCAAGGCGCCGAGCCGACGCCGGACGACCGCCGCCGCGTCCGCCGGGTCCGCCCGGCGGAAGACCGCCGCAGCGGCGGATCGGGGCTGAGCCGTGGTGCTGCGCCGACTGGCCCGACTTCCGGCGATGGGCCTCGGGCTGAGCCTGGCCGTGCCGGTGGTCCTCGCGCGCTCCGCCGTGCCCACGGCCCGCGCCGCCGTCCGGGTGGCCGCCGAGGCCGGGCGTGTCGGGGCCCGCACCACCGTCCGCACCGCCACGTCGGCCGCCGGGACGGCGGCCCGGGTGGGCCGGGTCGCCCGGACCGCCGCCGAGACGGGCACGGGCTACTGGCACGCCGGATCGCGGATCCAGCTGCCGCTGCGCCCCCGGGCCGCCGATACGGCGCGGAACGTCGAGGCGGCGGCCCGGCGGGTGGCGCTGGGACTGGCCCGGCGGCCGGACGTGATCGCCGCCTACTGGGACGGCGGCCTCGCCCGGCTGGTGGTGCAGCTGACCCAGGACGCGGCCACCGACCGCGTGGTGGAGCGGGCCACCGAACTCGCCGCCGGACAGCGCCTGGAACGGGTGGACGAGGACGTCCTGGAAACCGCCCACCCCGGACGGACCGGCGGTGTCCGCGCCCAGGCGGCCGCCCTGGCCTGCGACGCCGTCGGCGTCGCAACGGCCGTGGGAGCCCGGGTGGTTCCGCTGCGCACCGTGCCCCGGCTGGCCACCGCCCTGGTCTCCCTGGTCCGTGAGGACCCGGACGTCCGCGCACTGCTGCGCCGCCGGTTCGGCGACGCCGGCTCCGATCTGGTGCTGGCGGCGGCCGGCGCCGCGGCGTACGGCGTCGGGCAGTCCCCCACCGCGCTGGCCCTGGACGCGGTGCTGCGGACGGGCCGGCTGATGGAGACGATCGCCGGGGCCGCCGCCTTCGACGCCGCGCACGACACGGTCTGCGCCCCCGGGCGGCTGAGCATCGCCGGTACGGGAACAGCCCGGCCTGCGCTGCGCCCGCTGCCGTGCGAGGAGTTCGCGGACCAGGCGGTCGGCAGCACCCTGCTCGGCGCGGCGGCGGCGCTGCTGTTCACCCGCAACGTGGCGGAGGCCGCCGAGGGACTGGTGGCGGGCAACCCGAAGGCCGCGCGCTACGGCCCGGCCGCGTTCACCACCGCGCTGGGCACCGCACTCGCCCGCGAGGGCGTCCTGGTCCGTAACCTGGAGCGGCTGCGCCGACTGGAGCTGGTGGACACCGTGGTGCTGCACCCCGACTCGCTGCGCGGCACGGGCAGAACGGTCCTGGAGGTCCATCCCACCGCGCCCGACTGGGACCACGACCGGCTCTGGCAGGCGGCCGTCGCCGCCCTGGACCAGCCCGAGGCGGAACTCGGACTACGGCCGGTGCCGGACCAGTCGGACCAGCCGGACGCCGGGACGGGCCTGCTGGTCGCGGCCGCCGAGGGCGTGGACGTCGGCACGGTCCTGGTCGGCCGGGAGATCGCCCCGGTCGCCGAGGCCGCGCTGGACGCCGCCCGCCGTGCCGGGCTGCACGTCGTGGTGGCCGACGACGGAACGCTCGGCGACTTCGGTGCCCTGGTCGACCAACTGCTGGGCGCCGAGCGGTCGTTGGCCGATGCGGTGCGCGAACTCCAGCGCGAGGGCCGGGTGGTGCTCACCGTCGCCCGCGTTCCGTCGGACGGCGCGGCCGAGTTGACGGACGGTGCCCGCGAACTGCTCGCCGGACTGCTGCGCGGCGACCTCGCGGTCGCGATCACCGACGCGGACAGCGCGGTGGTGTGGGGCGCGGACCTCCTCCTGCTGAACGGCCTCGACTCCGTCTGGCGGCTGCTGGCCGCGATCCCCGCCGCCCGCACCGTCGCCCGCCACTCCAAGACCCTGGCCGAGGCGAGCGCCGCGCTGTCCGGGCTCCTGGTCGTCACCCGGGGCCGGCGGCCGCACGGCACCCTCCCGGTCGCCGCCCGGCTCTCGCCCGTGAACGTCGCGACCGCCGCGGCCCTGGTCTCGGGCTGGCGGGCCGCGCTGCGGGTCGGCATCCGCAGCGCGCCCCACCCGCCGCCGCGCATCCCCTGGCACGCGCTCGCGCCCAAGGAGGCGCTGGCCCGGCTCAAGGCCGTCCGCCGCCCGGCGCGCCGCGGCGCGCCGTGGGCCCGGCGGCTCACCGCCTACCCGCCGCTGCGCCGGGTGGCCCGGGTGATCGGCGCGGTGCGCGACGAGCTCGACGATCCGCTGACGCCGGTCCTGCTCGTCGGGGCGACCGCCTCCGCCCTGCTGGGCTCGACCGTGGACGCGGCGCTGGTGGCCGGCGCGCTGGCGATAAACGCGCTGATCGGCGCCTTTCAGCGGCTGCGCTCCGAACGGGCGCTCTCCGCCCTGGAAGTGACGCAGCATCAGCGCGTCACCGTGGTCGACGGCGAACGGACCCGGAGGATCAGCGCGACCGCGTTGAGGCCTGGTCAGGTGATCGAGCTGAGCACCGGCGAGGTGGTGCCGGCCGACGCCCGGCTGATCGAACTGGACGAGCTGGAGGTCGACGAGTCCGCGCTGACCGGCGAGTCCCTCCCGGTCGCGAAACAGCTGGCCGCCACCCCCGAGGCGACGGTCGCCGACCGCCGCTGCATGGTCTTCGAAGGCACCACCGTGGTGGCCGGGCACGCCCGGGCCGCCGTCGTCGGTACCGGCGAGGACACCGAGGCCGGACGGGCCGCCCACCTCGCCGCCCGTACCCCGCCCGCCGGAGGCGTCCAGGCCCGGCTGCGCGAACTGACCGACCACAGCCTGCCGTTCACCCTGTTCGGCGGGGCCGCCGTCGCGGGCCTGGCGGTGCTGCGCGGGCGCCCGGTGCGCGAGGCCGTCCGGGGCGGACTGGCCGTCGCGGTGGCCGCCGTACCGGAGGGCCTGCCGCTGGTGGCCACGGTCGCCCAGCTGGCCGCGGCCCGCCGGCTCAGCCGCCAGGGCGTGCTGGTGCGCACCCCGCGCGCGCTGGAGGCGCTCGGCCGGATGGACACCGTCTGCTTCGACAAGACCGGCACCCTGACCGAGAACCGGCTGCAGGTGACCCGCGTCGTCACGGCCGACGGCACCCGGTACCCGGCCGACGACCCCGCAGCCGTCGCGGTCCTGCGGATGGCGGCCCGCGCCTGCCCGCCGGCGGACTCCGGCGAGGTCGTGCACGCCCACTCCACCGACGAGGCGGTGCTCGCCGCCGCGCCGGACGAACTCGGCTGGACCCCCGCCCAGACGCTGCCCTTCGAGGCCAGCCGCGGCTACGCCGCCGCCACCGGGACGGCGGACGACGGCCGGGCACTGCTGGTGGTGAAGGGAGCCCCCGAAGCCGTGCTGCCGGCCTGCTCGGGCGCCGGAGAGGGCGAGGACGCGACCGTGGCGGCCCTTGGCGCGGACGGCCTGCGGGTCCTCGCCGTCGCGCTGCGACCGCTCCCCGCCGGTGACGAGGAGGCGCTCGACGAGAGTGACGAGGAGGCGCTGGACGGGCCGTTGGAGGGGCTGGAACTGGTCGGCTTCGTCGCCCTGGCCGACACCCCGCGCCCCGGGTCCGCGGCGCTGGTCGAGGGTCTGCGCCGGACCGGGGTACGGCCCGTCATGCTCACCGGCGACCACCCGGCCACGGCCCGCGCGGTCGCCCTCGCCCTCGGCTGGCCCGAGGACCTCACCCTGGCCACCGGCGACGAGCTGGCCGACCTCGACCGGACCGGCCGCGCCCGGGTGCTCGGCGACTGCGACGTCGTCGCCCGGGTCGCCCCCGAGCAGAAGGTGCTGGTGGTCGAGGCGCTACGGGAATCCGGGCGGGTGGTGGCGATGGTCGGGGACGGCGCCAACGACGCCGCCGCCATCCGCTCGGCCGACATCGGGATCGGGATCGCCGCCCGCGGCTCGGCGGCCGCCCGCAACGCGGCCGACCTGGTGATCACCGACGACGAACTGACCGTGCTGACCGACGCGGTGGACGAGGGCCGGGCGCTGTGGCGCAGCGTCGCGGACGCGATCACCATCCTGATCGGCGGCAACGCCGGTGAGATCGGCTTCTCCCTGCTGGGCACCCTGCTGTCCGGGCGCGCCCCGATGTCCACCCGGCAGATCCTGCTGGTCAACCTGCTCACCGACATGTTCCCGGCGATGGCCGTCGCGGTCACCCCGCGGGACGATCCGCCGGACGGGGAGACCGCCCCGCGCGCGGGCACCGCCGCCCTGGACGCCCCGCTGGCCCGGCAGATCCGGCACCGCGGCCTGGTCACCGCCCTCGGCGCGACCACCGCCTGGCTGATCGGCACCGCCACCCCCGGCTCGGCCCGGCGCACCAGCACGATGGCCCTGTGCGGCGTCGTCGGCGCCCAGCTGGCCCAGACCCTGACCGGGCGGGCCCGCAGCCCGCTGGTGCTGGCGACGGTACTGGGCTCCGCGGCCGCGCTGGCGGCGATCGTGCAGACGCCGGGCATCAGCAGGTTCTTCGGCTGCACCCCGCTCGGCCCGGTGGCCTGGGCGGGCGTGGCGGCCTCGATCGTCGTGGCGCTGGCCGCGCCGCCGCTGATCCCGCAGGTCGAGCGCCTGCTGCTGGTGGCGCTGGCCCGGGCGGTGGCGGCCGTACGGGGGAAGAGGCCGTGAACGGCGCGGACGGGGCCGTCTACCCGGCCCCGGCGGCGGCACCCCCGAGCCGCAGGCGGACCGCCAGCTGCGGGCCCTGCTCCTCGCGGTCCTCCTCGTCCACCCGGCAGAGCGCGGCGAGCACCCGCAGCATCGTCTCGACGTGCTCGGGTGCGCCGAGCAGTTCCGCCATGGCCTCGCCCGTCAGGGCCGGCCGTTGCCGCGGCGGGGCGGGGCTCTGGACGTCGAAGGCCTGCGAGCTGCTCACCGCCGGGCCCGGTACGGGGATCGCCGAGGTGCCCTCGGGCCCCGCCTCGGCCACCGTCCAGGTGCCCTCCGAGGTCAGGGTGGGCGGCACGTCCCACACATTGCCGATCCGGGTCCGGCCACGTCCGGTGTGTGTCGGGAAGGCCGCCTCCAGGGCGTCGAGGATCGCCTCCGCGACCTCCGGCGCGCCGTCCGTGAGGCGCACCAGCACATGGCCGGCGGCCAGGGGCAGGCCCATCGCTCCCTCGCTTCCTCCGCCCATCGCGTCCGAAGACCAGGGACGCACGCCGGGCGGGTCGTCGCACCTCCAGCGCGCTAAGGCGTGTCCGACGATTCCCGCCGGAGCCGGGACAGCAGCTCCGGCAGGTCCGCCACCGAGTCGAGGGTGTGGTCCGGGTCGCCGTCGCCCCGGCGCGGGGCGCCCGGGGCCGCCTTGCCGGTGCGCACCAGGACGCCGGTGATCCCGTAGCGCTGGGCGGCGAGCACGTCGGACTCGATGTCGTCGCCGACCATCACCACCTCGTCCGCCGCGAGGCCGAGCCGGTCGAGGGCGCCGGTGAAGAAAGCCTCGGCCGGTTTGCCGAGCACCTCGGCCCGCGCACCGGCCGCGTACTCCAGCCCGGCGACGAATGCACCGCCGTCCAGCCGCAGCCCGTCCGCCGTCCGCCAGTAGGCGTTGCGGTGCATCGCGACCAGCCGGGCCCCGCCCTGGAGCGCGGTGAAGGCCCGGTTGAGCGCCGGGTAGTCGAACTCGGGCCCCGCGCCGCCGATCAGGACCACCTCGGCCTCGGCCGGGTCGTCGACCAGCTCGACGGCGCTCAGGTCCGCCCGGATGTCGCCGCTGTTGAGCAGCAGACAGCGGGAGCCCGCCAGCCGGGCGGCGGTGGCGGCGGGCGCGGTGAGCACGGACTCGACGGTGACCGGGAACCCGGCCGCGGCGAGGGTCTCGGCGACGGACTGCCGGGTGCGGGAGGTGGTGTTGGTCAGCAGCACGTACGGCAGGCCGTCGGCGTGCAGCCGGCGGAGCGCCGCCACCGCGCCGGGGAGCGGCTGCCAGTCCACCATGAGCACGCCGTCGATGTCGAGCAGCACGCCTTCGGGTCGTCCCATGACCCGAACATAGCGCCGCCGCCCGAGGGCCGCCGCCAGAGGAAGGACCGACCCTCGCCCCTCAGTCGATGAGGCCGAGGCGCGGCCCGCCCCGGTCGTGCAGCCGCCGCAGGAAGCCGAGCACGCCGGCGGAGCCGCCGGCCCAGGTGGCGCTGGGCCTGGCGAGGCCCGGGTCCGGGAACACCGGGCGGGCTGCGGTGCCGCCGCTGCGGCTGAGGATGACGGCCGCGACGGTGTCCGCGGCGCCCCAGAACTCCTCGGAGCCGGAGGAGCCGGAGGAGCCGGACGCGACGGCGGTGTCCACCAGGAAGTCGCCGACGCCGGCGAGCCCGCAGCACTGGGTGACCAGCGGCATCCGCGGCGCTAGTGCGGCGCAGGTACGGGCAGCCTGGCCGGCGAGGGCCAGGTACCCGGGCTCGCCCAGCCGGTCGGCGGCCCGGACGAGCACCGCCCCGACCCCGGCCAGGCCCCGGCACCAGGACCCGTAGCGGCGGGTCGCCCCCGGGGCGGTGGCCCGGGCGAGGAGGCCCGGGGTGACGGCGGCGAGCCGTGCGCAGGCCTGCTCGGCCCGGCGCAGGTCGGCCGGATCGCCGCTCGAACTCCCGTACTCCAGCAGGAAGTAGGCGACGCCCGCGGCGCCGTGCGCCAGCCCCTCGCGCAGGGCGGCGCTGCCGGGCGTGTCGGTGCCCGCAGGTGACAGCCGGGCCCGGCCGGACGCCAGCGTCCGGGCGCACTCGGCGGCGACGGCGAGGTGCCGGTCACGGTCCGCCGGGGAGTGCCGGGCGAGCAGCAGGCGGCCGATGCCGATCCCGGCGACGCCCTCGATCAGGTCCGCCTCCGGCGGTCCGCCGTCCGGCCCCCGCGTCGGCAGTCCCTCGATCCCGCGCATGGCCTTCTCGCCCGTGCTGATCCCGGCCTCGGCGAGGAACAGCTCGACGCCGGTACGGCCCGAGTAGAAGCCGGGCGACAGGCTGCGGGACTGGTCCGCCGTCCACCGCGCCAGCGCGTCGACGGCCTCGGACACCCCGGGCCGGTGGCGGTGGCGGAGGAGCTCCAGGCCGAGGCCGGCGCTCCCGCCGTAGACGTCGACCGGGGTCGGGACCGCCGCGCGTGCGGCGAGCACCGGGTCGGCGATCCGCCGGGCCTCGGCGACGCAGTACGCGGTGGTGTGCTCGATGATCTCCTGGAGCAGGTCGGCGTCGACCCGCAGCCGCCCGGGCTCCCGGGAGGCCGCCCGGGCCTTCCCGGTGCGCAGCCGGCTCGCGCCGGCGGTCCGGACGGCCGGATCGGGGCTCGTCAACTCGGCGATCAGCTCCCGGACTTGACGGTGATCGTCGCCGGGCAGCGCCCAGGCCAGCCCGGCCAGGGTGCGGTCGCGGTTGACGGCGGCGTCGCCGTCGACGATGACCGGGTCCAGGCCGGTGGCGGCGAAGCCGAGGGTCGCGCCCAGCGCGTGGTAGTCGTCGGCGGGCTCGGCCGGCTGCCCGACCGGGCGCCGTACCGGCTCGCTGTAGCCGGGCGTCGCACCGTCCGGGGCGGCGCCGTTCAGTGCGCTGATCCCGAAGTCGACCAGCCGGCACCGGCCGTCGGCGTCGAGCGCGACGTTGTCCGGCTTCAGATCGCGGACGACCACGCCCCGGCGGTGGATGCCGTCCAGCAGCCGCAGGAGCCGGGCGGCCAGCTCGGCGAGCCGGTCGGCGTCGTACGGGCCGTGCTCCTGGACGTCCCGCCGCAGGTCCCGGTCGCCGCAACTGCTCATCACCAGGTACTCGTCCGAGCGGTGCCGGAAGGAGTCGAGCGCCCGGGGCACCCCGGGGAGGCCGTCGAGTGCGGCGAGGACCGCCCGCTCGTTGCGCAGCCGGTCCCGGGCGTCCGCCCCGGACTCGTCCTCGGCCACGAAGGCCCGCGCCTGCTTGACCACCACTGGCAGCCCGGTGCTCAGGTCGACCGCCCGGTAGACGTTGCCCTGCGGCTTGCGGGCGATGCCGGCGGTGACCCGGTAGCGGCCGCCGCCGAGCCCGGGGGAGGCCTGCGCCCGGGCCGCCCGCCGCTCGAACGGGTCCTCGGCCCACGGCGGACAACGGTAGGAACCGGCCGCCAGCCCGTCGAAGACCCGGCCGTCCGGGCCGACCATGACCGACTCCAGCCGTCCGCTCCGGCCAGTCCGGTAGTCGCCGGTGAAGGGCCCGTAGCGGTAGTAGACCGGCGCGTCCGGATCGACCCGCCGATCGCTCACCACCGGCGGCCCCTCGCGCCCGCGTAGCACCGCGACCAGCTCCTCCGCGAGCGCGACCACCGTGCCCGGCGCCGGATACACCGTGATCGCCTTCCCTACCGAACCAGCGCCGCGCACCCCGGAGTTGAGCTCCCGCAGAACCTCCGGACCGCTCGCCCACTTGGCGTGGCAGACGTACCGCAGCAGCACCGGCCGGACGAGCCCCGTCACGGCCGCCAGCTCGCCGGGCCGCGCCGAGACGTGCAGCTTCCAGCCGTGTTCCACCGCCGGCATCCGCGGATCGTTCAGGTACGACCAGGTGCCGTCGGACCATCCGCTGCGGCCGGCGGTGGAACCGGTCACCGTCAGGAGTTGGAGTCGCAGGCGAAGCGGGTGGTCGCCGTCACCCACGGGTCGGCCAGACACGCCGTGGCCTCGCGGTCGGCGCGGTCGTCGTCCTCGAACGCGATGGTCTCGTCATCGACCAGCAGCGGACCCGCGTCGCGGATCTCCTCGATCATGGTTCCGGGCATGGGAAACCTCCAGATCTCGTCGTGCTCCGGTGATGGTGCGGGTCGCGGCCCCGGCAGCTGACTCAGTGGGCCGGATCCCGAACGACGAAGGTAGGGAGGAACGTTCCGCCTGACAAGGGGTCAGGACGCACCAGCTCCACTTCCTGAGCACATCCGTGGAGAAAGCGTAAACATGCCCGTGGTCGCGGCGGCCGCCCGGCTCAGGAGCTGACGCCGACCGCGTGCCGGAAGCTCGTCGGGTCGGTGACCAGGTCCAGCATGGCCCGGGCGACGTCGGCGCGCGGGACGGTGGACCCGGCCGGTCCGGATTCGACGGCGTGCCGGTAGCGGCCCCGGCCCGGCCGGTCGGTCAGCCGCGGCGGGCGGACGGCCGTCCAGTCCAGGTCGCTCTCGCGCAGCACCCGTTCCATCGCCTCCAGGTCGGTGTACACGTCCCGGAGCACCGCCCAGAGCAGCGGGCCGAAGGCCTTCGAGGCGAGGAAGGACTGCCCGGCCCCGGAGCGGTTGAGCGGTGCGGCGCTGACCACCAGGATGCGGCGCACCCCGGCGGCCGCCATGGCGGCGGCCGCCGCGCGGGCGGAGTTCGAGGCGGGTTTGAGCGGGTCGGTCCGGCCGGCCTGGCCGATGCCGGACAGGACGGCGTCGGCGCCCTCGATCACGGGCTTCAGCGAGGCGGGGTCGAGGGCGTCGGCCCGGACCACGGTCAGTCGGTCGTGGTGGACGGGCAGCCGGGCCGGGTCGCGGACGGCGGCCGTGACCTGGTGTCCGTCAGCGAGGGCGAGGGTGACCAGGTGGCGGCCGATGCCGCCGGTGGCGCCCAGAACGGCGAGTTTCATGACCCCTCCGTAGGGGTGAGGGTGGGTGAGTGCTCACTTCCTTTTCCCCTCCAGGGTGAGTGAGTGCTCACCCACCTGTCAAGGTAGGCTGGTGCCCATGACCGACCACGGGGCACGCGAGGAAGACCGGCCGCTCACCGGAGCGGCGCTGACCAGGGCCCGAGTGCTGGACGCCGCCGCCCGGCTGATCGGGACGGTGGGGCTGGTCCGGGCCACCACCAAGGAGATCGCCAGGGAGGCCGGCTGCTCGGAGGCGGCGTTGTACAAGCACTTCCGGGACAAGGAGGAGATCTTCGTCCGGGTCCTGTGCGAACGCGCCCCGCGGCTGGCCGCCGCCGTCGCCGAACTCCCCGACCGGGCCGGGCAGGGCACGGTGCGCGAGCACTTGGAGGCGGTGGTCGTGGTCGCCGTGCCGTTCTACCGGCAGTCGTTCCCGATGGCCGGCGGGTTGCTCGCGAGCCCCGAGCTGCTCGCCGCCCACCGCCGCAAGCTCGACAACGCCGGCCCGCACCACGTCAGTTCGCACCTGGCCGACTACCTGCGCGCCGAACAGCGGCTCGGCCGGGTCGCCGCCGACGTCGACCCGGACGCCGCCGCGATGCTGCTGATCGGCGGCTGCTTCCACCGCGCCTTCCTGGAGGTCTTCTATGCCGGCGAGGGCCCGGCCGAGGCCCTGCGCCCCGCCGCCCTGGAGGAGTTCGCCCGCGCGACGGTCCGGGCCCTGCTCGGCGGCATCCAGGCCGTGGAGGCCTGAACGGAACCCTTCGGTGGATTCCTCAAACCCGTCAGTCGCGTTTTCTGCGTCACATTCACGATTTTGACGTGATCGGTTCGTGCGTCCGTTCGGAAATGGCCGAATATTAGCCTTTGGCCACCTCTGAATCCGGAAAACCGGCCCGGAAGCAGAAAAGAGTTCTGCTTTTCGAGTGCACTCCCCGTTCGACATGCGCTAGCGTGATCACGCCAGTCGGGCCGAATCGCGAACGGCTGCCACCCCCATCACATCTTCCGTTTCTCCCATGGCGGGACGCTATTGCCCTGCCCTGTTCCAGGAGCGCAGAAATGACGATAGAGGCGGAACCCGAATCCCCCCGAGAACGCCAGCGACTCAGTCTGAGCACCGCAGGTGCCCGGCAGCTCGCGACCACCACGAAGTCCGCGCCCCAGATGCGCGGGATCAGCTCCCGCTGGCTGCTGCGCCGCCTGCCGTGGGTGCAGGTGTCCGGCGGCACGTATCGCGTGAACAGGCGGCTTTCGCTCGCCGTCGGCCGCGGCCGGGTCGGCTTCGTGCAGGCAGGGGCGGACGACGTTCGGATCATCCCCGAGACGCTGCGCGAACTTCCACCGCTGCGCGGATTCGACGACGACGAGCTGCTGGCCGAACTGGCCGGACGGTTCACCCCGCGCGACTTCCGCCATGGCGACATCATTGTGGAAGAAGGCCGGCCGATCCGGGAGGTCTATATTCTGGCGCACGGCCGGGTCGAGCGGACGGCCACCGGAAAATACGGCGGCCGGAATACTGTCGGCGTACTGGCCGACGGCGACCACCTCGGGGACGAGGCACTGCTGCAGAGCGACCCGCTCTGGACGGCCACCGTCCGGGCCACCACCGCCGGCACCATCATGGCCCTGCCGTGGTCGGCCTTCGTCAGCCTGGTCGAACGGTCGGACCGGCTGCGCACCCACATCGACCGCTTTCTCGCCAACTCCTCCCGGAAGGTGAATTCCAAGGGCGAGGTGGAGGTCGAGGTCGCCGCGGGCCACGAGGGCGAGCACGAGATCCCCGGCACCTTCGTGGACTACGAACTCGCACCGCGCGAGTACGAGCTCTCGCTCACCCAGACCGTCCTGCGCGTGCACTCCCGGGTCGCCGACCTCTACAACGACCCGATGAACCAGCTGGAGCAGCAACTCCGCCTGACCGTCGAGGAGATCCGCGAACGGCAGGAGTCGGAGCTGCTGAACAACCGCGAGTTCGGCCTGCTCTCCAACGCCGACTACGACCAGCGGATCAACACCCACTCCGGGCCGCCGACTCCGGACGACATGGACGACCTGCTCTCCATGCGCCGCGGCACCGACCTCTTCCTCGCCCACCCGAAGGCGATCGCGGCGTTCTTCCGTGAGTGCACCAAGCGCGGCATCTACCCGGACGCGACCGAGGTCGACGGCCACCGGATCCCCGCCTGGCGCGGCGTGCCGATCTTCCCCTGCGGCAAGATCCCGATCGCCGACGGGCACACCTCGTCCATCCTGGCCATGCGCACCGGGGAGGACGACCAGGGCGTCATCGGCCTGCACCAGGCCGGCATCCCCGACGAGTACGAGCCCAGCCTGAACGTCCGGTTCATGGGCATCGACGACACGGCCGTCATGCGGTACCTGGTGACCGCGTACTACTCGACGGCGATCCTCGTCCAGGACGCGGTCGGTGTCCTGGAGAACGTCGACATCGCCGCCCCGCGCTCCTGACCGTCCTTCCCCCAGGAGACCCGATGGCAGCAGCCAAGCCCTTCCCGACCGGTCCGACCGGACTCGGCACGTCCGCAGCCCGGATCGGCGAGCTGTTCCGGCCGAAATCCGCCGGCCGACGCGACCTCCCCGAGCTCTACTGCCCGCCAGCCGTCCGTGACGACCGGGCGCTCGGCGCGGAGGTGAACGACCGCCTGGTCCGCTGGGCCGAACAAGTAGGCATCTACGCAGGAAAGCTGGAGCAGTTCCGGGCGGTCGACTTCGGACGCCTGCTGATGCTCACCCACCCCGACACCGACGACCCGGACCGACTGCTCGCCGCGGCCCGCTGCATGGCGGCGGAGTTCGCCGTCGACGACTACTTCTGCGAGGACGCCCTCACCAGCAAGCACCCCGAACGCCTCGGCCCCCGGCTGATGCTCGCCCAGTCCGCGATCGACCCCGCCCAGCTGCCCGCCCGCAGCCGCGAGCGCTACCAGCGCGCGATGCGCACCGAGCCCGTCTGGTACGCGCTCCGCCGCTCGGTGGAGGAGCTCGCACCATACGCGAGCGGCGCCCAGCTCGGCCGGCTCCGGCAGGAGATCGCCGCGCTGTTCCTCGGGATGGACGCCGAGGCCGGCTGGCGGATCGGCGGCACCATGCCCCCGGCGTGGGAGTACCTGGCGAACCGTCAGATGAACAGCTTCCTGCCGTGCATGACCCTGATCGACGCGGTCGGCGGCTACGAACTCCCCGCCGCCGTCTACGGCCGGCCCGACGTGCGCCGCGCGACCCTGCAGGCCGCGCTCGCGTCCGTGCTGCTCAACGACATCTACTCGATGCACAAGGAGCACGGCGCGGACGGCCTGGAGTACAACCTGCCGCTCGTGATCGCGGCGGAGGACGGCTGCTCGCTCGACCAGGCCACCCAGCAGGCCGCCGACATGCACAACGAACTCGTGCACTCCTTCGAGGCGGCGGCGGCCGCGCTCAGCCTCACCGGCGACCCGCTGCTCACCCGCTACCTCGGCGGCCTGTGGGCCTGGCTCGGCGGCAACCAGGAGTGGCACGCCAGCAGCCCCCGCTACAACCAGAGTTGAGGAACCATCATGACCACCGTGACCGACGCCACCGCGGCCCGGCGGACCGGATCCTCGCCTTCCTGACCGCGTACGAGGAGGGCGGCTTCCACTACCTGATGATCGCGGCCGACAAGGCGTGATCCGGCTCGGCCGTCGGTCCGGGGCCGGGCCGGCCGTCGCGTCAGGCGGCGGAACCCGACCCTCCTGTCGCCGCGTCCGTAACTGCGCATAGGGTGCCTGGTCGGACCTCAGCGCCGGACCGGCCGGACGGAAACGGGGGTGGACGCCATGACGGAGTCCTGGAGCAGTGCAGGGCTGCCGCCCATCGCGGCGGCGCGGGTCGCCGAAGGGCGGGCCGGCGGCACCTGGTCGTCGGCGCTGTCGACGGGCGAGTTCGCCGCGATCAGGTCGGTCGGCTTCGAGCCGGTCGGCCAGGTGATGGGGTCGGCGGTGTACCGCGTCGGCCGCAGCGGCCGGTACTGGGGCTACCACGCCTGTGGCTACCAGGGATGGGGCTGGTCGGCCGGCGGGAACCGGGTTGCCGACGTCGCCCTGTCGGGCAACGGCGCGCCCTCCGCCGCCCTGGTGCAGGTGCTGGACGACGCACGGCGTGCCGCCCTGGGCCGGATGACCGCCGAGTGCACCGCTCTCGGTGGTGATGGTGTGGTGGCGGCGCAGCTGACGATGGCGGCGTTCCCGGCCGCGCCGCACTGTCTGGAGTTCAAGGTGATCGGCACCGCGGTACGCGCCTCGGGTCAGGTACGGCCGCGCCGCCCGTTCACCTCGCACCTGGACGGCCAGGGCTTCGCCAAGCTGGTCACGGCCGGCTGGGTGCCGGTGGACCTGCTGGTCGGGATGTCGATCGGGGTGCGCCACGACGACTACCGGACCGCCCGGCAGCAGTTCTCCTGGTCCAACCAGGAGATGGAGGGCTGGACGGCCCTGGTCAAGCAGGTCCGGGCCGACGCCCGGACCCAGCTGTACCGGCAGGGAGCGGAACACGGCGGCGACGGCGTGATCCTCGCCGACAGCGACCTGCGGGTCTGGGAGGAGCCCTGCACCGCCAACGACAAGCAGACCGACCACATCGCCGAGAGCACCCTGATCGGCACCGCCGTCGCCCGCTTCGCCACCGCGCCCGCAGAGCCGCGCACCCTCACGGTCATGCCGCTGAACGGCGGCGGCGGTGACCGGCTGCGCCGCCGCCTCGCGCAGGCGGCCCGCCGATAGCGGCGCGCCGGTAGCAGCGCGCCGTGACCAGACCGGACGTCATCAGCACAGTCAGGGGAGATTGACCAGATGAGCACCTTCGATCCCGCCGCACAGGGAGTGCCGGCCGACGCGATGCGGCGCCTCGCCGAGCTGCAGCCCGGCAAGCCCGGCTCGATCTTCACCAGTGACCTGTCGGTCAACGAGTTCCTGCTGGTCCGCGAGGCCGGGTTCCAACCGATCGGCCTGGTCCTGGGCAGCTCGATCTACCACGTCGGCATACAGCTCGGCCGCTGGGGCAAGAACCAGGAGCTGGAGACGCTCAGCCAGGCCATGTACCACGCGCGCGAACTCGCCATGACCCGGATGGAGGCCGAGGCCGCGACCCTGGGCGCGGACGGCATCGTCGGCGTCCGGCTGAGCGTGGAGGCGCGGGAATTCGGTTCGGACATCGCCGAGTTCATCGCCATCGGCACCGCCGTCAAGGCCGACCAGCCCGCGCCCGGCGGCACCAGTTGGCGCAACAACAAGGGTCAGCCGTTCACCTCCGACCTCTCCGGCCAGGACTTCTGGACCCTCATCCGGGCCGGCTACGCGCCGCTCGGCATGACCATGGGCACCTGCGTCTACCACATCGCGCACCAGAAGATGGGCTCGGTCTTCTCCAACATCGGCAAGAACGTGGAGATCGAGCAGTACACCCAGGCCCTCTACGACGCCCGCGAGCTGGCGATGGCCCGGATGCAGGCCGAGGCCGAGGAACTGCAGGCCGAGGGCATCGTCGGCGTACAGCTCAACGCGCACAACCACCGCTGGGGCGGCCACACCACCGAGTTCTTCGCCATCGGCACTGCGGTCCGCCCGCTGCGCGCCGATCACGAGATCGAACGGCCCACCATGGTGCTGAGCCTGGACGGCTAGGCTGCGCACACCGACGGGACGGGCGCGACCGTCGACCGACCGCACCAAGGAGAGACATGACCGACCACGGCGAGCTCGAACCGGCCGCGCAGGACCCGGGCTCGATAGACCTGCTGGCGGCCGCCCTCCGCCGGGACGCCGCCGACCTGGAGGTGTACACCCAGGTCCTGACCGGTGCGCTCGCGGACGCGCTGCCCGCGGACGCGGTGGTGGTCGAGCGCAAGCGCAGCATGGCCGACCGGATGGCCGGCCGGCCCGGCCGGATCGAGCGGCTGGACGTCTCGATGGAGGACCAGCGACTGAGC
The DNA here is from genome assembly GCF_044546945.1 of Kitasatospora sp. NPDC053057. NCBI lineage: Bacteria > Bacillati > Actinomycetota > Actinomycetes > Kitasatosporales > Streptomycetaceae > Kitasatospora > Kitasatospora sp. NPDC053057. Next base: position 52,626 of record NZ_JBITZP010000016.1, on the reverse strand, counting down.
CTGACCGTGACCCAGGGGCGCGCGGAGGGCGAGGTGTGCCGGGTGGTGCGCGGCGTGGTCCTGTCGCGACGGCCGGTGCCGCTCGACGAGTGGACGCGGGAGCTGGCCGCGGCCGTCACGGCCCGGGCCCGCTCCGACGCCCGCGCCCGGGCGGCGCTGGAGCGGCTGCTGCTCGGCGGCTGAGGTCGGCTGAGGTCGGCTGAGGTTACTCAAAGGGGCCCGGCCGTCAGCGCCCCGGGGCGAGGTAGCGGCGGCCCGGTATCTGTTCGAAGATCAGGTTGGTGCGGGTCTGGGCCACCGCCGGGTGGGTGGTGAGGTGGTCCACGACGAAGTCGCGCAGCGCCTCGGGGCCGGCGACGCCGACGTGCAGCAGGTAGTCGTCCGAGCCGGCCATGTGGAAGACGGCCAGCACGCCGGGCAGGTCGGGGGCGGTGCTGCGGAAGCTCTCGTTCTGCTCGCGGGTGTGGGCGCGCAGCCGTACCGAGATCATCGCCTGGAGCGGCAGCCCGATCGCGGCGGGGTCGAGTTCGGCGCGGAAGCCGCGGATGATGCCGCGCTCCTGGAGTGCCCGGACGCGGGCCAGGCAGGTGGAGGGGGCGATGCCGACGGCGGCCGCGAGGGCGTTGTTCGGGAGGCGGGCGTTGTCGGCCAGGGCGCGGATGATCGCCCGGTCCACGTCGTCCACCGGCGCCCGGCGGGCCTGCGGATTGTTCGGCATGCCTGCCAGGATTCCAGTCCGCTCAGCAGATTCGCAAACCTGATCGGGGCCGGACCGAATGTTCTTCGGAGAGCCTTCCCTGCGGTGCTCGAAAGTTCCATCCTTACCGACGGTCCTTACCGACGATCCTCGTCGACGTTGACGAACGCCCGTCGCCTCCCCACCGCACCCCCGGAGCGCCCCGCCCATGAGCCCGACCGCCTTCACCCTCACCGAGACCGCGACCGCCGTCGATCCCGGTCCGGAGCTGGACGGCGGTGACTTCACCCTCCCCGAGGGCGGCCTGGACGACGACCGGCGGCTGCGCGCGCTCGACGCCGTGGACGAGTACCTGACCCGCAAGCGCAAGTACCTGGTCGGCTACCAGGCCACCCAGGACATGCAGGGCACCGCGCTGGACCTCGCCCGGTTCATGCCGAACAACATCAACAACCTCGGCGACCCGTTCCAGAGCGGCGGCTACAAGCCCAACACCAAGGTCGTCGAGCGGGCCGTGCTCGACTACTACGCCAGGCTCTGGCACGCCGAGCGCCCGCACGACCCGGCCGACCCGGAGTCCTACTGGGGCTACATGCTGTCCATGGGCTCGACCGAGGGCAACATGTACGCCCTCTGGAACGCCCGGGACTACCTGAGCGGCAAGGCGCTGATCCAGCCGCCGACCGCCCCCTTCGACGCGGTGCGCTACGTCAAGGCCGACCCCGACCGGCGGAACCCGAACGCCCACCACCCGGTGGCCTTCTACTCCGAGGACACCCACTACTCCTTCGCCAAGGCCGTCGCCGTCCTCGGCGTGGAGACCTTCCACGCCGTCGGCCTGGAGAAGTACGCCGACGAGTGCCCGCTGGTCGACCCGGTGACCGGCCTGCGCACCTGGCCCACCGAGGTGCCGTCCCGCCCGGGCCCGTCCGGGCTGTCCTGGGACGGCCCCGGCGAGATAGACGTCGACGCCCTCGCCGTGCTCGTCGAGTTCTTCGCCGCCAAGGGCCACCCGGTCTTCGTCAACCTCAACCTCGGCAGCACCTTCAAGGGCGCCCACGACGACGTCCGCGCGGTCTGCGAGCGCCTGCTGCCGATCTTCGAGCGGTACGGGCTGGTGCAGCGCGAGGTGGTCTACGGCAGCTGCCCGCAGACCGGCCGGCCGCTGGTGGACGTGCGCCGCGGTTTCTGGATCCACGTGGACGGCGCGCTCGGCGCCGGCTACGCGCCGTTCCTGCGGCTGGCCGCCCAGGACCCGGCGGCGTACGGCTGGACGCCGGAGGCGGAGCTGCCCGAGTTCGACTTCGGCCTGCGGCTGCCCACCGCCGGGCACGGCGAGGTCGACATGGTCTCCTCGATCGCGATGAGCGGCCACAAGTGGGCCGGCGCGCCGTGGCCGTGCGGCATCTACATGACCAAGGTGAAGTACCAGATCTCGCCGCCGTCCCAGCCGGACTACATCGGCGCCCCGGACACCACCTTCGCCGGCTCCCGCAACGGCTTCTCCCCGCTGATCCTCTGGGACCACCTGTCCCGGTACTCCTACCGGGACCAGGTGGACCGGATCCGCGAGGCCCAGGAGCTCGCCGCCTACCTGGAACGGCGGCTGACCGCCATGGAGCAGGAACTCGGCGTCGAGCTCTGGCCGGCCCGCACCCCGGGCGCCGTCACCGTACGGTTCCGCAAGCCGAGCCCGGAGCTGGTGGCCAAGTGGTCGCTGTCCTCCCAGGACGTGCTGATGGTCCCGGGCGACGAGGCCACCCGGCGCAGCTACGTGCACGTCTTCGTGATGCCCTCGGTCGACCGGGCCAAGCTGGACGCCCTGCTGGCCGAACTGGCCGAGGACCCGGCGATCCTGGGGGCGTAGGCCTCGTCAGAGGTTGGTCAGCTGGTCGCCCTTGGCGTCCTGGAGCACGTGGTCGACGCAGACCGCGAGGATGATCAGGAGCAGGGCGTCCTGCTGGCTCATCACGTCGACGGCGTAGGCGTCGCGGATGGTGAACCAGCGGCGGGAGACGTGCGCCAGGGTGGTGCCCTCGTGGCGTATGTCGAACTCGCGGTCCCAGAGGTTGCCGTTGATCTTCAGCTTGCGGCCGTCGCCGAGGCGGACCTTGAAGCGGTCGCCGAAGAGCTTGAACAGCTTCTTGCTGACCTTCGCGGTCGGCTGGCCCTCCTGCTTGATCAGCAGGGTGTGGTGGAACGTGAAGGCCTTGCGGACGATGCTCGCGACGTGCTCGCCGCGGGTGTCGACCAGGGCGAAGGTGCGGCGCAGCCGGAAGAACTTCCGGTTCACGCGGTAGAGCTTCTCCCGCTGCTCGGTCTCGATCCAGGCCTCCTCGTGGAAGGCGAACATGCGGTCGCGGACCAGGTAACGCACAGTGGTTCCCCCGTGATGGATCCGCCGGGCCCCCGTGGCGCGGCGCGGCCCAGAGCGTAGCGGCTGGTCAGCGAGGGGGAGGGGCAGGGGGTGGTGCTTTTTACCGGTCCGCGACATTCCACCGACCCGACGGTGACACCGGGCCGTCCTCGTTCGCCCTAGGCGATGCCCTGCCCGTCGATGTCCGCCCCCCACTCGTCCTCGCCGGTGGCGCCCACGCAGTACCCGCCGCCCTGGACGGTGCCGCCGTTCTCCTGGCACTGCTCGGCGGTGACGTCGCTCGGGAGCGCCCAGGCCGGGGCGGAGCCGGCGAGGACGAGGACGGCGGTGGTGGCGAACGGGACGGCAAGGCGGGCCAGCGATGAAGTGATCATGTGCCTTACGACAGCACGCGCCCGGGACGGCGGCGAGCCGGACACGTCCGTTCGCAGGCCACGGTCCGTCAGCGCGGGCGGGCCGCCTCCGGGGGCCAGGTGTCGGCGGCGAGGACGCCGAGGGCGTAGGCGCGGGCGACCAGGGCGGTGCGGTTGGGCAGGTGCCAGCGGCGGGAGAGCCGGGTGAGGTGGTAGTTGACGCCGTCCGCGGTGAGGCCGACCTCCTTGGCGATCCGGGCGGTGGTGGCGCCCCGGGCGGCCGCGGCGAGGATGCGGGCCTCGATCGGGCTGACCTCGGCGCCAGGGCCCGGTGACGGGCGGACGGGCGGGGCGGCGGGCTCGGCGAGGGTGCGCAGCGAGATCAGCAGGTTCGGGGTCTCCTCCGGGGAGTCGCTGATCAGCTCGACGGTCATCTCGCCCTGCCGCTCGCGGCCGTCGGCGGGCGTCCAGGAGACCCGGGCCGGGTACTGCGAGCGGCGGTGGAGGCGGACGGCCTCGGTGAGCGCCTGCAGGCTGGCGCGGTCCTGGAGGGTGAAGAACTCCAGGATCCGCTGATGGCGCAACTGCCCCGGCAGCAGGCCGAATTCGGCGGCCATCGCGCGGTTGACGATCAGGATCCGGCCGCCGTACTCGCACACGGCGATGGGCAGCGGCACGTGGTCCATGAGCCGCAGGGCGCGGTTGCGCCAGATCACCGCCGGGTCCTGCCTGGTCACCGGTGCGGGGCGACGGTCCTCGATCGGTCGCATGCGTAGTTCTCCTCCTGTCGCACCGGGCCGGAACTGATGGGGCGTAGGCAAGTCTGCGGACGGTGCGAGCACTACACAATCATGTAGTGATCACTGTCGGGCGGCGGTCCCGGGGGCCCAGAGTGGAGGAACCGAGAAGTTTTCCGCCGTGGGAGGGACCCACCGATGACCGACACCACGACCGAAGCCATGACCAGGGCCGGGACCACCACCGGGACCACCACCGAGGGCCCGACCGTCCCCCTGGTGGACATCTCCGCGCTGCCGCCGGTCAGCGTCCCCGTGCTGCGGACCATGGAACTGGCCAGAGAGCACGGCCCCGCCTTCGTCCAGCGCCTGCACGGCCGGGAGATCCTGCTGGTCAGCAGCCTGGAGCTGGTCGAGGACCTGGCCGACGAGGAGCGCTTCACCAAGTCGATCGGCCCGGCGCTGGAGAACGTCCGCGAGTTCACCGGGGACGGCCTGTTCACCGCCTACAACGACGAGCCGAACTGGGCCAGGGCGCACGACATCCTGATGCCCGCCTTCGCGCTCGGCTCGATGCGCACCTACCACCCGGTGATGCTGAAGGTGGCCCGCCGGGTGATCGAGGCCTGGGACCGCCGCTCGGCGGCCGGGCTGACGGTGGACGTGCCCGGCGACATGACCCGGATGACCCTGGACACCATCGGACTGGCCGGGTTCGGCTTCGACTTCGGCTCCTTCGAGCGGGACGAGCCGCACCCGTTCGTCGAGGCGATGGTGCGCTGCCTGGACTGGGCGATGACCAGGCTGACCCGCAACCCGGAGCTCGACCACGGCGAGCGCGACGCCGCCTTCCGCCGGGACTCGGCCTACCTGGCCGGCGTGGTGGACGAGGTGATCGCCGCCCGGGCGGAGAGCGGAGCCGAGGCCGGCCCGGCCGAGGACCTGCTCGGCCTGATGCTCGGCGCGGTGCACCCCGTCGACGGCACCCGGCTGGACATCGAGAACATCCGCAACCAGGTGATCACCTTCCTGATCGCCGGTCACGAGACCACCTCGGGCGCGCTGTCCTTCGCGCTGCACTACCTGGCCAAGAACCCCTCCGAACTCCGCCGGGTCCAGGAGGAGGTGGACGCGCTCTGGGGCGACCAGGCCGACCCGGAGCCCTCGTACGAGGACGTCGGCCGGCTGCGCCACACCCGCCAGGTGCTCAACGAGGCGCTGCGACTGTGGCCGACGGCGCCCCAGTTCAGCCGGGAGGCGCGCGCGGAGACCCTGCTCGGCGGGCGGATCCCGGTCCGTCCGGGGATGCCGATCTTCGTGCTGACCCCGATGCTGCACCGCGACCCGGCCTGGGGCGACAACCCGGAGCTGTTCGACTCCTCCCGGTTCGACCCCGAGCGCGAGGCGGCCCGCTCGCCGCACGCCTTCAAGCCCTTCGGCACCGGCGAACGCGCCTGCATCGGACGGCAGTTCGCGCTGCACGAGGCGACCATGCTGCTGGGCATGCTGGTCCACCGCTACCGGCTGATCGACCACGCCGACTACCGGCTGACCCTCAAGCAGACGCTCACCATCAAGCCCGACGGGTTCACCCTCGCCCTCGCCCCGCGCACCCCCGCGCCGCCGGTCCGGCACGTCCAGCCGGTTCGGCCGGTCCGGCCGGTTCAGGCCGCGGGCGCCGCCGAGCGCTCCGAGCGCCCCGGCCGGGTCCGCCAGGGCACCGGCCTGCTGCTCCTGCACGGCTCCAACTACGGCGCCTGCCGCGAGTTCAGCCGCCAACTCGCCGACACCGCCACCGAACTCGGCTGCGACACCGAGACCGCCCCGCTGGACGCGTACGCCGAAGGCCTGCCCACCGACCGTCCGGTGGTGATCACCGCCGCCTCGTACAACGGCCAACCGACCGACGACGCGGCGGAGTTCGTCCGCCGCCTGGCCGAAGCCCCGGACGGCGCGGCCGACGGGGTCGAGTACGCGGTGCTCGGCATCGGCGACCGCACCTACGCCGCCACCTACCAGCGCATCCCCACCCTGGTCGACGACCGGCTCGCCGCCCTCGGCGGCACCCGGCTGCTCGCCCGCGCCGAGGCCGACGCCTCCGGCGATCTGGCCGGTACGGTACGGGAGTTCACCGAGGCGCTGGCCGACCTCCTGCTGACGCGCTACGGCGACGCCGAGGCCGCGGCCACCCCGCGGGAGGAGGCCGCGTACACCGTGACCGAGCTGACCGGCGGCCCGCTGCACGCGCTCGCCGCCCGGCACGGCATGAGCGAGCTGACCGTCACCGCTGTCGCCAGCCTGACCGACCCCGACTACCACCGGGTGAAGCGCCTCGTCCGCCTGGCCCTGCCGGCGGGCGCCGACTACCGGACCGCCGACCACCTGACGGTGCTCCCGGCCAACGACCCGGCCCTGGTCGAGCGCGCCGCCAAGCTGCTCGGCGCCGACCTCGACACGGTGCTCGGCATCGTCGCCCACCGCCGCACCGGCCTCGCAGTCGACCGCCCGCTGACCGTACGGGAACTGCTCACCCACCACGTCGAGTTGCAGGACCGCCCCACCGCGGAGCAGCGCGCCGCGCTGGCCGCGCTCAACCCCTGCCCGCCCGAGCGGGCCGCGCTGCGGGCGCTGCCCGCGGACGACCCGCGCACCCTGCTCGACCTGGTCGAGGACCACCCGGCCCTGCGCGAGGCGCTGAGCTGGCCGGTGCTGCTGGAGCTGCTGCCGCCGATCCGGCCCCGGCACTACTCGATCTCCTCCTCGCCGGCCGGCGCCGCGGTTCCGGCCGGGGGCGTACGGGAGGTCGACCTGATGGTCTCGGTGCTCAGCGCCCCGGCGCGCTCGGGCCGGGGCACCTTCCGGGGCACCGGCTCCGGCTATCTCGACCGGGTGGGCGTCGGCGACACCGTGCTGGCCCGGGTCCAGCCCTGCCGGGAGGCGTTCCGGATCGGCCACCGGACCCCGGTGATCATGATCGCGGCCGGCACCGGCCTGGCGCCGTTCCGCGGCGCCGTCGCCGACCGCCGGGCGCTGCTCGCCTCGCTCGGCTCGCTCGGCGAGGGCGCCGAGGGCGCGGAGGGTGCGGAGGGTGCGGAGCTCGCCCCGGCGCTGCTCTACTTCGGCTGCGACGCCCCGGAGGCTGACTACCTGCACCGGGCCGAGCTGGAGGAGGCCGAGCGGGCCGGTGCGGTCTCGATGCGGCCCGCCTTCAGCGAGCGGCCCCAGGAGGGCCGGCGCTTCGTCCAGGACCGCATCGCCGCCGAGGCCTCGGAGGTCTGGGCGCTGCTGGAGGCCGGCGCCGAGGTGTACGTGTGCGGCGACGGTGCCCGGATGGCGCCCGGCGTGCGGGAGGCCTTCCGGGCGCTCTACCGGGAGCGCACGCCGGGGGCCGACGAGCAGCGGGCCCAGGACTGGCTGCAGGGCCTGATCGAGGCCGGCCGCTACGTCGAGGACGTGTACGCGGGCTGAGGGCCCGTCCGCTGGGGAACGGCCGCCCGCCCGCTGCTCGACCGGAGCGGCGGGCGGGCGGCCGGTGCGTCAGTGGACGCTGACGTCGTACTTGGCGAGGGCCGGCTTCCTGAGCTGGTGTCAGCCCTGATCCGTCCCCTCGGGGTGCACCAGCGCGTCGACCCGCGCGGCCACGGCCAGCAGCTCCCGGTCGGCCATCCGGGGCCCGGTCAGCTGGAGGCCGACGGGCGCGGAGGCGGTGACCGGGAGGGGCAGCGTCAGCGAGGGCAGGCCCGCGGTGGCCGCGGGGGAGGTGTTGCGGATCAGGGTGTGGAAGGTCGGCACGTCCCGGCCGTTGAGGGGGAGGAAGTCCTCGTAGCGGTGGAGCGGCCGGGCGCACACCGGGACGCTGGGGCTCAGGATCGCGTCCAGGCCGTTCGCCGTGAACAGCCCGGCGTAGGCGGCCTGCAGGGCGCGGCGCTCAGCGAGGGCCCGCTGCAGGGCGGCCGGCCCCGGGTACCCGGGCCCGGTGGGCAGCGCGGTGGCCTTGAGGATCTCCCCGATGGTCGGGTCGCCCGCCGCGTCGAGGACCTCGGCGGGGGTGAGCCCGGTGCGGTGCTCGTCCAGGTAGCGGCCGAGGGCGGCGGCGAACTCGCCGAAGACGAGCGGGAATCCGATCCGGGCGTCGTACTCCACCAGCTGTTCCGTGTCCACCGCGACCCACTGGGCCCCGGCCGCGGTGAGGCGGTCGACGGCCGCCTCCCAGGCGGTGCGGACCGGGCCCTCCAGGTCCTCGGTGAACACGTGCCGCGGCAGGCCGAGCCGCAGCGGGCGGCCCGGGCCCCCGGGGTGTGCGGCCTCCCCGGTGACGAGGGTGTCCAGTGCCGTGAGCCGGCCCAGGGTGCGGGCCATCAGCCCGGGGGTGTCCCGGGTGGCGGACAGCGGGGTGACCCCCGCCGAGGAGTAGCGCCCGGAGCTGGGGCGCAGGCCGTAGATCCCGTTGAGCGCCGCCGGGATGGTGACGGAACCGCCGGTGTCGGTGCCGAGCCCGGCCTCCACGACCCCCGCCGCCACCGCGGCGGCCGTACCGCCGCTGCTGCCGCCCGCGAACAGGGCCGGGTCGGCGGCGTTGCCGACGGCGCCGAAGGTGTGGTTGCACGAGGTCGCGCCCATGGAGAGCTCGTGCATGTTCGCCTTGCCCAGGACGACCGCCCCCGCCGAACGCAGCGCCGCGACGACGGGCGCGTCGGCGTCGGGGACGAACCCGGTCAGGGCGGGAGTGCCCGCGGTGTTGGGCAGGCCCGCGACATGGATGTTGTCCTTGACGACGAGACACCACGGCGCCGCGCCGCCGCCCTGGGCGTCACGGCGGGCCGCCTCCGCGAGCGCCCCCTCGGCGTCGAGTGTGATGAACGCGTTGAGGTGCCCGGCGGCCGCGGCCCGCTCCAGTGCCGCCGACACGACCTCGTGGGCGAGGCCCCGGCCCGTGGTCTCCGGCTCGGCCATGGGGGCGGCTCCTTCGTGCTGGTCGTGTTCCATCCGGCTGCGGGGACGCACTGGTGACGGGTGGTCACACCCTACCCGGGCCGGGCGGGCCGTCCGCAGGGAGGCAGCGGAGGAAAAAGTGTTATCCGCCCGCCCGCCGGGCGGTCTCCTGGGCGTGGGAACGAACGCGCAAGGCCGCGGCAGAGGGTATGCGGCCGGCACGCGGGGTTCGAGATGGGGCGCTCCGCGCGGAGACGGGAGTCTCCGGCCGCGTTCGTACCCACGGCGCCCGGCCGGACCGTCCCGTCCGTCCGGCGTCGCCCGGCGGTCCGCACGCATCCCCCACAGCGGCGGACCGTCGGGTGCTGTTCGTCAGCCGCGCCGGAGCCGCCAGATCTGCTCCTCGCCGGTCCCCGCCGGGGCGAGCGCCTCGGCGGGGCGGCGCCGGTACTCGGAGAAGCCGAGCCGGGCCGGGACGGCGGCGCTGGCGAGGTTGGCCGGGTCGTGCACGATCTCGACGAAGTCCACGCCGGGGAGGCGGAATGCCTGTTCGGCCAGCGCCCGGGCCGTCCGGGTGGCGATGCCGCGGCCGGTGGCGGCGGGGTGCAGCCAGTAGCCGATCTCCCGGCCGTTCTCCTCGGTGTCCTCGCGCCGGAACAGCCCGCAGGCGCCGACGATCGCGCCGTCCAGCACGATCGCGTAGGTGAAGTCCTTCCCGCTCTCCCACAGCTCCGGCCGCTCCGCCAGGAACGCGGTGGTCTTGGCCTCGCTGTGCTCGGCGACCCACGGCATCCAGGGCCGCAGGTGCTCCAGCGACTCCTCGATGACCCGGAAGAACTCGGGAAAGTCCGCTTCGCCGCGGAAACGGCGCAGCGTCACCTCACCCAGGGCGATTTCCTGCTCTGCTAGCTCCATCCAGGGAGGATCCCCGTTACCCCGCTTCCTGCGCAACGGGATGACGGCGCTTCCGCAGCAGGTGGAGCAGGGCGCCGAGGGCGGCCGCGGCGCCGGAGATGACGAGCAGGGAGACGTCGGCGAAGCCGACCATCGCGAGGTCGAACCGGGGGTTCTCGGCATCCGCGGTGAACTCCGGGTCCACCAGGCCGTCCGGATCCTCGGTGACGCTGACCCGCTCGCCCGCCGCGTCACCGGAGCGGCAGGAGACGGACCGGGTGTGCCCCGGGGCGTCGTCGTATCGCACCACGCAGGTGTAGCTGGTGCCCTTGCCGTGGGTCACCGTGACATCGGTGACGGTGCCCGGGTGGGGCGTGCCGCGCATGGACAGCACGGTGGCCTGAGCGGTGTTCATGCTCATCAGCGGGACGGCGATCAGCGGGGCGAGCAGCAGCGCCAGCGCCACGCCCCGCAGCGCCCCGGACTGGCACAGGCACACCACGGCGTAGATCAGGCCGATCGCCGCGGTGAGGACCAGGGCCAGCGACGGGAGGAAGAACCACGCGCCGAACGCGCCGAGCGCCCCTCCGACCGGGAGCATCACGGCGGCGGCCGGGATCCACAGCGCCGTCAGCAGCGGCCGCCGTGGCCACGGCGTGTCGTTCTTTCCGGCCTTCCCGGCCTTCCCGGCCCCGCCGCCCCGGCGGCGGTGCTGCCCCGGTCGGGACGTCTCGTAGTGCGTCATGGCGGGAGATCCTGCCAGGCCGGAGCGGGGACGGGCGGCGGCGGGGGAGGACCTTTTGCCGGGCCGGGTGACTTATGGAGGTCAGCGGTAGGAGTAGTGGAAGGATGGGCGAGGGCGGCGAGCTGGTGCTCGAACAGCTGGATCACGGCACAACCTCGGGAGCCGGCGCCGGACGCGTACGGCGTCCGCCCCAGCAGAATCCCGCCGGGCCCGGCTCCCGCGTGCGGGGCTACCCCGGTGGGAGACCGCCGCACCGGCAGGCCCGGGGCGCTGCGGTCATCCGGCGACGACCACGATGAGCCGCCCGACGCCTGGGCCGTCCGGGCTGATCCACCGTAGGCGGACTACCGGGCGTTCGCCGGGGGGCCTGGCGTCGACGTCGGCTTGCGGTGAGGGCCCGGTCGGCGGCCTGTCAGAGCCGCCGGGCATGATCAGGGGCAGGTCGAGGAACGGGGGTCGGGTTGAGCGCCACGGGGTTGTGGGTCATCGGTACGGTGTCCGACGAGGAGCTGCGGCAGCTGCTGCGTGCGGCGGCCGAGGCCGGGCCTCCGGCGCCGGTCGTGCCCGGGGTGGCCGCGGAGCTGGCCTGGTGGCGGGGTGTGGCGGGCGCGTCCCTGTTCGGGGAGCGGGCCGCCGGCGACGGCAGCGCGGGGGAGGACGCCCGGCGCCTGTGCGCGTTCTTCGACAGCTGCCGGGACGGGTCCGACGCGGTGGAGGACTTCCGCGAGGCCGTGATGGGTCACTTCCGGCCCGAGGACAAGGAGGGCCTGTTCGCGGCCGCGGCGCGCAAGGCCAACCCGTTCTGGGCCCTGGCCTACGCACTCGGGCCCGACGCGACCCTGCAACTGCCCGGCTGGTTCGGCGACTTCCTGCTCGACTCCCGGCAGGTCCGCGCATGCCTCCCCGACGCCGAGGAGGCACTGACCCTGACCGGGGCCCGCCGACGGGAGGCGGTCGAGCGCATCCGCGCCTGGATGACCGGCCTCGGCGACGACCCGGACCATGACGCCGACGCCCTCCTCGACGGCCCACTGCGCGTGCTCCGCCACGCCGCCCGCACCGGCCAGGGCGTGGCCGGGCACACCTATTGGTACTGAGGAGCGACCATGGACCAGGTTTTGCTCTTGGACGCGGCTCCGGGGGAACTGCTCGACCGTGAGCTGGAGCGCCTTGTCGGGCACGGGCTGGCCGTCACGCTGAACCTGCGGCGGGTGGAGGACCGGGTGGGGGTGGCGGACCGATGGGCGGGCCGGGTCGAGTTCACCGATGTCGACCTGTTCGACGAGGCGGCGCTGATCGAGGAGGTGGTGCGGGGCGGGCGGGGGTATCACGCGCTCAAGTCCCGTGCGGGCGCGCCGCTGCGCGCCGCGCTCCTCGCGGCGGGGACGGACCGCGCGCTGGCCCACCGGCTGCGGGTGATCGGACGGGCCGGGGCGGGCACCGACCACGTCGACCTGGCCGCCGCCGCCCGGCACGGGGTCGCCGTCACCCATACGCCCGGCTCCAACGCGAACGCCGTCGCGGAGTTCGCCCTCGCCCAGCTGCTCGCCCTGACCCGCAACCTCGCCCCGTACAACGAGGCCGCGCACCAGGGCCGTTGGAGCACGCCGAGGGCACCCGCGATCGAGCTGTCCGAACTCACCCTGGGGATCGTCGGGCTGGGGCGCATCGGCCTGGCGCTGGCGGAACGGGCCACGGCGCTGGGCATGACCGTCCAGGGCTACGCGCGGCGCCCCACGTACGCGCCGGTGCCCCGGGTCGCATCCCTCGACACCCTGCTCGCCACCAGCGACGTGGTGTCACTGCACCTCCCGCTCACCCCGGAGACCACAGGCCTGATCGGCCGGGCGGAACTCGCGCGGATGCGACCCGGCTCGATCCTGCTGAACACCTCCCGGGGCGGCCTCGTCGACGAACAGGCCCTCGCCGACGCCCTGCGCGACCCGGCCCGGCCACCGGCCGCCGCCGCCTTCGACACCTTCGCCCACGAGCACGCCGCCTTCGCCTCACCACTGTTCGGCCTGCCCAACGCCCTGCTCACCCCGCACGTCGCCGGGATGACCAGGACGGCCATGGCCGAGGCGGCACTGCGCTGCGCCGACCACATCGCGGCCCTGCTCGCCGGACGCCCGGACGGCATCCCGGTGGTGGCCTGACGACGCTACGAGGTGGCCGCCCGCATCAGTGCCGTCGTGGCCTGGTCCGCCGGAAACTAGCCCCGGGAGGAAGAAAATAGCCCCGGGAGGAACAGGCCCATCGCCCGGTTGGCGGCCAGCATCTCCCAACGGACGTTGACGGCGAGCGCCGGGTTCGGCTCGTGTCCGGTCAGCACGGCCTCCAGCCGATCAGCGCCATCACCGTCATTCCAGGCGGAGGCTGCGGAACACCGCGGGGGTCGTCCAGCCACGCAGGGTGGCGTGGATCGTCGATCGGAATGCGGCCTCTGCCGTGGGGGCGTCGAGGGCCCCGGCGAGTTCGAGTGTGACAAGGCCGTGCAAGGTCACCCAGAGTGAGACGGCGATCGACGTCGTTTCGCCGTCGAGCACGGACTCCGTCACGGCGCGGTCGATGGCCGTGACGAGCGGCCGAACGGGGTCACTGGACCCGACCGCGTTCGACGGTTTGAAGGATTGCACGCCACCGAACAGCACGGAGTACAGGTGGCTGTGTTCGCGTCCCCATCGTCGGTATGCGGCGGCCAGCGCGTAGATGTCGGCGAGGGGATCCACGGAGGTCGGCACCGCCGTCAGCGCCTGGAACAGGCCGGCGACGGCTCTGTCGCGTACCGCTCCGATCAGTCCGTCCTTGCCGTCGAGCAGGGAGTACACGGCCGCCGTTGACGTCCCGGCGGCGGTGGCCACGGCCCGGACGGTGACCGACTCCAGCGGACGGGTGGCGAGCAGCTCGGTCGCGCACTGCACGAGTCGCTCTTTGACGGTCTCGTCGTTTGTTCTCGGCCTGCCCATGGGAGAAGCCTACCTGCTCTGATAACGTCGTTTCAGAACAGTGTTTTGAAACTTTGGAGGTCCGTCCGTGCCCGGGTTCGCCATACGCCTCGCCCGCCCTGCCCGCTTCGCCCGACGCCTACTGCTGGCCCTGGCCGCCGTGGCGGCGCTGGTCGTCGTCTTTCTCGGTGTGCTCGTCCTGACGGACGGGGCAGGCTCGGGGAGCGGTGCGTGGTTGACGTCCCTCGGAGTGGGGACCGCCGCCGCTCTGTGGCGGGGTCGGCGTCGTATCCGGGCGGCGCGGCTCATGCCGTTCCTGCCGGTGCTCGTCGCGGCGGCGTTGACGGCATTGGTCTGCATCCCCACCGGGCCCACGGCCCGGCGGCTGCCGGCCGACCTGCCCTTCGTGGCCACGCAGCACTGGAGCCTGGCCACCGGCAGCCGGGTCGCGGTGTATCACTACCCGCCCACGAACCCCGGCGGCCGGCAGCCCGTTCCGTTCGTGTACCTCAACGGCGGACCGGTCCGCGGCATTTCGTTGGTCGACCACCGGTTCCTGCAGCTCCTGGCACGTCAGGGCTACGACGTATACGCCTACGAACAGGCGGGCGGCGGGCGGAGCGACATGCTTCCCATGGACCAGTACACGATCTCCAGGTCGGTCAGTGACCTCGCCGCCTTCATCGACCACCTGGACAAGGGCAAGGTCGACATCCTCGGTTTCTCCTCAGGAGCGGTCGTGCTCACCCGAGCCCTGGCCGATCCGGGTGTCGCCGCACGCCTGAACCGGGCGGTCATCGCCGAACCCGGCCCGATGGACGGCCCCACCGCGGCTATCGCCGGGCAAAAGGGGCGCCCGTCCGCACGCGGGCTCGCGCCGAGCCTGACCGGACCGCGGTCGACCAACGTCCCCCGGTACGCCGCCGCATTCGGTCTCATGCGACTCGGACTCCTCAGCCCGGACACCGGGCTCGTCGGACAGGCCGAAGGTGACAACGTCTTCACCGCCGCCGACCTCGGCAGCGACACCGCGTCCGCCTACTGTGCGCGCGACGCGCACCGCATCCCGACTGAGGACACCGCGCAGAACTTCTCCTTCAGCCCCGCCGCCAGCCTCCGGATCCAGCAGACGGTGAAGGACTCACCCTCCATCGCCCCGCAACTGCGGCTCTCCCAGACCCCCACGATGTTGATGATGGCCGAGTGCTCCTCCCAGGTCCGTCAATGGGCGACCACCATCCTTGCCGATGACCCCGCCATCCAGCGCACCCAGTACATGCCCGGAGTCGGGCACCACATGTGGAACGGTCTGGACGACAACAACGACCGAGCCGCCGCCGTCATCACCGCGTTCCTCCAGGCCGAGCCGGCACCCGTGCCCAACTACCCGACCCGCGACGACATCTCTGCCTTCCTTCACGATCACAAGTGAGGACTCCGCAGTGCCCGAGCGCCTTCGACCTGGTCATGGCCGTGCCCGCCGCGTGCGGAGTCGATGCACCTACCGCGACTCCGTCCACCTGACCCGCCAGGTGGGTTCCAGCGGTACGGCGTGCCCGGTGAGCGTGGCGACGTCGGCCGGGAGGTCCGCGCGGGCGCGCAGCGCGGGGAGCGCGTCGGTGGTGTAGGCCGCGTGGGCCTCGGGGGAGGCCCAGAGGGTGGTGACCAGGTAGCGGTCGGTGGCGAGACGGGTGACGGTGCCCGCGAGCAGGCCGCCGGCCGCCGCCATGCCGGGGAACCAGAGTTCGCGTTGGACGGTCAGGAAGTGCTCGGCGCGGCCGGGGTGCAGCAGGCAGTCGGCGGCGCGGAGCAGGGTGGCGTGTCGCAGCGCGTCCGGGAGCGCGCCGGCGGTCTGGACGACCGGGCCGGAGGTGACCTGGATCGAATCCCAACTGCCCTGCTGGGCGGCCTCGGTGGCGACCGCGTCGTGGCGTTCGCGCATGAAACGGGTGTACGCGTCCTCGTCCGCCCAGAGGGCGAGCAGCAGCGCCCGGTCGCCCGAGCGCGACCAGCCGCCCAGCTGCCCGACCAGCCCCGGCTGGTCCGCGATCGCCGACCAGCGGCGCTGTCCGGCGGCGAACGCCCCGCGTGCGCTGGGCCGTACCCGGCAGTCGATCCACTTGCCCCACATGCGGGCCATCATGCTGCGCCGGGCCGGTGGAGGGTCAATCGGGCGGAGGTCGCGAGCGGGGTCGGACCACGGATGTAGGCCGGCAGCGGAGAAAATCGATGGCATGGTGCCCCCGCTCCTGGCCGGGTGTTCGCCGTGCTCAGGAAGAATCTGCTCTTCATGACCCTGACCGGACACGGGCACATCAACCCGATGCTGCCGTTGGTCGAGGAACTCGTGCGGCGCGGGCACCAGGTGGTGTACCCGGGGTGCAGTGCTTCCCCCACCTCGCCTCGAACGACACGTATTCGCTGGACCGGCAGTTGACCGCGGGAATCGACGCGGACGGTCCGGCATTCGCCTCGCTCGCCGCCGACTGCGCGGCCTTCTCCAGCGAGTACGGCGTCCCGTTCGGCCTCGCCGACACCATGACGGTGGCGGACGGGCTCAACCTGGTGTTCGTTCCGCGGGAGTTCCGGCCCGCGGCCGACAGCTTCGACGAACGCTTCCACTTCGTCGGCCCGTCGATGGGGTCGCGCGAGCAGACCGAGTCGTGGTCGCCGCGCGACCCGGACGCACCACTGCTGTACGTCTCACTGGGCACCGTGGTCGACGGGCCCCCGGGTTTCTACCGCGCCTGCGTGGCCGCCGTCGCCGACCGGCCGTGGCAGGTGGCGCTGAGCGTGGGCGGGGCCGCACGCGCCGCGTTGGGTGCCGTCCCGGGCCGGATGGAGGTGCGGTCGCGGTTCCCGCAGCTCGCGGTGCTCCGCCGGGCCAGTGCGTTCGTGTCGCATGCCGGGATGAACTCGGTGATGGAGGCGCTGACTTACGGGGTCGGCATCGTGGCCGTCCCCCGGACGCCCGAGCAGGCCGCCAACGCCGGGCGTCTGGTGGAGCTCGGGCTGGGCGAGCGCCTGGACGCGGCAACGGAGAGCGCCGGAGCGCTACGGGCGGCGATCGACCGGGTCGCCTCGGATCCGGGTCCGCCGCGCCGCTGCCGCTGCTGCCGCTGCTGCGCCTCTGACCACTTTGGCGACCGGCCGCCTGACCAGGCATGATCGGGGCATGGTCGAACGAGTCATTGCAGCGTGTGACGGAGCAGCCAAGGGCAACCCGGGTCCGGCGGCCTGGGCCTACGTGGTGGCGGACGGCGCCGGGGTGCCCCAGCGCTGGGAGGCCGGGCCGCTCGGGCACAGCACCAACAACATCGGCGAGCTGACGGCGCTTCAGCAGCTGCTGTCCGCCACCGACCCGGCCGTCCCGCTGGAGGTGCGGCTCGACAGCACCTACACCCGCGACTCGGTCACCAAGTGGCTCAAGGGCTGGAAGCGCAACGGCTGGAAGACGGCCGCGGGCAAGCCGGTGGCCAACCGCGAACTGATCCAGCGGATCGACGAACTCCTGGAGGGCCGGGACGTCACCTTCGTGTACGTCCCCGCCCA
The DNA here is from genome assembly GCF_044546945.1 of Kitasatospora sp. NPDC053057. Lineage (NCBI taxonomy): Bacteria > Bacillati > Actinomycetota > Actinomycetes > Kitasatosporales > Streptomycetaceae > Kitasatospora > Kitasatospora sp. NPDC053057. The sequence goes on along the minus strand of NZ_JBITZP010000016.1, from coordinate 35,394 downwards.
CCAGGTCGACGGTGACCCGCTGAACGCCATCGCCGACAAGGCCGCCAGCGACGCCGCCCGCACCCAGCAGGCCGCCGCCGGGACGGCCGCCGACCTGCCCGTGCCCGACCCGGCCGCGGCCGCGAAGGCCCCCAAGGCCCCGAAGGCGCGCAGCGCCGGGTCCGCCACTACGAGCACCGCCAAGCGCAGCGGCGGCTCGCGCACCCTGAACGCCCGCTTCCCCGGCACGTGCCCGTGCAGCCGCCCGTACGGCAAGGGCGACAAGATCACCAAGGTGGGCAGCAGCTGGGGTCACCCGGAGTGCGCCGCCGCCCACGCCTGAACCCCACGCCTGAGCCCGAGCACGCCGCCGCCTGAGTACCCGTACTCAGGTGGCGGCTCCGCGCTGCGGTGGACGATACCGATCATGACGAAGAACGGGCAGAGCCGCCGGAAGGCCGTGCGGATCGGCATGCTCACGGCGGCCGCCGCGGGCGATGGTGCTCGGCATCACCGCCCCGACCCAGCTGCGCACCCACTGAACGGGCCGAACGGCTGAGTCCGGTGCCGCTCCCGCCCGTACAGAAGGGTGAGCGTGCCGGAGCGGAGGTGAGCGCGGTGATCGTGTCCGAGACCTCGGAGTTCCACGTCGGCGACCAGGTGTGGGTCTACCGCGACGCCTCCTTTGGCGCGGTCGAGAGCGCCGTCGTCCTGGACGCCCCGGCGGACGGCAGCCTCCGGCTGGAGTTCACCGACGGCCACCGCAGCCACCTGCGCCACGGCCGGGTCGAACTGCACCTGCGGGGCACGGAAGCAGTGTTGACATCACGTCAGGAAAGGGTTCCGTGACCCGCCTGCCGGCGCGCCCGCTGCCATCATGAACACGACTCCGGCGGTGGCGCCGGAAGCGGGCGTGAGGAGCGGGCGTGCGGGAAGCCGGTACGGGGATCGACCAGCCGAGGCAGCAGCCGGTGGCGATGGCGGACGAACAGGTCGGGTTGAACGGCGCGATCGCGGCCGCGCTGACCCGGGCGGTGGGGTCGATGCCCGCCCTGTATGTCGCCCTGGCCCTGGTCGGAGGCTGGATGGCGCTGGCGACCTGGGGGCCGCTGCGTGCGGTCGACCCGTACCCCTTCGGGTTCCTGCTGTTCCTCGACAACGTGGTCCAACTGGTGCTCTGCCTGGCGATCCTGGTCGGCCAGCGGGTGCTGGGCCAGGCCGCCGACCGCCGGTCGGTGCAGACGTACGAGAACGCCGAGGCGATCTTCGCCAAGGTCGCCGACCTCCAGGCACACCTGGACCGGCACGACCGGGCGCTCGGCCGCGGCGTCAGCCTGCTGGAGACCAGCGGCCACCCGTGGATCGAGCGGCACCGGGTGCAGCCGCCGCCGCAGGCGCTGGACCAGGCCACCGGGGTCAACGGGCGGATCGCCGCCTGGCTGACCGGGCGGCTGGGCAGCATGTGGGCGTTCTACCTGGCGGCCGGGACGCAGGTGGTGTGGATCGGCCTGTCCCGGCTGGGGCTGCAGACCTTCGACCCGTACCCGTTCGCCTTCGTGAGCTTCCTCTCGACTCTGGCCCAGCTGATCTTCATGATCGTGATCATGGTCGGCCAGGACGTGCTGGGCAAGGCCGGCGACCGCCGCGCCGAGCAGACCCTGCTGGACGCCGAGGCGGTGCTGCACGAGTGCGGCCGGATGAAGGCCCGGCTGGAGGCTCAGAGCCGGGTCATCGAGAGCCTGGCCGACTACACCAGCGCCCAGGTCACCCGGCACCTGGCCCGGGCCATCCACCAGAGCCGGGTGACGGCGGCGGTGGAGGACGGTGCGGAGCCGGGCAGCCGGCCGGCCCTGCTGCCGTGGGAGGAACTGCCTGAGGAACTGAGGGCGGCCAACCGGCGCCAGGCCCGGCAGCTCGGCGAACGCCTCGCCGCGGTCGGCTGCCTGATGGTGCCCACCTCCGAGCAGGTGGCCCCGGAGGCCGTCGGCGGCTTCGAGGACTTCACCGAGGAGGAGGCCGAGGTGCTGGCCCGGCTGGAGCACGAGCACGAGCACCGCTACGGGACGGGCGCCGAACCGGAGGTGCCCGTCCCCGGCCAGCGGGACGGCCGGGCGGAGTTCCTACCCTGGGAGGAGCTGTCCGACCGGGCCCGCGCCCGGACGGTGGAGTCGGTGCGCCGGATCCCCGCCGTGCTCGCCGACGTGGGCTTCCAGGTGGTGCGGATCGGCCGGGTCACCGACGGCGTGGGGGAGTTGGACTTCGCCGCCGAGGACTGGGCGGTGCTCGGCCGGGCGCTGATGGCCTCCGGCGTGCTGGTCGCCCTGGCCGAGGGCGTCGCCGACCCCGAGGAGGTCATCGCGATCGTCAAGCTGCTGCGCGAGGCCGGCACCACCCACCCGCGGCGCTTCGTCCGGGAGCTCGCGGCCGCCTCGACCTTCGACACCGGGCTGCGCCCCGACACCCGCTACGCCGAGTACCGTGGGCCCGCGTTGGAGACGATCAGGGCCGCCGCCCGGATCGTCGCCGAGCAGGCGCCGGACGAACTCGCCGAGTTCCGCGGCTTCCTGGTGGAGATCGCCACCGTGGTCGCCGACGCCAACGAGGAGGGCGGCTTCCTCGGCCTGGGCGCCCGCACCAGGGTGTCCAACGAGCTCGTGGCGATGGAGGCGGTCCGGGCGGCGAGCGACCCGGAGGCGCCGATGCCCGCGCGGGCCGAGGTCAGCCTGCGCAAGAGGAGTTGAACGGGCAGGAGTAGAACGGACAGGAGTCGAACGGACGCGACCGGCCGGTCGGTGCGTCAGGAGGGGATCGCCGTCAGGTCGACCGACGGCACCGCCTCCGGCTAGCCGCCCTTGGACGCTCCGTGTGCCGACTTCGCCCCGTCGGGCTGCGGCCCGGCGGGGCGCCCGAATCCAGGGGGACGGGGGTGTTCGAAGTGTCATCACCACCTGCTAACCTCAGCCGATTTCCCGCCACACCGAGTCGGCGGACAAGACGGGGTAAGAGGTACAGAAGACATGGCATTTCTCCGGGCCAAGCAGAAGGCCCAGGTCATCGAGAAGCTCTCGCAGGTGGCACCTCCCGGTGAGACCTTCATCGCCTGCGTGCACGCGGAGAGCGGGCCCAGCCCGTGGCTCGCCGCGGCGCTCGGTGAGATTCCGCTTGTCGGCCTGATCATCGTGCTGACCCGCAGGTACTACTTCCTGACGCTCACCAACAGCCACGTGGTGATCAACTCGGCCAACCGCTGGAACAACCGCCCCGGCGACGTCGTCGCGGCCTTCCCGCGGCACGCCTTCCCGGTCAACCGGGTCAAGCGGGCCAGCATCTGGAGCTCGATGTACGTCCAGATGCCGGGCAACAGCAGCCCGACGCGCCTGAACATCCACCGCATCTGGCGCGCCGAGATGGACCAGCTGAGCGCCGCCTTCCCGCCCGGGTCGATCGACCCGAGCTCGCAGCCGTTCGACACCCCGCAGGGCCAGGGCTACCCGATGCCGGGCCAGCCGATGCCGGGCCAGCCGGGTATCCCGCAGCAGCAGGGCTTCGGCGCGCCGCAGGGCCAGCCGTACCCGCCGCAGCAGCCGTACCCGGCCCCGCACGCGGCCCCGCAGGGCCAGCCGTACCCGGCGCCGCAGGCCTACCCGCCGGCCCAGCCGTACCCGGCGCAGCCGGGCGCCCAGGTGCCGCCGCAGGCCCAGCCGTACCCGCCGCAGGTCCCGAACGTGCCCTACCCGGGCCAGCAGGGCCAGCAGGGCTACCCGGGCCAGCGCTGACCGCGGTTCGGCCCCGGCTCCCCACCAGGGGAGCCGGGGCCGACGCCTTTCCGGGCCGGCGTCCGATCACCCGAAGTGGCCGGATGGTCACGTGCCGAGCCCGCCACCGGGCTCGGCGCGCTGGGAGCGGCGGACTCTGCCAGGCTGAGAGGGAAGCTACCTCGACCGAGGAGGCCCGCACCCATGTCAGCGCAGAAACCCGGGCCGTCCGGACGGCGGGCCCGCGTTGCCGCGCTCCGGGCCGCGGAGGCCCGTCACGCGCGGGCCCGGCGGTGGCTGGTGGGCGGCATGATCGGCCTGCTCGTGCTCGTCGTGGTCGGCGGGATCGCCGTCGTGATCGCCACCAATCAGGGCTCCACCACGCCCAGCGGCGTCCCCGCGAACCCGAGGACCACCGCCGAGGGCCGGACCACCCCACCGCCCTGGGACGCACCCGCCGACGTCGCCGCGGCGGTCAAGGCCGCCGGCCTGCCGATGCTCGGCGCCGAGGGCACGGCCCTGCACATCCACGCCCACCTCGACGTCTACGCCGACGGACAGGCCGTGACGGTGCCCGCGCTGGTCGGCATCGACGAGAGCGCCCAGCGGATCAGCCCGCTGCACACCCACGACACCACCGGCGTCATCCACGTCGAGTCGCCGGTGAGTGCCGACTTCACCCTGGGCCAGTTCCTGACCGAATGGCAGGTCTCCACCTCGGCCGACCACCTCGGCGGGCTGCACACCGACGCCACCCACAGCCTGACCGCGTACGTCGACGGCAAGGCGGTGACCGGCGACCCGGCGGCGATCCGGCTCAACGCCCACGACGAGATCGCCCTGGTCTACGGCACGGCGGCCGAGAACGCCACCGTGACGGTACCGAGCAGCTACAACTGGCCGGCCGGACTCTAGTCCGCGCCGAGCGTCGTCCACCCGTGCTTCCGGTAGCAGCCGGGGCCCTGGAAGCTGATCGTGTAGAGCAGGGCCGAGCGGCAGCCGCGCGCGCGGTCCTGCTCCTCGGCCCGCCGCCGGCTCAGGCCAGTTCGCGCATCCGGCGGATCGGGCTGGCCAGCAGGATCACCGGGCTCGCCACGCTGACGATCGCGACCAGCAGCAGTGCCGTGCGCGGTCCCCAGGCCGCGGCGGCGGCGCCGGCGGCGAGGGCGCCGACCGGGATGGCACCCCAGGAGACGAAGCGGACCGTGGCCATCACCCGGGAGAGCAGTTCCGGCGGGGTCTGGGTCTGCCGGTGAGTGCGGGTCACGATGCTGGTGACCACGACCCCGGCCGAGAACCCGGCGTTGCCGAGGGCGAAGACCAGCGTCCCCCAGCCGGATCCGGCCAGCGGCAGCAGCAGGGCGAAGACGGTGGACACAGCGGCCGCCCAGCGCAGCGCGGGGCCGCCACCAACCCGCCGCACCAGGCGGGGCGTGGCGGCCGCGCCGAGCAGGCTGCCGAGGCCACCGGTGGCCATCAGGGCGCCCACGGCGGCGGCCGGGGCGTCGAGGGTGCGGACCAGGAAGACCGGGGTGAGCGTCATCAGGCCGCCGCAGACGAAGTTCACGGCGGTGGCGTCGGCGACACAGGGCCGGATCACCGGGTGCCGGGCGACGAACCGCCAGCCCTCGCGGATCTGCTCGCGCATCCCGACACCGCCGGTCGGCCGGGCGGGCGGCTGTGCGGCCTGCGGGAGGCTGCCGAGCAGCGCCGCCGAGGCCAGGTAGCTGACCGAGTCCAGCAGCATGGAGGCCGCGCCGCCGACGAGCTGCACCAGTACGCCGCCCAGCGAGGGCCCGGCCAGGTCGGTGGCCGCGATGCTGCCGGAGACCAGGCTGTTGCGGGCGGTCAGCTGCTCCTTGGGGACGACGGTGGGCAGGAAGGTGGAGTTGCCGACGTCGAAGAGCACGCTGGCGAAGCCGACCAGCAGCGCCACCACGACGAGCTGCGGCAGGCCGAGCACGCCGAGGGCGGCCGCCAGCGGGATGGAGGCGACGGCGGCCGCGCGGATCAGGTCCATCGCGACCTGGGTGCCGCGCAGCGGGAGGCGCTGGACCAGGACGCCGGCCGGCAGTCCGATCAGCAGCCAGGCGACGTAGGCGGCGCCGGTGATCAGGCCGACCTCGAAGGCCGAGGCGTGCAGGGTGACCACCGCGATCAGCGGCAGCGCCACCGTGGTCACCTGGTCGCCGAGCCGGCTGACCGTCGAGGCCGTCCAGTAGCGCCAGAACGCCGCGGCCCCGCCGCCCCGGCGACGGCCGGGCCGTACCGCGTCCGTCGTTGCCGCCGTGTCCACCGTTTCCGTCGTCACGTCCACCCCTTCGTCACCGGTCCCCGCGGACCGAGTGAGTTCCTTTTGGGAACTCACTATAATGGGTGCTCATGCGGCACACGGAAGCGGCTGACCCCGACTGCGCGATCTCCCAGGCCCTGGCGGTGGTCGGGGACACCTGGACCCTGCTCCTGATCAGGGACGTCGCAGGCGGCACCCACCAGTTCGACGCCCTGCAGAGCGGACTCGGCATCAGCCGCAAGGTGCTCACCGAACGCCTCAAGGCGCTGGTCGCCGACGGCGTGCTGGAGAAGCGGCTCTACCACCCCCACCCGCCGCGCTACGAGTACCACCTGACGGACCGGGGCCGCGGCCTGCTGCCCGTACTGGTCGCCCTGCAGGACTGGGGCGGGCGCTACGTCCTGGGTGACGGCACGCTCACCGGCACCAGCACCCCCGGCTCCGCCGAGACCCGCCGGGTGCTGGCGCTCACCGGCCACCGGCTGCCCGCCCTGGAACTCGACGCCGCCTCCGGCGGACGCGCCGACCCGGTCGCCGTGGACCGCGCCTGGACGGTGCTCTACTGCTACCCGGGCGCCTACGCCCCGGGCGGCCTGGACTACCCGCCCGGCTGGGGGGAGGTCCCGGGCGCGCCCGGCTGCACCTTGGAGTCCTGCACCTACCGTGACCGGATGGGCGAGTTCGCCGCCCGCGACACCGCCGTCTACGGCGTCAGCACCCAACGCCCGGACCAGCTCAGGGCGTTCGCCGAACACGCGCGGATCCCGTTCCCGCTGCTCTCCGACGCCGGACTCGAACTCGCCGCCGCCCTACGGCTGCCCACCTTCCGCGCCGCCGGCGTCGAGCGCCTCAAGCGGCTCACCCTGGTCCTCGACGCCGGGCGCACCGTCCGCGGCGTGCTCTACCCGGTCACCGACCCGGCGGGCTCGGTCGAGGACGCCCTCGCCCTGCTCGACGGGCTGCGGGGCGAATGACGACGGGTGCGCCGGCCCCTCCGGGGGCCCCACGACCCGCCCAGGGCCAGTGACTCATGAGCGTTCTTTACGGCCGCCTTTACGGCCGCCCCGCCCGCGCAGGGAGCGGCGCGCCGCGCCGAAGGTGAGCGCGGCCCAGAGGACGGCCACCGCGCCCGTGACATAGACGCCGGCGCTGCGGAAGGAGAGGTTCTCGTCCAGGGTGGCCGGCGGTGCCCAGCCGTCCGGGTCGGCCAGCACCGTCGTGCTCCGGCCGACGGAGCTGCCCGAGCAGCCGATGCCCCCGATGGTGCCGTGCGGCAGCGGGTGGCCGTCCTCGCTCCGGATGCCGCAGGTCCAGCTCACCTTGCCCGTCTTGTCCTTGCCGCTGTGGGCCGAGGTGATCACGACCCGGGTGTCCACCCCGCGGTGGGCGATCAGCTGGGCGCGCAGGGCGGTCGTGGGGATCGCCAGGAGCAGCACGCCCAGGAAGACGGCCGGCCAGATCACCCACCCGGTACTGCGGATCATCATCAGTCCGACGACGGCCGCCATCAGCACCAGCACGGCGAGGATGGTGCAGGGGGCCTGGTAGTCCGGATTGGTGGCGAGCGCGAGCAGTCCGATGATCAGCAGCGGCGCGAGCAGCCCGACCAGAAGCGCCGTGCGGCGCACCGTGCGCGGCGCGAGCTGGATGTCCTTGCCGGAGCGCCGGCGGACCGGCTTCGACGGCCGGCGGACGCCCGCGGCGAGCGGTCGCTTCTGCTTCTTGTTCGGCCGCTTGGCCATGCTGCCCCCGGTTCGGTGGTGCTGTTCGTGCTCGCGACAGTGTGGCGGCAGCCCCCGCCCCGGGGAACCCCGGGGGTGCCCCCGATCTGCGGCGCCCGGCCGCCGCCCGCCGAGTCCCACACCGCCGAACGGGGCGGGGCGGTGTGGGGCGCATCACAGCTCCCGGGCCCGTTCGGGCTCCTACGATCGTGATCGCGGACGTCCGCCACGAGCCCGGCGCCCGCCCGTACCACCGCGATCCGGCCCGAGGAGAAGCGCACCTTGACCACCCCCACCGCCGCGCCCGACAGCTACTACCAGCGCACCGGCGAGCACAGCTACAAGCCGACCGCCCACGCGCAGGGCGCCTGGCACCCCGACGAGCAGCACTTCAGCCCGGTGGGCGGCCTGATCGCCCACGCGATCGACCACCACCGGGCCGACCGCCCCGCCGACGGCCTCGCCCTGGCCCGGATCAGCTACGACATACTCGGCCTGATCGCCCTGGACGAGCTGGAGATCGCGGTGGAGACCCTCCGCCCCGGCCGCACCATCGAGCTGGTGGAGGCGGTGGCCTCGGTCGGCGGCCGCGCCGTGGTCCGGGCCCGGGCCTGGTTCCTGGCCGAGCAGGACACCACCGCCGTGGCCGGCACCCACGACGAACGGCTGCCCGCGCCGCAGGAGTTCGAGCCGTGGGCGATGGGCGAGCAGTGGGGTGGCGGCTACATCGCCTCGGTCGAGGTCCGTCGCCGCTCCACCGCCCCCGGCCGCGCCGCCGCCTGGCTGTCCACCCCGCTGGAGATCGTCGCGGGGGAGCCGAGCAGTCCGCACGCGGCCTTCATCGCCCTGGTCGACACCGCCAACGGCATCGCCGTCCGGGAGCAGCCCACCGCGTGGATGTTCCCCAACACCGACCTGACCATCCACTTCCACCGCCGCCCCGACGGCCGCTGGACCGGTCTGAACACCAGTGTGAGCTTCGGCCCGTCCGGCCACGGGGTCACCAGCACCGTGCTGCACGACGTCCACGGGCCGGTCGGCCGGGCCGAGCAGATCCTCACCGTCCGCCAGCTGAACGGCAGTTGACGGATCAGGCGGCGCCACCCCGAGCAAGGGGCGGCGCCGTCGCGGAGTGCGTTCGGCGATACCGGCTCAGCCCGGCAGCGAGTCCATGAAGGAGCTCACCGAGAACACCGCCTTGCCCGGCCCGGCCGGACCGTAGCCGGGCGGGGAGGAGAGGCCGAACTCCTCCAGGGTGGCCCGGTAGGTCTGCAGCAGCCGGATGTGGTACTCCAGCGGCGCGCCCTGGGGGTTGGCCTTGCCCAGCGGGGTGGTGGGCTCGGGGCACCAGGTGGTGAAGCGCGGCACCACGCCGTGGGACATGAAGAAGCGCAGCCCCTCCCGGGTGGAGGCGATCGCCTCGTCGACCGTGGTGAACCCGAAGGGCTCGGCCATCTCCACGCCCGCCACGAAGTTGGGGATCACGTTCTCCGCGCCGAACACCTCGGTGGAGTCGAGGATCCGGCGGTGCCACTCGTCCCGGCCGACGTAGCGCTCCTTGCCGGGGCAGTAGAGCTCGAACAGCCGCTTGTCCCACACCTCGAAGTTGGGGTGGTAGATCTTCACGCCGTAGTCGTGGAAGCGCTGGACGTCGTCGCGCGGCAGCGCCTGGGCGACCACCTTGCCGATCCAGCGGCCGGGGAAGCGCTCCTCGATGGCCTTGGCGTACTGGCCGTAGAAGTCCGCCTCGTCCCGCCCGCCGACCTGCGAGGTGATCGCGCCGCCGGTGAGGGTGTACGCCCGGGAGGCCCGGGCGGTGTCGTGCCGGTCGATGATCTCCAGCGCCTCCAGTACCTCCTCGACCGGCTTGACGCCGGTGTACGGGCGGCCGGCGGCCTTGTGCTGGCGCCAGTTGTGGTTGATGTCGCAGTACTGGCACTCCTCCTTGGCGCCGAAGTACTGGCAGACCCGGAACACCGTGAGGTAGATCAGGTAACCCCACTGGATGGTCGGGGCGACCTCCATCACCGACTTCCCGTTGGCCAGGGTGTGCCGGTAGTAGTCGGGCATCGGCGGCAGTCCGACGTCGGCGATCCGCGCGCCGTCCAGGTAGAGGCCGAGCGAGCCGTCCTCGCCCGCGCGGACCCGGTACGGCGAGTCCGGGTTGACCCGCACCGACACCACCGTGCGGCGCAGCCCGTACGGCCCGCCGGTCAGCACGACCTCCTCCGGCGGCCGGTTCAGCGCGGCCGCGCCGAGCTCGGGCAGGGTGCGGTGGTCGAAGGAGAAGATGAAGTACGACTTCGGCTTGACCTCGCCGCCCCCGTCGGCGCCGGTGCTGCCGCTGAGGGCGGACTCGTCGAAGGCCATGCCGCCGCGCAGTAGGTCCTCCTTGATCACCGCCTCCCGGGGCACGTCGGGGAAGCGCTCCATGAGGTCCTCGACGACTGCGGTCCGGCTGCGGGCCTGGCTCTCCATGCGCTGCTCTTCCTTCCTGGCCCCGTTCCTCTCACGGCGCTGCGCCCATTCTTCTCCCCCTTACGCAGGCGGAGCGGACAGGCCCGCCCGGCGGCCGTGGTCGGGCGTCGATCCGGTCATCCGCAATCGAACGGCCCCTGCCATGGGCGGTGGAACGCCGTCGGGCGAACCGGGACGCGGTGAGGTGACCGGGTTGACGCGGCGCCGGGGCACGGCAGGTCGACAGGTTCGGGGTCGTTAGCGCCGAACGGCGGGGTCGACCGATGCATGACGGGGGCACGGCCAAACGCCGTCAGTACGAACGTTCACCCTATCGGGTGTAGATGATCGTCCGTTGCGATCCGGAACGCGCCTTCGCGCCTACGGTTGGGAAGCGAGCGAGACGGGGCCCGCGGCGTGGAGTTCCCCATCGCGGCGGGCGGAATGGCGATCCGTCACATCATGCGATCCCTCTCAGAGGAGGCTCCATGCCCCTGTGTACCAGAACGGGCACCCCACCCGGGCCCGCACCCGCCCCGGCGGTGGGCCCATGAGCTCCCCGGTGATGGAACGGATCCTCCGCGGTCCGACCGGACTGGGCACCTCCGGGCTGCAGTTGAGGCCGCAGGTCCCGGCGCCGGAGGCTGCCGGACCGGCGGTTCAGGCGCCGGAGGTCCCCGCCCCCGAGGTCTCGACTGCGGAGACCGTGGAGACCGCGGTGGCCGAGACCACGGTGGTCGAGGTCGTGACACTGGAGGCCGTCGCGGCCAAGGCGGCGACGCTCGGGGCGGCGCTCCCGGACGTCCAGCTGCCGTCCCTGCCCGCACCGTCCCTGCCTGCGCCCTCCTTGCCCGCACCGTCCCTGCCCGTGCCCTCCCTGCCTGTGCCCGCCCTCCCCGTCGCGCTGACCGTGCCGCAGGCCGCCGCGGCGCCGAGCGGCGGGAAACCGAAGCTCGGCGACCCGATCCCCGGTCTCTACCACCACCCGATCGCCGAGCCCGACCCGGCCCGGGTGGAGGCGCTCAGCCTGAAGATCAAGGCCTGGGCGATCGACGAGATCGAGCTCTACCCGCCGGAGTGGGAGAAGGACTTCGACGGGTTCTCCACCGGGCGCTACATGGTGGCCTGCCACCCCGACGCGCCGAGCGTCGACCACCTGATGCTCGCCGCCCGCCTGATGGTCGCCGAGAACGCGGTGGACGACTGCTACTGCGAGGACCTCGGCGGCTCACCGATCGGCCTGGGCAGCCGCCTGCTGCTCGCCCACACCGCGCTGGACCCGCTGCACACCACCCCGGAGTACCACCCGGCCTGGGAGGCCTCGCTCTCCGAGGACGCCCCCCGGCGCTCGTACCGCTCGGCGATGGACTACTTCGTCCGCGCCTCCACGCCCTCCCAGTCGGACCGCTTCCGGCACGACATGGCGCGGCTGCACATGGGATACCTGGCCGAGGCCGCCTGGGCCGAGACCGACCACGTCCCGGAGGTGTGGGAGTACCTGGCGATGCGCCAGTTCAACAACTTCCGTCCGTGCCCGACGATCACCGACACCGTGGGTGGCTACGAGCTGCCCGCCGAGCTGCACGCGCTGCCCGCCATGCAGCGGGTGATCGCCCTGGCCGGCAACGCCACCACGATCGTCAACGACCTGTACTCGTACACCAAGGAGCTCTCCAGCCCCGGGCTCCACCTGAACCTGCCGGTGGTGATCTCCGAGCGTGAGGGCGTCTCGCGCAAGGAGGGCTACCTGAAGGCGGTCGAGGTCCACAACGACCTGATGCACGCCTTCGAAGCCGAGTCGGCCGCGCTGGCCCTCGCCTGTCCGGTGCCGACCCTGGTGCGGTTCCTGCGCGGGGTGGCCGCGTGGCTCGACGGCAACCACTACTGGCACCAGACCAACACCCACCGTTACAGCCTGCCCGACTTCTGGTAACCGCCAGGCCCGGAAGTCACTCATTGTCCGATAACCATCCGTGAGAATCCTGGAGTTGACCCCCCATGTCCCTGACCGACGACATCACCACCTCCGGCAGCGCCATCCCCGGCCCGGCGACTCCGTACCAGGGCGACATCGCGCGCTACTGGGACCACGAGGCACGCCCGGTCAACCTTCGCCTGGGCGACGTCGACGGCCTGTACCACCACCACTACGGCATCGGCGAGATCGACCAGGCGGCGATCGGCGACCTGGCCGACAGCGAGCGCGAGAAGAAGGTCATCGCCGAGCTGCACCGCCTGGAGTCCGCCCAGACCGACGTCCTGCTCGACCACCTCGGCGACATCAGGGCCGAGTCCACTCTGCTCGACGCGGGTTGCGGCCGTGGTGGCTCGATGGTCATGGCCCACCAGCGCTTCGGCTGCCGGGTCGAGGGCCTGACCCTCTCCACCCAGCAGGCCGACTTCGGCAACAAGCGTGCCGCCGAGCTGGGCATCGGCGAGTTCGTCCGCTCCCGGGTCGCCAACATGCTGGACATGCCCCTGGAGAACGGCTCGGTCGCGGGCTCCTGGAACAACGAGTCCAGCATGTACGTCGACCTGCACGACCTGTTCGCCGAGCACTCCCGGGTGCTGGCGGTCGGCGGCCGGTACGTGACCATCACAGGCTGCTGGAACCCGAAGTACGGCCAGCCGTCGAAGTGGGTCTCGCAGATCAACGCGCACTTCGAGTGCAACATCCACTCCCGCCGCGAGTACCTGCGGGCGATGGCCGACAACCGCCTGGTGCCGCAGGCCGTCATCGACCTCACCCCGGACACCCTGCCCTACTGGGAGCTGCGGAACACCACCTCGCTGGTCACCGGTATCGAGGAGGCGTTCATCGAGTCCTACAAGGACGGCTCCTTCCAGTACGTGCTGATCGCGGCCGACCGGGTCTGACCGGATGCCGGACCGACGGGCGGCCTCCCCGCGTGGGTGCGGGGAGGCCGCCCGTTGGCCGTTACTTGCGTACTTGCGTCCGTCGGCCGTCACGTGGTGCTGGGGCGGGTGAAGGTGAGGTGGGTGACGCCGCTCGGGCTGGCCACCACCTCGGTGTCGAAGCGCTGCTCCAGCCCTTCGAGCCCGTCCCAGAGCGACTCGCCCCGCCCGAGCACCACCGGCACCACGACCACGTGCAGGTGGTCGATCAAGTCGGCCTCCAGGAAGGCCCGGACGGTGCGCGGGCCGCCGCCGATCCGGACGTCCTTGCCGCCGGCCGCCTCCCGGGCCTGCCGCAGGGCCTCCTCGGGGGTGGCGTCGATGAAGTGGAAGACCGTCCCGCCCTCCATCTCCAGGCTGGGGCGCGGGTGGTGGGTGAGCACGAAGACCGGGGTGTGGAACGGCGGGTTCGGCCCCCACCAGCCCTTCCAGTCCTCGTCCTGCCAGGGCCCGCGCTGCGGGCCGAACTTGTTGCGGCCCATGATCTCCGCGCCGATGTCGTCGCCCCAGGTGCGGGCCATCGCGTCGTCCACCCCGGTGTCGCCGCCCTCCTTGCCCTGCATCCGCCGGAAGGTACGGGTGCCGAAGAACCACCTGTGCAGCCGGTCGGTGGCGTGCCCGAAGGGGCTCTCCAGGCTCTGGCCCTCGCCGGTGCCGTAGCCGTCGAGGGAGATCGAGAAGTTGTGGACCCGGACCAGGGACATGGTGCTGCCTCCACTGCTCTCCGTTGTCTGCGGCTGCTCGCGGCCGTGCGCCACGGCTTCCGGCCGTCCGTTCGCGGGCCACGCTAGCGCCCGGGGCCGACATCCTGACGTTCCGTCACCACCGGGGCGTGGCGGCCGCCCCCCGAGAAGAGCCCCGGGGCGGGCGTGGTGAATCCGTCACGCTATTGTCGTGCCTTCTTCACGAGGTGCACGCCCCGCCGGGCGATGCTGCCTCCGGCGGCGCGCAGGGGCGGCCGCCACGACCGACCCCGGGGGGAACGATTCCGATGACCGCACGCCGTATGACCGCACGCGGTACCACCTCACGCGGTACCACCTCACGCCGTAGCCTGGCCGGCCTCCTGGCCGCCGGCCTGCTCGCCACCGCGGCCGCCCTGGTGCCGACGGCGGCACCCGCGGCCGCCGACACCGGCACGGGCGACCTGCCGTTCGGCTCGGCCACCACCGTCGGCCTGCACAACACCTACGACCCGGCCGCCTACCAGTACCTCGCCCAGAGCCTGGACACCGGTACCGGCATGATCGAGCTCGACCTCTGGACCGACGTCATCACCCAGGAGTGGAAGGTCAGCCACTCCAACCCGCTCGGCAACTCCAACAACTGCACCGCCGCCGACACCCCGGACCAGCTCTACGGCGGCGGCACCAACAAGAACCTGGAGCACTGCCTCGACGACATCCGGGTCTGGCTCGGCGCCCACCCGGGGGCCGGACCGCTGGTGGTCAAGCTGGAGCTGAAGGGCGGCTTCGCGGCCAACCTCGGGATGGGCCCGGACCAGCTCGACTCGCTGATCGCCGCGCACCTCGGCGACGCGGTGCTGCGCCCGGCCGACCTGCTGGCCAAGCCCGACGGCGGCTCGTACGCCACCGTCGACGAGGCGGTGCGGGCGGGCAACTGGCCGAGCCGCTCGGCCCTCTCCGGGCGGGTGCTGCTCTACGCGATCCCGGGGACGGTCGAGGAGAACAACCCCTTCGACACCCTGCACACCGACGTCGAGTACGGGCGGCACCTGCGCGACCTGGCCGCGGCCGGCCGGATCGGTCAGGCCCAGCTGTTCCCGGCCGTGCACGGCGCGGCGGCCGGCGACCCGCGCGGCAAGTACACCGGCGCGGACGCCGGGATCCGCCCCTGGTTCGTGGTCTTCGACGGCGACGCCGCCACCTACCTCAACGGCGTCGACACCGCCTGGTACGACCGCTCGCACTACCTGCTGGTGATGACGGACGCCCAGAAGGTCGCGCCGCAGATCAGCGCCACCGACCCGACCGTCGACCAGGCGCGAGCCCGGACCGAGCAGCTGGCCCGGGCGCACGCCAGCATCGTGTCCAGCGACTGGCGCAAGCTCGCGGCGGTGCAGTCCCTGGTGCTGCCGCGCGGCTGACGCCCTGGGCCCGCTCCGACCGTCGGGTCGGAGCGGGCCAGGTCAAGTCATCGACGGATACGGCGAGTTGACCGGAGATGAAGACTCCGTACGGGGCTTCCGGGGTGCTCCGGGGCTCGCCATCCTGGTTGGCATGACCCGAACTCCACGCGCGTGGAAGTCCCGTGCCGTCGCCGTCGCCGTCCTCTCCCTGGCCACCCTCGCGCCCGTCGCCGTCGCCACCGAGGCGCAGGCCGCGGTGAGCGGCAAGGTGTGCGTGTCCGCCCTGCCCTCACAGGCCCGGACCACCCTCGGCCTGATCGCCAAGGGCGGGCCGTTCCCGTACCGCCAGGACGGCGTGGTGTTCACCAACAAGGAGGGCGTGCTGCCCTCCCAGCGGTCCGGCTACTACCACGAGTACACCGTGGTGACCCCCGGCGCGCCGACCCGCGGCACCCGCCGGATCGTCACCGGACAGCGCTACCACGAGGACTACTACACCGGCGACCACTACGCGACCTTCCGCCTGATCGACTTCGGCTGCTGACGGCACCCGTCGCCCCTGCCGGGCCCCGGCTGCCGGGGCCCGCTTCCGTTCGGGCCTGCTCCCGTTCCGGGCCCGCTCCCGTCCCCGGCCCCCGAGTGGCCCGGCAGCCCGGCGCGGTAGGGTCGGCGCTGCCCGCCCGTACGAGCCGGAGGAACCCGTGCCGCAGATCCTGGTCGACCACTCGGCCGAACTCGCCCTCGACCAGGACGAACTGGCCGCCGAGCTGCACAAGGCGGTCACCGAGGTGATCGACACCACCGTGGCCGAGTGCAAGACCCTGTTCCGCCCGGCCCCGCACCACACCGTCGGCGACGGCACGAGCGGCGAGGCCGTGGTGCTGGTGGAGGTCAAGATCCTGGCCGGCCGGACCACCGCCCAGCGCGCCGAACTGACCGCCCGGGTGCTCGATGTGCTGGGCGCGCACATCGCCGTCCCGGCCGGGATCGGCGTCCAGGTCACCGAACTCGACCGCGACACCTACCGCTTCGTCCACCACCCCGGCCGCTGACGGCCGCTGACGGCGGCTGACGGTCACCGACCGCCGCTTGACCTCCCGCACCCTCCGGCCCGCCCCCGCCCGCCTCGGCTACCGTCCGGTCGAGCACCGACGGTATCGTGACAGGCCGCGGAGGGGGGAAGCGGATGGTGAAGGAAGCAGCGGGCGACGGAACCGGCGGGCCGGAGCAACCGGGGGAGCGCGCCTCGGCCATCGCCCGTCGGCTGGACCGGCTGATGGCCCGTGAGGCGGCGCGCTCCGGCGGACGCCCCCCGGCCTACCGCGAACTCGCGGACCGGATCAACCGCTTGGCGGGCCGGGACGTCATCTCCCGCGACACCGTCCGCAACCTCCACCTCGGCCTGAACCAGAAGGGCCAGGCCTGCAACCCCACCGTGGACACGCTCGACTGGCTGGGCCGGGGCTTCGGGATCGGGGCCGGCGCGAGCTACTTCCTGGACGACGCCAAGGCCGCCGTGGTCGAGGAGCAGCTCGACCAGCTGGAGCGGGTCGCCGAGTTGAGGCAGGCGCTGGGCAACGACGGGGTGGTCAACCTGGTCAAGCGGGCCTCGGCGCTCTCCGACGGCAGCCTGCGGGTGCTGCTCTCCCTCGCCGACAACCTCCGGAAGCTCGAACAGGACGCCGCCGGGCAGGACGCCGCGCCGCAGCACGCCGTCGAGCGGCACATCGCCGACCAGAAGGCCGCCCCGGCCGACGGAAGATGAGCGGAAGCGCCGCGCCGCCCCCCGGACCCGCTCCCGCCCGCCCCCGCCCCCGCTCCTAAGGGACACCCTCGCCTTGGCCTTCCCCCGGTGGCCTGCGCCGACGCTGCGAGCAGCGACTCTCCGGCCTGAGCCTGCCCGCCCCCTTCACCGTCGAGGGCTTCCGCGCCGCACTGGAACGCGAGCGGGGCCGGCGCATCGTCATGGAGCCGCTGCCCGCGCTCGGCCCCGATCTCCCCTGCGGCCTGTGGATCGCGCTGCCCAGCGTCGACGTCGTCTACTACGAGGAGCGCACCAGCCCGGCCCACCAGGACCTGATCAAGCTGCACGAACTCGGCCACGTCCTGTGCGGTCACACCGGCAGCCTCGAACTCTCCCGGCTGACCGCGCTGCTGCCCGACCTGACGCCCGAACTGATCGCCCAGCTGATGGGCGCGGGCCGGACGAGCTACCACACCGCCGAGGAACAGGAGGCCGAGATGATCGCCCTGCTGCTGGCCGACCTGGTCGACGCCACCACCGAGCCGAGTCCCGCCTCCGACCGCCTGGTGGAGAGCCTGCTGCACCCGATCCGCCGGCCCCGGTGGAGGAATTCCTGATGCGCCCGCTGTTCACCTGGCTGATGCCCACGCTGATCTGGGGCGTCGTGCTCTGGCGGGCGCCCTCCGCCTTCACCACCCGGGCCAACCGCGCGCTGTGGGCGGCCTTCACCGCGATCGCCCTCGGGCTCAGCTGCCGCCCGGCCTTCGTCGAGCGAGCGCTCGGGGACGTCACCGGCATCCGGGACGTCACCCAACTGCTCAAGCACCTCGCCGGGGTCGCCGCGGCGTACTTCCTGCTGGAGTACGTCCAGGCGGTGCGGCAGCGCCCGGAGCGGCCGGGCGCCGCTCGGGCACGACTGCTGTTCACCGTGGCCGCGGGGCTCGCTCTGACCCTGCTGTTCGTCTTCGCCCTCCCGCACGACGCCGACGGCGCCTTCGGCATCGACGCCCACTACGGCGAACCCGGGGTCAAGGTCTACCTGTGCGTGTTCGACACCGTCTTCGCGCTGGCCAGCGCACGGGCGATGGTCCTGTTCTGGTCGAACCGGGAGGCCGTCCCGCCCGGGACGCTACGGGCCGGGGTGACCTGCCTGGCGGCCTCCGGGGCCACCGGCCTGGCGTACACGCTCTACCGCTACCACTTCATCCTCACCAGTGGCGATGCGACCGAGTTCGACGCCGACGGCAAGCCGGTGCCGCTGCAGGACACGCTCAGCGAGGTGCTGCCCGCGCTCATGCTGGTGCTGCTCGTCCTCGGCGTCACCCTCCCGCCCGCCCGGACGGTGGTGGGCTATCTGCGCGACCAGTACGCGCTGTGGCGGCTGCACCCGCTCTGGGCGGACGTGGTGGCCGCCGTCCCGCAGGTGGTGCTGGGCACCCAGAGCGGCCGGCTTCGCGACCTGCTGACCGTCCGCGACCGCTCGGTCGAACTCGCCCACCGGGCCTTCGCCATCCGGGACGCCGCCCTGGTGCTGCGCGAGGACACCCCGGGGCCTGAGTACGCGTCGACGGCCGGGGGCGCGCCGACGGCCGAGGGCGTGTCGACGGCCGCCGCCGACGAGGACCTCGCCCGGGTCGAGGCCCGCTGGCTGCGTACGGCCGTCCGGCACCGGGCCCGGGACCTCCCCGCCCCCGCACCGCCCGCGGCCCTGGCCGCCACCACCGGCGGCCGCACCCCGCGCGAGGAGATCGCCTGGATGCTCGCCGTCGCCGCGGCCTACCGGCAGCTCGACGCGGACGAAAGCGCCTGACGGCTCGTCCCCTTGACGGAGCGTCATTTCGCCCGACAGCCGCATGCGCCGGTCAGTACCGTCCAGGAGGTGCGGTTTTCGCTCTTTGGCGATTATGATCGTCACTCGGCGGGGGAGCCCGCCGCTACCAGCCTGGGAGCGGGGGATGTGCGGTTCGGTAGGCGGTCGGGGCGGACACCGGTGCGGCGGCGCTTCACCGGGGGACGCCGGAGGGGACTCCCGGTTTCGGCGCCGAACCCGTGACACGGGTTGGAGCTAGCGGGCCGTAGGTGCCCGAAGGGTACGGCGGCTCCGGGGAACCGGGTCGACCTGCGGGCGCTCCCGACCTACGGGGGTGGGCGGGAGCGCCCGCTGTCACTCTGATGAGGACTTGTCAAGGACCGGCCAAGCGATCAGGCTGTGGCCAGTTCCACCAACCCTCACAGACAACATGAATAACGGAGACCTGATGTCCCACGACATCGAAGCCCCGGCCGACCCCCATCGGCAGCAGATACGCCGCACCCGGCGGGTCATCCACGCGATGACCGCGGTGGCGGTCCTGATCTCGGCCGCCCTGGGCGCCGAGGCGATGGCGGCCTCGCCCGCCGACGTCCCGCAGCCGCCCTCGACGGCCGACCAGGAACAGGGCATGCGGGCAGGCATGCCGTTCCGGGACCCGCCCGTCGCGGACGCCACCGGCCACGGTGACGCCGCCGCCCAGCCGAACGTGACGATCACCCTGGACGCCACCCGCAGCCGGTTCGACGTCTCCGGGCGGGAGGCCTACGGAGCCTCCTACACCGGCTCGTACGTCGCCCCCACCCTCCACGTGGACCCGGGCTCGACCGTCACCATCCACCTGGTCAACCACCTCCCGGTGGCCACCAACCTGCACTTCCACGGGCTGCACGTCTCACCCGAGGGGCAGTCCGACGACCCGTTCCTGTGCGTCGCGCCCGGCGCCGACACCACCTACCGGCTGACGATCCCCGCCGACCACGCCCAGGGCACCTTCTGGTACCACAGCCACGCCATGGGCACCAGCTGCCCCGCGCCGGGAGCCCCGGACATGCCGGGGATGGCCGGTATGACCG
Source organism: Kitasatospora sp. NPDC053057 (assembly GCF_044546945.1). Taxonomy (NCBI): domain Bacteria; kingdom Bacillati; phylum Actinomycetota; class Actinomycetes; order Kitasatosporales; family Streptomycetaceae; genus Kitasatospora; species Kitasatospora sp. NPDC053057. The sequence continues at coordinate 15,554 of NZ_JBITZP010000016.1, read as the reverse complement.
GCATGACCGGCGACGTGGAGAACCAGGTCTTCGCCGGCCTGTCCGGCGCCCTGGTCGTCGGCGACGACCGCACCCTGCTCCCGGCGGACCTGCGCAAGGTCACCGCGCACACCGTCGTGCTCAAGGACGTCCAGCTCGACCGGGCCGGGAACATCCTGCAGAACACCGACACGGCGTCGATCGACTCGAACAACCCGACCGTGCGCCTGGTCAACGGCCGGCTGCGGCCGGTGCTGTCGATGCGGCCGAACGAGACCCAGCTGTGGCGCCTGGTCAACGCCGGGGCCGACATCTTCTACCGACTCCGGCTCGACGGCTACCACTTCACCGTCGTGGGGGAGGACGGCAACCCGGTCGCCCGGGTGACCACCGCCGACAGCCTGCTGCTGCCCCCGGGCAAGCGCTACGACGTGCTGGTCACCGCCGGCCCCCGCCCGGCCAGGGCGCGCCTGCGCACCCTCGCGTACAGCAACGGCCCCCAGGGCGACGCCTATCCCGACACCGAGCTGGCGACGATCAGGATCGCCGGTGACCCGGTGCACCGCCGGCCGGACGTCACCGGCGGCATCCCGACCGCCCCCGCCGACCTGGCCGCGGAGCCCGTCGCCCAACGGCGCACCGTCGACCTGTCCGAGAGCACCGACGGCAACACCTTCTACATCAACGGTCAACAGTTCGCGGCGGGCAGCTCCGTCTTCGCCACCCCGGCGAAGCTCGGCACCGTCGAGGAGTGGACCATCGTCAACCACTCGGGCGAGGACCACCCCTTCCACCTCCACACCAACGCCTTCCAGGTCCTCTCCGTCAACGGCACCCCCCAGCCCTACACGAGCCGCCAGGACACCGTCCCGGTCCCGCACGCGGTCGACGGCGCCCCCGGCACCGTGGTCATCCGGGTCGCCTTCGCCGACTACCCGGGCAAGTGGATGTTCCACTGCCACATCGCCGCCCACGAGGACCACGGCATGATGAGCTTCATCAACGTGGTGCCGTAGACGGGGTCTGACCTGCGGAAACACCCGTAGGCCGTACCACGGAACCACCGGTTCCACCAAGGCTGGGGGCCTGATCGACCATCCGGGGTCAGCAAAAAGTCAGCATCAGACCCGGGGAGTCCGATCAGCCATGGCCACTGTGAACCTCATCCGCGGCATGGGGACGTTCTTCAAGGAGTGCGAACACCCCATGTCGCGGTGGCCCAGGTGCCCGCACGAGTACACGATCCGCTATCGCAACGCGGCCGGCCGGCAGGCCGAGGAATCAGGGTTCGCCACCCAGGACAAGGCCAAGGCCCGGCTTGTCGAGGTGTACCAGGACTCACTGCTGGACAACCACCTCTACCCGGCCTTCGAAAGCCGCCGGATGGCCACCTTCGACCACAAGGTCGTCGACGCGTTCATCCAGACCATGGAGCGCAACGGCGTCGGCCTCGGCACCCAGTCCAACGCCTTCGACAAACTGAAGGCGATCCTCCTCGACGCCCACCGGCTCGGCCTCTACGACGAGAACCCGCTGGACGGCGTCAAGCCCCCGCAGTACGACGCCAAGCGCGCCGTCATCCCCTCGCGCGAGCAGCTCAAGGACATCCGCATGGCCGGCGACGACACCTTCCTCCTCATCGCCGACCTGATGAGCGGCTGCGGCCTGCGCAACGGCGAGGCCTACGCGGTCAACATCAACAACATCGTCGCCGACGACGTCTACCGGATCACCGAACAGGTCAACCAGACCACCAGGACCTACGGCCCGATGAAGCACCGCAAGGCCGACGACTACCGCGATGTCCCGCTCCCGGCCCATGTGAAGGCCAGCATCGAGCAGTACGCCGCCAAGTGGGGAACCATCGACGGCTACCTGCTCCGCAACCCCAACGACATCACCAAGCCCTACCGGGGCTACCTGCTGGAGAAGCAGTGGCAGCGCATCAAGAAGGCCGGCGCGGTCGACATACCGGAAGGCATGACCATCTACAGCTTCCGCCACTTCTTCGCGTCCAACTGCCTCGGCCACAACATCCCCATCACCGACGTCGCCGAATGGATGGGCCACCGCAGCGTCGACATCACCTTCAAGACCTACCGCCACCTCATGCCCGGCTCCATCAGCCGTGCCGCCCAGGTGCTCAACCTGGGTCTGGCCGCATAAGCGAGTGAGGGTCTGCCCTCGCGGGCAGACCCTCACTACAGACGTGGGTTCACTCACCTGACAGTCGCTGCTGCCTCACCCATGCCTGCACTTCCGACACCTTGAACTGAAGCTTCGCGTTCCGCCCGCTGCCGAACCGGTACGGGCAAAGCCCCACTCGAGGCGCCTCCCGATATACCCACGCAGTGGACATGTTCAGGTACTCGGCGGTCTGCTTGACACTCATGAACTGCTCAGGCACGGGCTCCTCCTGTGTGGCCAACCGGATTTGACGGAGCCCAAATATCGGTGGACAGGGTGACTTGGTCGCGCCGCGGCCGCGTGATACAGAGCACGCAGAAGCGTCGCCATCTGACCCGATCACCGAGCGTGCCCGAAGGAGGCGTGCACTTCGGCCTCATCGATTCGCAGTCGGCGGAGTGGCCGCTGGTCACCAACGCCGTGCGACGACTGCTTGCCTCGGGCGCGCCGCCGAAGCGACTGATCTCCGACTTCCGGGGGCTTCTAGCCGTGCCAGGGCGTTGCCCGGATCTCGAAGCCGGTCAGGCCCTCGGGTTGTTCTTCCCAGACGAGGACCTGATCCACGATGGCCAGTGGCGGCCCCTGCCTGGTCCACTCGACGAGTCGCTGGACGGCGGCCGGGTTCCCCTCGAACACGGCCTCGACGTTGCCGTCAGGCAGGTTCCGCACCCAGCCCCGCACGCCCTGCGCGGTTGCTTCGTGACGGCAGGTGTCGCGGTAGAAGACCCCCTGCACCTCGCCGGAGACGATCACTCGGCTGCGGATCATCGCCCACTCCCTACGGTGTCCGGGTCATGGTACAGCCCGACCGCGCGGCTGCGGCCGCGAACGCGCTCGCATCGAGCACCGCCGCGCCGCTCAGGTCGTTGTTGAAGTACACGTAAACCGCGGCGAGTCCGCCCAGCTGTCGGCGATTCGGCCCACCCAGCCGGCCAGCGCCTGCCGCCCGTACCGGGGCCGGGGCCGGGCCCGACCGGCGTGGCAGCGCAAGTAGCCCCATTCGCAAGTCCGCCAAAGCGGGGTGACCAGGCGTGACCCCCGGTCCGCCCAGCACAGTGCGGCGGCCTGGCGTGGGGTCGGCGAGACGTCGGCCGACCCGGGCGAAGGAAGAGCGTGGCATGGCGGATCGGGAGCGGCCCGTGATAAGCCGCACCGCCATCGGCGTCGCCCGGGATCACCGCTCGGTGGAGTCGATCGGCACCGGCTGAGCCGGTTCCTCGGGGCCCAGCTCGGTGACGACGTGGCGGAAGACCGTGCGGGCCCCCACCACCGCCTCGGTCCGTAGCAGGATGCCCGTCGCGGGGTCGACGGTGAACCGGCACGTCATTGTCTCGTCCAGCGCCAAGGCGCTGAGCGGGAATGCGCAAAGGGTCGGACGGTGGCCTCGATGGAGACCGGCGACACGGTCATTACGTGCGCGAGGTGGGAGACGACACGGGCCGGGGCGAGCAGCTCGACGAGGCGAGCGGCCGCCGGGCTCGTCCGGTCTGGTTCGTAGTCGTCCGTGATCGTCAGGGTGGCCCCGCCGGACGAGACCGTCCATGAGCGGGCCGAGGGCCTGGACGTGAAGGAACGGTCGTCGTGGCGGTCGGCCTCGATGCAGATCCCTGCCGTCAGGCGGACGGGTTCCACCAGGGACCTGGCCATTCGGGCCAGGGTTGCGTCCGCCGAGATGGGAAGCGCCCGGATCGTCTTCCGTCCCGTCGCCGCCCCTGCCTGATCCCGGCCGCCCGCCCTGGTCGCAAGATCATTGACCGTGCAGCTCGGCGCCCGCCCCGGAGGCTGCCGGGCGACGGCGCGTCGGGCCCGGGTGGCCGGGGCCCCACGGGCGGGACACAATCGTCGGGGCGGCGAGTGACCCGCTACGCCGCCGGTGGGGCGGGGTACTCGACCGGGAGGCCACTGTGGCCGGTGTGACCAGCAGCGATCTTCTCGTGGACGCGTTCGGCAGGATCCGTGAAACGGTCGCCGACGTGGTCGACGGCCTGACCCCGGAGCAGCTGGCGTTCCGGGTGCAGGATTCGGCCAACTCGATCGCCTGGCTGGTCTGGCACCTCACCCGGGTGCAGGACGACCACCTCGCCGACGCGGCCGGCCGTGAACAGGTGTGGACCGCCGACGGCTGGGTGGGCCGGTTCGCCCTGCCGTTCGCCGCGTCGGCCACCGGCTACGGGCACCGACCTGCGCAGGTCGCCAAGGTCACCGCCACCGCCGACCTTCTCGTGGGCTACCACGAGGCCGTCCACGCACGGACCGTCGACTATGTGCGCGGCCTCGACAACCGGTCCCTCGCCAAGATCGTCGACGAGTCGTGGCAGCCCCCGGTCACCCTGGGGGTGCGTCTGATCAGTGTGATCTCCGACGACCTCGAGCACGTCGGCCAGGCGGCCTACGTTCGAGGCCTGCTGGCCCGGCGCTGACGGCCCGCGACCCAAGGCGAGGCAGGGTGTGTGACGGCCCGCCCGACAGGCGGAGAGACCCCGAACCCGGCGCTCTGCTCCGGCGGAGCAGCGACTTCACCAACCGCAACGCCACCTTCATGATCTGGAACCAGCTCCACCTGGCCCGCATGCTCAAGGATGCCGCGGCATTCCGGCCCACGGCAATCAGCACTCCGAGTGGGACGCCGGCTGCCGCTTCGACTTCGAGAACCCCGAGCACCGCTCAACCGTCGGTCATTTGTTCGGTGGGGCTGGAAACTCGGCTGGCTGTGGCTGATCGTCATTTGGTGGAACTTCATCGCCCGGACTGATAAGGATATCAGGCAGGCGCGGGAGGGCTGGATGACCGGCACCCGCTTCGGCGAGGTGCACGGCTACGACGGTGACCGGCTTGCAGCTCCCGAGGTGCCCCAACTGCCCCTGAAGCCATGGGGGAGGGTGCGCTGACCTGGGCCTATCGTCCGCGATGCGGTGCGTCGGATTGCGGTGGATCGTAGTCCGGGCGGTCTGCGATCCGCCGTTCCGGAAGGACGTTCGTGTCGCGAAAGGCGGCTTCGGCGATCGGCCGCGAATCTCATGTATGGGCATCTGTAGCCAGCTCGCGGGTCGGGGCTGGCTGCGCAAGCTCCCCGACGGGCGCTTCACCAACAACCTGCTCACCGCGAGAGCCCCGCGAGGGCGCTGGTCAGGCAGGTCGGCATCTCGCCCTCCAGCGTGCGCTGGCACGCGTTCGGACTGCAGCCCTGGCGCGCGGGGGGCAAGGGCTTCCCGGCCCTGCTGCTGATCGACAAGATCCGGGACGTGGTGGGCCTCTATCTGGCGCCGCCGGCGAACGCGGCGGTGTTCGCGTCGACGAGAAGCCGCAGATCCAGGCGCTGGAGCGGATCGCTCCGGTGCTGCCGATGCTGCCAGGGGTGCCCGAGCGGCGCAGTTTCGACTACGTCCGCCACGGCACCGTCGACCTGTTCGCGGCCCTGGACATCGCGACCGGAAGAGTGATCGGGAAACTGTCGGCGCAGCACCGGGCGGTGGACTTCCGGGACTTCCTGGACGAGATCGACCGCCAGACCGAGCCTGGTCTGGCGGTCCACGTGATCTGCGACAACCTGTCGGCTCACAAGGCGCCCGTGGTGCATCGCTGGCTGCTGGCGCATCCGCGTTTTCAGCTGCACTTCACGCCGACGTACTCGTCGTGGATCAACCAGGTCGAGCGGTGGTTCGCCGAACTGGAACGGCGTTGCCTCGAACGCGGCGTGCACTGTTCTCTGGACAGCCTCTAGGCCAGCCTCGAAAACTGGATCAAGGTCTGGAAAGAGAACGCCGAGCCGTTCAAGTTGACCAAGACCGCAGACCAGATCATCGATCGAATCTGCCGCTACTGCTCACGCATCTCCGAACCAGCTCACTAGCTTGCCGTTGTCTCAGAGAGTCCCCGGAATCAGCCCGTAGCAGTAGGCATTGCTCGGATTCGAGCTACCCTTCCCGGTGTAGTACGGGTCGCCGACCCAGAGGAACTGATGTCCAGTCTGGGGACCGACGATTCCGTCAGGCTGAAGGCCCCAAAACGTCTGCCACTTGATGACCATGTTCTGAGTCTCGGGGCCCCACTGGCTGTCCTCCGCTACCGACGCCGGGAGATCCGAAAGGGCTACTACGAAGGAATGCGTACCGACGTAGTAGTTGTACTGGTGCTGAACGCACCAGACGGCGTTGCCATTCAGGCTGTGACCGTAGCCGATGGACGGCACTCCGTCAGCGGCGTTAGCGCTCACGGTTGCCGTGCTGGCGGCCAGCGCCGTGCCGGCCAGTACGACAGCGGCTCGCTTGAAAAACCTGGTGAAGCTGGTCATGACTGCTTAGTACCCCCCGTTCGAACGAGACGATGGCCGTCGTTCGGTGGCATGCACCATGAGGACCATCGCAATTCATTGTTGATATCTTTGTTGTGGTTCGCAGAGTGAAGTGACGGTGCGCCGTAACCCGTGGTGGTCGTTGACCGGACAACTGCCCGGCGGGACCCTGCGAGTTGGCCGACCAGCTGATTCAGCCCGCGGCCCGCAGACGGCGCTGTGTCCGGCCCTGCATCGAGATACAGCCTCCTGGAGAGCCGGTCTCGCAGCTATCCACTTTGGGACGTCTGCGACGCGCGTTTGCGGATAGACAACTCGGTGGGTGACGCGCAGCGCCAGCACGGCGGCTACCGTGTCGAGCCAGCGGGCGACCAGATGCCCCCGTCGGGTTGTACGACCGTGGCGGCTGCCTCGCGCCAGGCGCGCGCCAACGCGGTCCAGGGCAGCGGTTCACAGTGCGGCCGCGAAGCGGGTGCGGCCGGCGCGGACCACCTCACCGAGGAAGAGCAGGGCGCGCGGCGGCACGCCGAGCCGCCGGTTCGTCGCTGTGCGCGTGGATCCGGTCGTCGAAGGCCTTGGGCCACGCCCACCCCTGGTCGAGGTAGGCGGCCAGCTTCTCCAGGCACCGTACCGACGGCTTGCATCGCTGCCCGTGCGGCCCGCGCGAGGCCAGCGCCGTCACCCTGTCCCGTGTCCAGGCCTCACAGATGGTCACCCGTCAGCGAAACAGCCGACGCCTCATCCCGAAGAGCTCGTGTCAGTATGCGCCGCGCTGCGGAGCCGCGGTTGCGGTTGTCCCATCAGGGCCGTGGCGGTCTCACTCCTTGCTGGACCGGCGTCTCATGTCGCAGGTAGGCGGCGTGGGACGGAGCGGTCCGCCGGGTGGGATGGAGACGGGTTGTCTGTGCTCGTGGGCGTGGGACATCGTTGCGTCCAGCGGATCAAGCTCACCCGGCGCGCTCGCCGTGGCCGAGCTTGCCCGCGACCTCCGGCGCCGCGTGCACGGCGGTGGGCGTTCCGGTGCGTTCGTCACGGGAAGGCGAGCAATCAGGCGCCCCGCGCAGCCCGGGATGCTCCGAGCGTGACCTGACTCGGTGGCGATGACCGCCCATGTCCCAAGACCAGGGAGCACCCGACTGCGCGTCGGGTGCTGGGCATGCCCGCTCCCACCACGACAGGTAGCGCACCACCGTCCGGAGAACAACCCGACTCAGCCAACCCGACCCCCAACCGAAACGCGGAGGCTAGGTACGTCCGTGTCACGCAACGACCTTTTCCGGAACGGCCCTGAGGGCGATCCCGCTCTCCTGTACGAGGGTGGCGACATCGACCGACTGCATCATGTCGTCACCGAGCGGCTCGCGCCGCATCGTTTGACCGTGCTGAACGACCGACGCCCGAACGGGCGCTTTCGCTGTCTGCACGAAGGGGAGGTGATGCTCTACGAACTCGGATACGGCACGGACGTCACCGTCTGCCCGGGAGAGCTTGGCGATTTCTACAACGTTCAGCTGCCCATGTCGGGCGCGGGAGTCGTCACCGTGGACGGGGTGCCCCTGCCGTCCACGCAGATTATCGCCGGTCCGGGCCATCGAGTCTCGATGACGTGGAACGGCGAGGCACGGAACGGCATCCTCATTATTCCGGGCCGGGCCGTCGCGCAAGCCTTGGAAGTGCGGAGGGGCGAGGCCCCCACTGCCCGGGTGCGCTTCAGCCCGGTGCTCGACGAGCAGAATCCGCTGGTCTGCGCGTGGATCGAACTCGCGCGGGGATTCAATGAGTTCGTCGCATCGCCCTTGAGTCGCCGCTCTCCGCTGGGAGTGCGGCACTTCGAGAAGCTGCTGATCGACGGCCTGTTGGACGCACAACGCCACTCCCAGAGCGACACCCTGACGGACAGCGCCTCGACCGCCCTCCTGCCCGCCGTACGCCGGGCCAAGGAGTTCTGCGAGGAACACGTGCACGAGGCCGTCTCGGTGGCGGACATCGCCCTCGCCGCGCGAACCAGCCTAAGGAGCCTCAGGGAGGGCTTCCGCGCTCACCTGAATACCACGCCCCTGGCGTATCTGCGCCAGGTGAGGCTCGATCACGCCCACCGCGACCTCCTCGCCATCGCCGACGGACGAGCGGAGGGCACCGTGACCGACGTGGCCTGCCGCTGGGGCTTCACCCACCTCGGCCGCTTCAGCGCGGTGTACCGCCAGACCTTCGGGCGGTCGCCGTCCGACACGCTGCGCCGAAGCTGCTGAGCGAGCGCCCGGCCGGCCGGGGTGAGTAGGAGCTCCGGCACTGCTCGGCTATCCACAAACGTGAAGTCCCTGGCGACCCGAAAGTGGATAGCCGCGTGATCAAGGTTCGGGGAGGCTCGGTCCTGAATGCGGCCGGATGTAATTCACCGCCCGTCGGCGCCAGCGTTACGAGTCTGGGCCGAGCGTTCAGACCACCCCTGGAAGGGACACCTCCGTGAGCCTCAAGTCGCGTATCGCCAAGGCCGCCACCGCGACCGCCGTTGCCGGCGCCACCCTCGTCACCTTGGCAGGCCCGGCCAGCGCCAACCCGAACGCGCCGACCATCGGCTACGGCAACGTCACCAGCGGTGCCGCCGTGTGGTGCGTCCAGCACAACTTCAACTACTTCATCAACAACTGGACCAACCACGCCTTCCCGAACATCGCCGAGGACAGCCAGTGGGGGCCGGAGACCAACGCCGCGATCGTCTGGTTCCAGAAATACAAGGAGCTCCAGCCTGACGGCCTCGTCGGTCCGCAGACGGGCGAACGTGTGCTGATCTTGGGCGACCCCTACTACACGGGCAACGACACCTATTACCCGCAGAACTCGTACTGCTGGAAGTACATCCCGTCCACCGACTGAGCCCCGGACCCGACCACGAAGCGAGGAGAACGACGTGAGCTTCAAGTCGCATGTCGCCAGGGCCGTCACTGCGACTGCTGTCGCCGGTGCTGCCATCTTCGCTCTGGCCGAGCCCGCCAGCGCCGGCCCCAGCGCCCCGACCCTCGGTGACGGCTACGCCGACAACACCCACGCTGTGTGGTGCGTCCAACACAACATCAATCACTTCCTGAGCATCACCACCATCTCCGACCACCCCGTCCTGTTGGCGGAAGACGGCATCTGGGGCCCGGAGACCAAGGCGGCCGTCGAGTGGTTGCAGTCGAGCGCCTACGTCGACGGCCAGAAGCTCCAGGTCGACGGCATCGTCGGCCCGCTCACCGGAGACATGATCGTCGGGGATGGGGACCCGTACTACGTCGGTAGCTACGACGCCTACTGCTGGCAGTACATCCCCACCACCTATGGTCCCTGATTATCCATCACAGGAGGAGCGGTACATGACCACCAAGACCTTCGGCCGCGCCATGGTGGCGGTGGCCATGGCCGGCACCGCGATGCTGTCCGTCGGTATCTCGGCGGGCGCCGCCAGTGCCTCCGAGGCCGCCGCCTCCATCGGCGACAACCAGCCCAACAACACCCACGGCGTCTGGTGCGTCCAGCATCTGATCAACGACGTCGCCCGGCAGAACAACCGGGCGACCGTCGACGAGGACGGAGTCTGGGGCCCGCAGACCAAGGACCAGGTTCTGTGGTTCCAGAACTTCGTCCACCTGCCGACGGACGGCATCGTCGGTCCCTTCACCGGTGACAACGTCCTCTACCACGGCGACCAGTACTACGGCGGGAAGTCCGGCTACTGCTTCACCTACGTGCCCAGCGACTCGGGGCTGTTCGAGTAGCACCTGCCCGTCGAGCACATCGAGCAGCAAAGGGGGTGTGGCACTTCGCCCTCTCTGACGAAGCATCACGAGCTCTGGAGACCCTCCTGTGAGTACCCTTCTCCCCGCCCGGCGCCGGTTGTCGCTGGGCCTGTCTCTGGCCGCCGTACTGACCGGCGTCGGCGCGTACACCGCCTCGGCCGCATCCGCCGCGACCGCGCCGACGCCGATACCGCTCACCTCCTCGGCTTGCCCGGCCGACCTGCAGCAGGGTGAGGCCGACGGCTGCGTCACCCAGCTCCAGCTGGAGCTGAACCTGACCGGTGCCCAGATCACCGTGGACGGGCAGTTCGGCCAGGCCACCGACACCGCCGTGCGCACCTTCCAGTCCTCTCACGGCCTGACCGCCGACGGCATCGTCGGCCCGGCCACCAAGTCGGCGCTCGACGCGGCGGCGGGTTCCGCCTCCGGCACCGTGGACCTGCGCACCCAGTGCGGCGACCTGCAGACCGGCGCCGGCGGCCCGTGCGTCAGCACCCTGCAGACGATGCTCAACACCTTCAACGCGGGCCGCCTCACCGCGGACGGGCAGTTCGGCGCGGCCACCGACACCGCCGTGCGCAACTTCCAGGCCTCGCACGCCCTGACCATCGACGGGGTCGTCGGTACGGACACGAAGAACGCTCTCTACGCCAGTACCCCCACCCCGCTGCCCAGCGGCCCGATCGACCCCGCCAAGGTCCTGAACGCGGCGAAGAACTATCTGGGCGTCCCGTATGTGTGGGGCGGCGGCCACTCCCTGCGCGGCGAGGGTCCCGGCCCCTCGCTCGGCACCTGCGACGGCTACACCGGCTCGATCCAGCCTTGCCCGGCCAATACCACCGCCGGCCTGGACTGTTCGGGCCTGGTCCGCGCGGCCTTCTGGTTCGGCGCCGGCATCGACCTCGCCAACGGCGGCGACACCAACCAGCAGACCCTGGACCGCCACCTCACCCCGATCACCGAGTCCCAGCGCCGCCCCGGCGACGTCGAGTACTTCGGCGCCGACGCGCACAACACCACCCACGTCGTGCTCTACGCCGGCACCGACCCGGCCACCGGCGCGGACATGATGTACGAGGCGAAGGAGACGGGCACCAACGTCCACTACGTCGGCCTGCGCACCGGCGGCTACTGGTACCACGTCTCCGCCTGACCCCCGGGCGTCGCGCGGGTGACACCTGGCACCATCCGCCCGAGGACTGTTCGCTCAGACACGTCATCGGCCGCCTCGCCGTCGGTCCCGGGCCCCATCCACCTGTCCCTGCGAAGGAGAACGCCCATGCGTACCAAGCTCGCTGCCATCGCCGCGGGAGCCGTCGTGTTCACCGGTCTCGGAGTCGGCACCGCCACCACCGCGTCCGCCAGCACCCCCGCCGTGTGCAGTTCCTACGGCTTCAGCAGCGACAACGAGCCGGAGGTGAGCTACAACGACAGCGGCCCGGAGATCAAAGCGCTGCAATGCGAGCTCAACTACAGCGTGCGCGGCGCCGGCCTGCAGGTGGACGGGATCTTCGGCAACAACACCCTCTCCATCGTGAAGAAGTTCCAGGGGTGCGCCGGTCTCCAGGTCGACGGCATCGTCGGGCCGAAGACCTGGGCCGCGCTGGACTACCAGAGCGACATCGACACCGCGGCGAACTACATCTGCTGACCCGGCCCGACCAAGTACTCCCGACCACCTGTACCGAAGGAAGAAGCATGCGTAACAAGCTCGCGGCCGTCGTGGTCGCTACCTTTCTGGCCATCGGATCCGGTGTGGCCACCGCTGGCAGCGCTTCGGCCGCGACGTCTCCGAGTAACCTCTGCGGATGGTGGAGCACCAGTGAGCCGGAGCTGAGCTACGGCGACAGCGGTAACGAGGTCAAGGCGTTGCAGTGCGAGCTATACAACTCTCTCGCGTACAACGGACCGGCCGTCGACGGGCAGTTCGGCGACCAGACCCTCGCCGCAGTGAAGAAGTTCCAGACCTGCGAGGGCCTCCAGGTCGATGGCATCGTCGGCCCGAAGACCTGGGCCGCGCTGGACTACCAGACCACCCAGGGTAAGTACCCCGTTTGGTGCGTGTAGTCGATCGGGCCGATCCGCCGTAGCGGCCCCAAGCGCCGGGAGCGTGGCTCGTCTGGCGGGGACGCTCCGATCGGTGCGTGGCGGCGAAAGGTCGCCTGCACGGGCACATCAAGAGGGTCGAGTCTCAGTTCACCGCCCTGCGTTACTTCGCGCCTGACGGCAACCTGATGTGGCATTGGGCTGCGTGGCGTGGGTGATGGGGAGTGATCTCGGATGCGGCGGGCGGAGCGCCGCCTATCGGCAAACCGTCGTCCCAGATCAACGGATTGTGGCAGTGGCACTCACAGCTGAAGAGCGGTTGGTTCCTCGGACTCCGGGGTCGCTGGGCTCGCGCTGTCGGTGTGTGGGGGGAGATCGACACCGCAGGCAGTGAGCTCAGGGTCGTGTCCCTTGAGTTGGTGTAGTGGTCGTGCGCCAACGGTCATGCGGTGGGCGGGAGTTCGTCGTGGGTGTGCTCGGTGGGGTAGAGCTGGTCCATGCTGCCCTCGGGCAGGTAGCGGCGGGGGAAGGCGATCCATTCGTCGTGCATCTCGAAGAGCACGGCGGTGACCAGCCGCAGGAGCGCGTCGTCGTTCGGGAAGACCTGGACGACGTCGGTGCGGCGCTTGATCTCGCGGTTGATCCGCTCGAGCGGGTTGGTCGATTGGATCTTCTTCCAATGTCGTTCCGGGAAGGCCGCGAAGGCGGTCAGGTCGTCCTTGGCCTCCAGCAGCATCTGCCTGACCTTGGGAAACTGCTTGCCGAGCATCTCGGCGACGGTATCCAGCTGAGCCCGGACCGCGGCTTCCGCCGGCTGGGCGGAGATCGTGCGGATCGTCGCGGCGACCATCTCGGCCGCCTGCTTTGGGATCACCGCGAAGGCATTGCGCAGGAAGTGGAGCCGTAGAGAAACAAGATGTTGCTTCCACTTGCCAGTGTCGTTGATCTGGTATGAGGCTTCCGGAGGGGGAGCACGGCCAACTCGCCGTGCGGTTCGAGGTGTTGCTGCCGCATCTGAACGAGCGGCAGCGACGGTTGATGTGTGCGACGGAAGCCCGGCTGCTCGGGCATGGCGGCATCCGAGCCGTCGCCCGTGCCGCCGAGGTGAGCGAGACGACGGTCCGCCGAGGCGTCTTCGAGCTGGAAGCCGGTGAACTGCCGCTTTCCGAAGGACGGGTACGCAGGCCGGGCGGGGGACGCAAACGCGCCGAGGAGGTCGACTCCGGGGTAGTGCCCGCGCTGATGGCGCTGGTCGAGCCGGACGAGCGAGGCGATCCGATGTCGCCGCTTCGCTGGACGACGAAATCGCTGCGGAGCCTGGCCCAGGAACTGACCCGCCAGGGTCACCCTGTCTCGGCGATGACGGTGGGCCGGCTGCTGAAGGAGAACGGGTTCAGCCTGCAGGCCCAGGTCAAGACGCTGGAGGGCAAGCAGCATCCGGACCGGGACGCCCAGTTCCGCTACATCAACGAGCAGGTCAAGCAACACCAGGCCGTCGGCGAACCAGTGATCAGCGTGGACACGAAGAAGAAGGAGATGCTCGGCCAACTGCCGAACGTGGGCCGCCAGTGGCGGCCGAAGGGCGACCCGGTCCAGGTAGAGGACCACAGCTTCTTCACCGGACCGAAGGGCGACGCGGCCATCCCCTACGGCATCTACGACCTGACCGCCGACACCGGCTGGGTCAACGTCGGCGTCGACCACGACACCTCCACCTTCGCGGTCGCCTCCATCCGCCGCTGGTGGCAGGCCCGCGGCCGCCATGACTACCCCCGCGCCACCCGTCTGTTGATCACCGCGGACGCGGGTGGCTCGAACAGCTACCGCTACAGGGTCTGGAAGTCCGAGCTGGCTGCCTTCGCGGCCGAGACGGGACTGGTCGTCACGGTGTGTCACTTTCCGCCCGGTACATCAAAATGGAACAAGGTCGAGCACCGCTTGTTCTCCCATATCGCGATGAACTGGCGCGGCCGCCCGCTGGTCAGCCACGAAGTTGTCGTCAAGACCATCGCCGCGACGCGGACCCGTACCGGGCTACAGATCGAGGCCGAACTCGACCCGGGTTCCTATCCAACGGGCACCACGGTCAGCAAGGCGTACCTGGACTCGCTCCCGATCGAGCAGCATCCCGAGCGCGGAACGTGGAACTACACCATCCGCCCCGACGGCCCGGGCCCCAGCGAGCACGAGGCGGTTCGCATTCCCGGGGAAACGGCCCGCACCCACTTCCTGCAGATGCTGGCCGACCCGATGCTGACCGGGATGACACGGGAAGAGTTGGCCGCGCTGAGCGACCGGCTGGCTCCTGCGCAGGCCGAACAGCGGGAAGAACGCTGCTACCAGCAGCGCGACGGGCGACGGCGCAAGGCACCCGGCGACCATGGCCGCCCCCTCCTGACCGGCCCAGACAAGGTCCTGATCGCCGTGCTCTACACGCGGCAAGTCTGTTCCCAGAAGGTCCTGTACGACATGCTCGCCCTCAGCGACCGCACCATCAGCAAGGCCATCGGCGACACGCGCCGACTGCTGGACGACACCGGCACCGCTGTCGGGCTCTCCGCAGTCCGGTTCACCAAGCCGGACGACCTGGTGGCGTTCCTGCACGCCGGAACGCCACCCACCGAAGTCCGACCCCCGCTGCCGGAACAGCTCTCCGACCCAGCACTGACCGGCATGAGCCGTACCGACCTCCATGCCTTGATCGACGGGCTCTCGAAGCGGCAGGCCGCACTGGTCGAACGCCGGCGCTTCACACAGCGCGGCGGACACCGCCAGCCTGGGACCCGCGCCGGGGTGTTCCGACAGAAGATCACCGACGCCGAGCGCGTACTGGCCACCGTCCTCATGGACCGCAAGGTCTGCACTGGGGAAGTCCTCACCGAGCTCTTCCGGATCAGCAGGGGCACCCTCACGAACGCCTTCCGCGACGTCCGCCCGTTGTTGGAAGAGGACGGAATCACGTTCCCGCCGGCGCCTGTCACGCACCGCACTGCCGAAGCCCTCTCCTCGCCAGCACCACTACGAGGCCCAACACGCCGGCAGAACCAGCACCTTAATTCCGTACAGGTTCAGTGAACGCGACAGCGCTGGTAGGCGGCACCGAGCATGACCTTGCGGATCGCCTTGACCAGGCCGCTGTGGTGGTCGCCGATGACCAGGCGGACCCCGGTCAGGCCG
Organism: Kitasatospora sp. NPDC053057; assembly: GCF_044546945.1. Classification (NCBI taxonomy): domain Bacteria; kingdom Bacillati; phylum Actinomycetota; class Actinomycetes; order Kitasatosporales; family Streptomycetaceae; genus Kitasatospora; species Kitasatospora sp. NPDC053057. Next base: position 98 of record NZ_JBITZP010000016.1, on the reverse strand, counting down.
CGTTCGCGCAGGGAGCGCAGGAACTCGGCCCAGAACACCTCGGTCTCGCTGTCGCCGACCATCAGCCCGAGCACCTCGCGGCCGCCGTCCTCGGTGAT
>NZ_JBITZP010000015.1:150005-174947 GCF_044546945.1 Kitasatospora sp. NPDC053057 | reverse complement strand
TCGATCTCGGGCCTCAACACCTCAAGATCCGCACAGGGAGCGGCGTGCACTGCGTCAGGCTCTCCGAAGCGACCCACAGATGGAGCAGAAGAGCCCCTTTTCCCCACCCCCGGGACCGCCCCGCACCCACCCTCCCGAGCGACCCCCGAACACGAAAAAGGGCGTCCCCTCCCCGACCCGAAGGTCGGAAAGGGGACGCCCTCAAAAAGGCCCTGCTACAACCTCAGTTGTCGCCGTCCTCGTCGATCAGGAAGCCCCGCATCGGCGCCGGAGCCTGCTGCATCGGCTGCGGCGGCTGCGGACGGACGGCCGCCATCGGCTGGGTCATCCCGGCCGGCTGCATCTGCGGAGCGCCGCTGTTGCCACCGCCCTGCCCACCGAAGCTCGGCGCCGGCGGGTTGCCGCCGAAGGAGCTCTGCCCGCCGAAGGACGGCGAGTTGCCACCGAAGGACGGCTGGTTACCGCCGAAGGACGGCGCACCCGAACCCATCGACCCGGCACCGGCCGGCGCCATCGACGAGGCCGCCGGCGGCAGCGACGCGGTGGCGGGGATCCGCGGCGGCGCGAGCGAGTCGTCGGCCTGCGACTCCAGCTGGCGCAGCTGGGTCTCCAGGTACGACTTCAGGCGCGTGCGGTACTCACGCTCGAACGCCCGCAGGTCCTCGACCTTGCGCTCCAGCGTGGCCCGCGCGGACTCCAGCGACCCCATCGCGACGCGGTGCTTCTCCTGCGCGTCCCGCTCCAGGGCGTCGGCCTTGGCCCGGGCGTCGCGTTCGAGGCCCTCGGCCCGGCTGCGCGCCTCGCCGACGATCTTGTTGGCCTCGGAGCGGGCCTCGGAGATCGCCTGGTCGGCGGTCTGCTGAGCGAGCGCCAGCACGCGGGCGGCGCTGTCGCCGCCGGGGCCCTGCTGCTGCTGCATCGGGCCGCCGAGCGGGCCGCCCATCTGCTGCGGCGGGCCGCCCATGGGGCCGCCCATCGGCTGCATCTGCTGCTGCTGGCCCATGCCCTGGCCCATCGGGTTGCCCATCTGCTGCGGGCCACCGGGACCGCCCATGGGCTGGAGCATCTGACCGCCCATCGGCTGGACCAGCTGCTGCTGGCCGCCCATGGTCTGGTTCATCTGCTGCGGGCCGCCGGGGCCCATCGGACCACCCTGGCCGGCCGGGAGCTGCGGCGCGCCGGAGGGCAGGCCGAGCGGCTGGTTGCCCATCTGCTGCTGCTGGGGACCACCAGGGCCCATCTGCTGCGGGCCACCGGGACCCATCTGCTGCGGGCCACCCGGACCCTGCTGGCCGGGGACCGGCGGGCCGGATATGGCGGCCGGGACGGGAGCGGCCGGACGCTGGGCGTCCTGCGGCGGCTCCTTCCGCATGTTGGCCTGGTTCTGGGCGGCGGCACGAGTCGCGGCGGCCAGCTTGGCGCGCAGGTCCTCGTTCTCCCGGAGGAGGCGGGTCAGCTCCGCCTCGACCTCGTCGAGGAAGGCATCGACCTCGTCCTCGTCATAGCCTTCACGCAGGCGGACGGTCGTGAACTGCTTGTTCCGAACGTCCTCGGGGGTCAATGGCATCTCTTCACCTCAACGTGATCGTCGGCACACCGGCATCCTGTCGCATCGCTCACCTACGACTAGGGGTGCACAAGCGAGATCAGGACATACACAATGATCATCAGTACGAAGAAGGACAGGTCGAGCGCCACGCCCCCGAAACGCAACGGCGGAATGAACCGCCGAAGAAGCTTGAGCGGCGGATCCGTGACAGTGTACGTGGCCTCCAGGACCAGGACCATGGCCTTGCCGGGCCGCCACGAACGCGCGAACTGGAAGACCCAGTCCATGACCAGTCGAACGAGCAGGAACACCAGGAAGACGGTCAGGGCGTAGTAGAGCACCGCCCACACGATGTCCATCGCGTTTTCCCTCTCCCCGGTCCGGGCCCTAGGGCCTGCCGCTGTTCCTGTCGCCAACCACTGTTGATCAGATCCACACGTAAAGTCGTGGCCGGGTCAGCTCTGGTTGAAGAACCCACCCTCGGCGATCCGAGCCTTGTCCTCCGCCGTGACATCGACGTTAGCAGGCGACAGCAGGAACACCTTCTGTGTCACGCGCTCGATACTGCCGTGCAGACCGAAGACGAGTCCAGCGGCGAAGTCTACGAGTCGCTTCGCGTCCGTGTCGTCCATCTCGGTCAGATTCATGATCACGGGGGTACCACCGCGGAACTGTTCCCCGATGGTACGGGCCTCGTTGTAGGTCCGGGGGTGCAGCGTGGTGATGCGGTAGGGCTCTCGTTCGTTCACTACCTTGGGCATGATCACCGGTGCGCTCTTCTCCAGGTTGTGGCGGCGTTCGGGTGTGATGGACGACACGGGGGCCATCCTCGGAGTCTCCTGCCGGATCGGCACCGCCGCCGGAACCGGCTGCGGGGTGATCGAGGAGACCGGGGCGGGCGCGGGAGCGGCTGCCGGCCGGGGGATGTCCTCGGTCCGCTGCCCGGTACGGATCGGCTCGGGGTCCGCGTCGTAGTCGTCGTCGGGGTCGTACCCCTGGCCGTCGTACGTCTCGTCCTCCACGAGGCCGAGGTAGACCGCCATCTTGCGCATTGCGCCGGCCATGCTCCTGTCTCCTCCGCTTGTGGTGGACCGTCCCTGCGGCCGGGGCCACGGCCCTGCCTGCGGATTTCGCGGTCCGGCCCACGACGGGCCGTCAAGGCGACGCGCCGTCAGATTCGTGGGTCGGGGGCCGCGGAGCTGCGATCCACGGTTGGCTAGCGCTTCTGAAAGCTGCTAGTTTCTGTCCTATTTTGTCCTGCAGTCTGATCTACTTACCCGGTGACGTTACCTGAGGGGTGACCTCACTCCGAGTACCGCCGTTCCGACGCGCACATGTGTCGCTCCGGCGGCAATCGCCTGCTCAAGGTCGCCGCTCATCCCTGCGGAGACCATGGTGGCAGCCGGATGGGCCGCCCGTACGGCGGTTGCGATTTCCGCCAGCCGGTCGAAGGCGCGGGCCGGGTCGCCGGCCAGCGGACCGGCCAGCGGAGCGACGGTCATCACACCGTCCAGGCGAAGCCCGGGCGTGTCGGCGATCGCGTCGGCGAGTTCCGCGACGTCCTCCGGGGCGACCCCGGCCCGGTGCTCACCTTCTCCGTGCTCCTTGTCCAGAGCCACCTGCACCAGGCAACCCAGCTCCGGGCGCCCGGACTTGAGCACGGCCGCCGAGAGCGACTCGACCAGCCGCAGCCGGTCCACCGAGTGCACGTGGTTCGCGTACCGGACGACCGAGCGGACCTTGTTGGTCTGCAGCTGCCCGACGAAGTGCCAGTCAAGAGGAAGGTTTCTGCACTGCTCTGCCTTGGGGGCGGCGTCCTGGTCCCGGTTCTCCGCGACATCCGTCACACCCAGTCCGGCCAGCAGCGCGGTGTCCTCGGCCGGGTAGGTCTTGGTGACGACGATCAGGGTGACGTCCCCGCGCGGACGTCCGGCGGCCGCACAGGCGTCCGCGATCCGGCGCTCCACCACCTCAAGGTTGGTGCCGAGCTCCTCGTACCGGGCCAGCTGGCCCTCCGTCAGAGCCTCCGAGAACCGCGTGCTCCCCGGGAACGGTCCGTAGATGTCGTTCGTCATCAGTGATCAGAGCCCAACCAGACGTAGCTCGCGAGCCGGCCCGTGCGCTGCTCGCGGCGATAGGAGAAGTGATCGGCGGATTCGAGGGTGCAGACCGGTGATCGCACCAGCTCGGTGACCCCCGCCGCGGCCAGCTGGGCCGCGACTCCCGCCGGCACGTCCAGCGCCGGGGTCCCCCAGGAGGTCTCGGCGAAGGCCGCCGGGACGACCTCGGCGACCTCGGCGCGCAGTTGGGCCGGCACCTCGTAGCAGCGGCCGCAGACCGCGGGGCCGGTGGCGGCGGTGATCCGCGCCGGCTCGGCCCCCAGTTCGACCATCGCCTTGACGGCCGCGGTCACCACTCCGGCCGCCAGCCCGGGCCGGCCCGCGTGGGCCGCGCCCACCACGCCCGCCACCGGGTCGGCCAGCAGCACCGGGGTGCAGTCCGCGGTCAGCACCGCCAGCGCGAGCGGCCGGTCGGTGACCACCGCGTCCACCGTCGGGGCCTCCCCCAGCGGCTGGCGCTCCGTCACCACGGCCACCTCGGCGCCGTGCACCTGGTTCATCCAGACCACGTCGGCCGGGTTCAGCCCCAGCTCCCGGGCCGCGACCGCCCGGTTCTCCCGAACTGCCTCCGGGTCGTCGCCGACCGCGCCGCCGAGGTTGAGCTCCCCGTACGGCGAAATGCTCACCCCGCCCCACCGATCGGTGAAGGCGAAGTGAGCACCCGCGCGGATCGCGTGATCGATCACTTAAGGAAGTCCGGGACGTCGAGCTCCTCGGCCGGGCTCTCCACGAACGGCTGCCGGGCCGGCTGCACCTGCGGCGGCACCGGAGCGGCGGCGGTCGTGGTGGCCTGGGTCTCGGCCGAACGCGACGGGGCGGCCGGGGCCTCCCCCTCGGAACGGGACGTCACCGAGCCGATGCTCCCGTACGACGGACGGCCGGCCGGGCGCTCCGGGGCGGCCGGCGGGGTGGCCGAGGCGGCGGGGGTGGTGGACTTCACCACCGGGTCGCGGACGATCGCCGGCGGCTGACCGCCGTCGAAGCCGGCCGCGATGACGGTGACCCGCACCTCGTCGCCGAGCGCGTCGTCGATGACCGCACCGAAGATGATGTTGGCCTCGGGGTGGGCGGCCTCGCTGACCAGCTGGGCCGACTCGTTGATCTCGAACAGACCGAGGTCGGAGCCGCCCGAGATGGACAGCAGCACGCCGCGGGCGCCGTCGATCGAGGCCTCCAGCAGCGGCGAGGAGATCGCCATCACGGCGGCCGCCTTGGCACGGTCCTCGCCGCGGGCCGAGCCGATGCCCATGAGCGCCGAACCGGCGTCCGACATGACGGACTTGACGTCGGCGAAGTCGAGGTTGATCAGACCCGGGGTGGTGATCAGGTCGGTGATGCCCTGGACACCGGAGAGCAGGACCTGGTCCGCCGAGCGGAACGCGTCGAGCACGCTGACCTGGCGGTCCGAGATGGACAGCAGCCGGTCGTTGGGGATCACGATGAGGGTGTCGACCTCTTCGCGCAGGGAGGCGATGCCGTCCTCGGCCTGGTTGGCCCGGCGGCGGCCCTCGAAGGTGAAGGGGCGGGTGACCACGCCGATGGTCAGGGCGCCCAGCGAGCGGGCGATGTTGGCGACGACGGGCGCGCCGCCCGTGCCCGTGCCACCGCCCTCGCCGGCGGTCACGAAGACCATGTCGGCCCCCTTGAGGACCTCCTCGATCTCCTCGCGGTGGTCCTCGGCGGCCTTGCGGCCGACCTCGGGGTTGGCGCCGGCGCCGAGGCCCCGGGTGAGTTCACGGCCCACATCGAGCTTGACGTCGGCGTCGCTCATGAGGAGGGCCTGCGCATCGGTGTTGATCGCGATGAACTCGACGCCCTTGAGACCGACCTCGATCATCCGGTTGATGGCGTTGACACCACCGCCGCCGATTCCGACGACCTTGATGACTGCGAGGTAGTTCTGCGGTGCTGCCACGTCGAAGGCCTCTCGCCTCGAATTTCCGGGTCGGTCCGGCCCGACGGTGGGCCGTACCGACGGATGTCGATGGGTAGGGAGCCTGGTTTCTGACTGAATGTCCGAAATGCCGACCGCCGACCCCAACCCTAAACTTGACCTTTAGGGTTAGTCCTGTGCCTCCGTCACATCACCAACGGACACAGTCTGGTGACACAGGACACTAGGTGGCTCCGGGCACGCGTTTCAACGAACACGCCGAGCTTCCCTTTTTCTTTTGAGCCTATGTGATCATCGGCCGGCAATGGAAACCGGGGTGACCACCAAGGGTCGGGCCGACACTTCGAGGCGTCAACCCCTCCCTCGGGCACAGAATCTAGCGGATCAGCCCGACACCGCCGGCGCCTCCGGTGCCGTCACGTCGAACACGGTGCCCTTCTGCTTCATCAGCGCCAGCAGCACCCGGGCCTTCCGGTCGGCCTGTTCGGGGCTCCCCCAACGCACCGTCGCACCCCCGCTGAGCTGCAGTTCGATGTCGTCGTAGGAGTGCACGAGGACCGATCCGGCGCGCTTGGCGATCTCCGGCGGGAGCCCGGCGGCCACCGCCACCGCGCCCTGCACCAGCTGCGGCCGGGAGATCACCCCGTCCACGTCCTTCGCGGGCTGACTGAGCCGCAGTTCCACCACCGGCACGCCCTGCGGCGGGGCCGCCTCGGTGGCGAAGCTCACGCCGGAGGCATCCACCTGGGTGAACTGGCCGTCATCCCCCTTGACGGCGGCCACCGCGGTCCGCTGCACCACCTTGACCTGCAGGGTGTGCGGCCAGCCCCGCCAGACCTCGGCCTTCGCCACCCGGGGGATCGCCTCCACCCGGTGCCGGACGCCGTCCAGGTCGACCCGGGCCAGCGGGCCGTCGGCCAGCCCGCCGACGGCGCCGCGGACCTGGTCTGACGTCAGCTTGTCGTCCGTCGCGCCCTGGACGGCGACGTCGCGCACGTCCAGCACCGACGAGAAGAACACCACCCAGGCCAGCACGCCCAGCACCGCGGCGCCGAGCACGCTCAGCACCACGATGCCCCGCCGGGAGAGGCGGAGGCGGGGAGCGGACTCCTCCTCCTCCAACTCCTCCTCCAACGGGTCGGCGAGCCGGCCGTCAGCCACGGCGGCGACCGCCGCGGTGCGCCTCGATCGCCTCGTACACCATGCCGACCAGCAGGTCGTCGGCGTCCCGGCGGCCGAACTCGGCGGCGGCCCGGCTCATGTCCCACAGCCGCTGCGGGTCGGTGAGCACCGGCAGCACGTTCTGCAGCACCCAGTCCGGAGTCAGCTCGGCGTCGTCCACCAGCAGCCCGCCGCCGGCCTTGACCATCGGCTGGGCGTTCAGCCGCTGCTCGCCGTTGCCGATCGGCAGCGGCACGAAGGCGGCGGGCAGGCCGACGGCCGCCAGCTCGGCCACCGTCATGGCGCCGGCCCGGCAGAGCATCAGGTCGGCCGCCGCGTAGGCGAGGTCCATCCGGTCGACGTACGGCACCGCGCGGTACGGCGGCATCCCTGGGACGTCGGCGACCTGCGGCAGCTCGTTCTTCGGGCCGACCGCGTGCAGGATCTGCACGCCGTACTGCTGCAGCCGCGGGGCGATCGCGGTGACGGTCTCGTTGAGCCGGCGCGCGCCCTGGGAGCCGCCGGAGACCAGCAGCGTGGGCAGCCGCTGGTCGAGGCCGAAGTACTGGCGGGCCTCCGGCCGGGTGGCGTTGCGGTCCAGGGTGGCAATGGTCCGGCGCAGCGGGATGCCGATGTACCGGGAGTCGCGCAGCTTGCTGTCCGGGGTGGAGACCGCGACGAAGTCGGTGTAGCGGGCGCCGATCTTGTTGGCCAGGCCCGGGCGGGCGTTGGCCTCGTGCACCACGATCGGCACCCCGGCCCGCTTGGCGGCCAGGTAGGCCGGCATCGCGACGTAGCCGCCGAAGCCGACCACGGCGTCGGCGTTGACCCGCTCGATGATCTCCTGGGCGGCCCGCACGGTGCCGCGCAGCCGCCCGGGGACGGTGATCAGCTCGGGGGTGGGCTTGCGGGGCAGCGGGACGGCCGGGATCAGCTCCAGCTGGTAGCCGCGCTCGGGTACCAGCCGGGTCTCCAGCCCCTTCTCGGTGCCCAGGGCGGTGATCCCGATGGACGGGTCGTGCCTGCGGAGGGCGTCCGCGAGGGCCATGGCCGGCTCGATGTGACCGGCGGTCCCCCCGCCGGCGAGTACGACATGCACCGAAATTCACCGCTCCCTGCGTGCCGGCCCGGGGGCCGGGCGCGCTGTGGTTCGTCGTCGTGGCAGCACCCGGGCCAGTCGCTTCCTGATCCGGGAGTTCTTGCTCCGGGCGGCCAGGGCCGCCTTCGCGCCCGAGGAACTGCGTGCCAGGCACAGCAGCACCCCGATCGCGGACATGGCCGACAGCATGGCGGAACCGCCGTAGGAGAACAGCGGGAGCGGGACGCCCGCGATGGGCAGCAGTCCCAGCGCCGACCCCAGGTTGATCATGGCCTGCGCCATGATCCAGGTGGTGGCGGCTCCCGCGGCGTACCTGACGAAGGGATCCTTCGTACCGATGGCCACACGGATACCCGCGTAGCCTAGTGCCGCGAAGAGACCGATCACCGACAGCGTCCCCACCAGGCCCAGTTCCTCGCCCGTCGCGGCGAAGATGAAGTCGGTGTGCGCCTCGGGCAGCTGGCCCCACTTCTCCACGCCGGCGCCCAGGCCGGTGCCGAAGCCGCCGCCGAGCGCGAACGAGTACACGCCGTGCAGGGCCTGGAAGCAGGCGCCTTCCGGGTCGAGCTTGGTGACGCCGATGCAGCCCAGCCGCTCGGCCCGGTGCGGGACGGTGATCACCAGGGCGGTGCAGACCACGACCGCCACCCCGAGGGTGGCCACGAACAGCCGCAGCGGTGCGCCGACCATCCACAGCAGCGCGAACACCATGGCCACCAGGATCATCGAGGTGCCCATGTCGCCGCCGATCATGATCAGCGCGAGCAGCAGCAGGGCGCCCGGCACCAGCGGCACCAGCAGGTGCTTCCAGGAGCTGAGGGTGCCGGCCTTCTGCTTGCGGGCGAGCAGGTCGGCGCCCCAGAGCACCAGCGCGAGCTTGGCGAACTCGGAGGGCTGGAACTGGAAGAACCCGAAGTCCAGCCAGTTCTGGTTGCCGTTGATCCGCACCCCGATGCCGGGCACGGCGACCAGCGCGAGCGCTCCGATCACCCCGAACATCACCGGGTAGACGATCACCCGCAGCACCGCCACCGGGACGGAGGCGAAGCCGACCAGCAGGACCAGGCCGAGGATGGCCGCGATCAGCTGCTTGAGGAAGTAGTACTGCGCGGTGTGGTGCTGGTTCAGCGCCAGGATCTGCGAGGCCGAGAAGACCATCATCAGGCCGAGCACGAGCAGCAGCAGGGTGGTTCCGACCACCAGCAGGTACGGCGTGAGCGGCCGGTCCAGCCAGTACCGGACGCGGGCCCGGAAGGCCCGCAGCCGTCCCAGCGGACCGGCCGACTTGTACTTGGTCGTGGTGGCGGAGATCACTCGCCACGGCTCGGCGGCGTCCTGCTTCGTCACACCGGAATCCGCCCTGCCCTGCCCCGCCACCGCTCCCCGCTCCCTGATCATTGCGGCTCGTTCGCCTCCGGGCCGCTCTGACCCGACGCCGACGGTCGGCGCGGCCCTTCGGCTCACTCGCCGTGGTCCGCCAGCTCCCGGACGGCCGCCGCGAACAGGTCGCCGCGCTCGCCGTAGTTGGTGAACATGTCCATCGACGCACAGGCCGGAGCCAGCAGCACCGTGTCACCCGATCGGGCGAGCGATGCGGCCGTTCGAACGACCTCGGTCATCGCCACCGCGCCAGTCTGGCCCTCGGCCGCCTCGATCACCGGCACATCCGGAGCGTGTCGCTCCAGCGCCTCGCGGATCAGCGCCCGGTCCTGCCCGATCAGCACGACCGCGCGCAGCCGCTCGGCCGCGCCCTGGACCAGGTCGTCGAAGGTCGCGCCCTTGGCCAGTCCCCCGGCGATCCAGACGATCGGCCGGTAGGCCGCCAGCGAGGCCGCGGCGGCGTGGGTGTTGGTGGCCTTGGAGTCGTCGATGTACGTGACCTCGCGGACCGTACCGACCTCGGCGATCCGGTGGGCGTCCGGGCGGAAGGCTCGCAGGCCCTCCCGGACGGCCTTCGGCTCGACCCCGTACGCCCGGGCCAGCGCCGCCGCGGCGAGCGCGTTGGCGATGTTGTGCGGGGCCGGCGGGTTCACGTCCTCGACGGAGCCCAGCTCGGCCGCGTTCTTGGCCCGGTCCTCGACGAAGGCGCGGTCCACCAGCAGGCCGTCCACCACGCCGAAGTTCGACGGGCTGGGCGCCCCGAGGCCGAAACCGATCGCCCGGCAGCCCTCCTCGACGTCGGCCTCCTGGACCAGCGCCTCGGTGGCCGGGTCGGCCAGGTTGTACACGCAGGCCACCACGTTGCCCTCGTAGATCCGGCCCTTGTCGGCGGCGTACGCCTCCATCGAGCCGTGCCAGTCGAGGTGGTCCGGGGCCAGGTTGAGCACGGCCGCCGAGTACGGGCGCAGCGAGGGCGCCCAGTGCAGCTGGTAGCTGGAGAGCTCGACGGCGAGCACGTCGTACGGCTCCTCGGCGAGCACCGCGTCCAGCACCGAGACCCCGACGTTGCCGACGGCGGCGGTGCGCTTGCCGGCGGCGGTGAGGATCGAGGCGAGCATCTGGACGGTGGTGGTCTTGCCGTTGGTGCCGGTGACGGCCAGCCAGGGGGCGGGCTCGCCGGTGCCCGGCAGCGGCTTGCGCAGCCGCCAGGCCAGCTCGACGTCGCCCCAGACCGGCACCCCGGCCGCCTCGGCGGCGGCGAACAGCGGGCTGTCGGGGGCCCAGCCGGGCGAGGTGACGATCAGCTCCGTGCCCTCGGGCAGGCCGGCGCCGTCGCCCAGGCGCACCGCGATGCCGAGCGCCTCCAGTTCGGCGGCGCGGGCCCTGAGGCCCTCGCCGCTGCCGCCGTCCACCACGGTGACCCGGGCGCCGAGGCCGTTCAGGACGCGCGCGGCGCTGATGCCCGAGACGCCGAGGCCGGCGACCACCACGGGCAGGTTCACAAAATCAGGGTTCGTCATCCGGTTCGGTATCCCGCGTAGAAGAGGCCGAGGCCGACGGCCACGCACAGGCCCTGGATGATCCAGAAGCGGACCACGACCAGGACTTCGCTCCAGCCCTTGAGTTCGAAGTGGTGCTGCAGTGGTGCCATCTTGAAGACGCGCTTGCCGGTCATCCGGAAGGAGCCGACCTGGATGATCACCGACAGGGTGATGATCATGAAGAGCCCGCCGAGCATGATCAGCAGCAGCTCGGTGCGCGAGCAGATCGCGAGGCCGGCCAGGGCGCCGCCGAGGGCGAGCGAGCCGGTGTCACCCATGAAGATCTTGGCGGGCGAGGTGTTCCACCACAGGAAGCCGAAGCAGGAGCCCATCAGGGCCGAGGCGACCACCGCGAGGTCCAGTGGGTCGCGTACGTCGTAGCAGGCGCCGGTGGCGGAGATGAAGTAGGCGCAGCTCTGGGTGTACTCCCAGACGCCGATGAAGGTGTAGGCGCCGAAGGCCATCACCGAGGCACCGGTGGCGAGGCCGTCCAGACCGTCCGTCAGGTTCACGCCGTTGGAGGTCGCCGCGATCATGAAGTACGCGAAGATGACGAACAGCACGGGGCCGATCGACCAGCTGAAGTCGCGGACGAAGGACAGCTTCTCGGAGGCCGGGCTGAGTCCGCGGTCGTCGTGGAACTGCAGCGCCAGGACGGCGAACACCAGACCGACGATCGACTGGCCGGCCAGCTTCGCCTTGGCCCGCAGGCCGAGCGAGCGGCGCTTGACGACCTTGATGTAGTCGTCCAGGAAGCCCACCAGGCCGAGGCCCGCGGTCAGGAAGAGCACCAGCAGCCCGGAGGCGGTCGGGGTGTCGCCCGTTATCGCCTTCGTGGCGAAGTACGCGATCAGGGTCGCCAGGATGAAGGCGATGCCGCCCATCGTGGGCGTGCCCTTCTTGCTGTGGTGCGCCTTGGGGCCGTCGTCACGGATGTACTGGCCGTAGCCCTGCCGGGCGAGCAGCTTGATCAGGGCGGGCGTGCCGACCAGCGAGAGGATCAGGCCGATCATCCCGGAGAAGAGGATCTGCTTCATCATCGGGCAGCACCGTCCGCCAGGAGGGCCTCGGCCACCTTCTCCAGCCCCACCGAACGGGACGCCTTCACCAGGACCACATCCCCCGGCCGAAGCTGACTGCGCAGCAGCTCGACCGCCGCGTCCGCGTCGGACACCAGCACCGACTCCTCACCCCACGAACCTTCGTTCCTCGCGCCGAGTTCCATGCAGGCCGCCTCGCGTCCGCCGACCGCCACCAGCTTGGTGACGTCCAGCCGGACGGCGAGCCGCCCGATGGCGTCGTGCTCGGCCAGGCTCTCCTCGCCGAGCTCCCGCATCTCGCCGAGCACCGCCCAGGTGCGACGGCGCTCCGGACCGCGGCCGCCCATCGAGACCAGCGCCCGCAGCGCGGCCCGCATCGAGTCGGGGTTCGCGTTGTAGGCGTCGTTGACGACGGTGACACCATCGGCCCGGTCGACGACCTCCATGCGCCAGCGGGACAGCGCACCCGCCTCGCCCAGGGCTGCCGCGGTGTCGTCGACGGTCATCCCGAGCTCCGTCGCCACCGCGGCGGCGGCGAGGGCGTTCGAGACGTGGTGCTCACCGTACAGGCGCAGCTGTACGGGCGCGGAACCGGCCGGGGTGGTGAGCGTGAACGATGGCCGTCCGGTGGCGTCCAGGCGAACGCCGGTCGCCCGGACGTGGGCGTCCGGGGACTCCCCGAACAGGACCACCTTCGCCTTGGTGCGGGAGGCCATCGCGCGCACCAGCCGGTCGTCCGCGTTGAGGATCGCGGCGCCGTCGGCGGGCAGCGCCTCGACCAGCTCGCCCTTGGCCTCGGCGATCGCCTCCTGGGAGCCGAACTCGCCGACGTGGGCGGTGCCGACGTTGAGCACCAGGCCGATCCGCGGCGGGGTGATCGAGGTGAGGTACTCGATGTCGCCCTTGTGCCGGGCGCCCATCTCCATCACCAGGTGCCGGGTGCCCTCCTCGACCCGCAGCGCGGTCATCGGGTGGCCGATCTCGTTGTTCAGCGAGCCGGGCGGGAAGACCGTCGCGCCGTGCCGCTGGAGCAGCTGGGCGATCAGGTCCTTGGTGCTGGTCTTGCCGGCCGAGCCGGTCAGCGCGACCACGGCGGTGCCCTCGGCGCGGGCGACCACGGTCCGGGCCAGCCTGCCGAGCGCCTCCACCACACTGTCGACCAGGACGGCGGGCACGCCGACCGGGCGGGAGGCCAGCACCGCGACGGCGCCGGCCTCGACCGCCGTGGTGGCGTAGTCGTGGCCGTCCACGTGCTCGCCGACGAAGGCCGCGAACAGGCCGCCGGGGCTCACCTTCCGCGAGTCGACCTCGACCGGGCCGGTGACCAGGGTGTCCGGGTCGGCGCCGTCCAGGGTGCCTCCGACGGCGGCGGCCACCTCGGCGAGGGTCAGTGCGATCACTGCTGCTCTACTCCTCGGTCGCCCCGGGCGGCCGTGGTCCGCACGATGGATTCGCGCAGCACCTCCCGGTCGTCGAAGGGGCGGATCTCGTCTCGTACGTACTGGCCGAGCTCGTGGCCCTTGCCGGCCACCAGCACGGTGTCCCCCGCCTGGGCGCGGGCCACCGCGAGCTCGATCGCCTCGGCCCGGTCGGGCACGACCAGGACGTCCCCGCGCTCGGCCTCGGGCACCGCGGCGGCGCCGGTCAGCATGCTGGCGAGGATCGCCAGCGGGTCCTCGCTGCGCGGGTTGTCGCTGGTCAGCAGGGCGGTGTCGGCGAGCCGGGCGGCGATGGCGCCCATCGGGCCGCGCTTGTGCGGGTCGCGGTCGCCGCCGCAGCCGACGACGACGTGCAGCCGGCCCTTGGTGACCTCGCGCAGCGAGCCGAGGACGGCCTGCAGGGCGTCCGGCTTGTGGGCGTAGTCCACCACGGCGACGAACGGCTGTCCGGCGTCCACCCGCTCCAGCCGGCCCGGCACGCCGGCCACGGCGGCGACGCCGGCCACGGCCCGCTCCAGCGGCAGCCCGGCGGCGACCAGCACGGTGATCGCGGCCAGCGCGTTGGCGACGTTGAACGGGCCGGGCAGCGGGACGGAGGCGTCCGCCTCGGCGCCGTCCGGGCCGACCACCCGGAAGGTGGAGCCGGTCGGGCCGAGCTGGACGTCCACGGCCCGCCAGTGCGCCCCGGCGTCGCCGGTCGCGGAGAAGGTGGTCACCGGGATCTTGGCCTCGGCGACGAGCCGGCGGCCGTACTCGTCGTCCAGGTTGACCACGCCGTGGCGGGACTTGCCGGGCTGGAAGAGCCGGGCCTTCGCCTGGAAGTAGTCCTCCATGTCCGGGTGGAAGTCGAGGTGCTCGGGGGTGAGGTTGTTGAACAGCGCGACGTCGTACGCCACCCCGTCGGTGCGGCCGAAGACCAGGGCGTGGCTGGAGACCTCCATGGTCACCGCGTCCGCGCCGCGCTCGGCCATCACGCCGAGGATCGCGTGCAGGTCGGTGGCCTCGGGGGTGGTGCGCTCGCTCTTGATCCGCTCCTGGCCGACCCGCATCTCGACGGTGCCGATCACGCCCGGGCTGCGCCCGGCTCCGCGCAGACCGCCCTCGACCAGGTACGAGGTGGTGGTCTTGCCGTTGGTGCCGGTCAGCCCGATCATCAGCAGCCGCTCGGACGGGTGGCCGTAGACGATCGCGGCCAGCTCGCCCATCCGGGCCCGCGGCCGGTCGACGACCAGCAGCGGCAGGCCGGTGGGGGCGGCCAGCTCGGCGCCCGCCGGGTCGGTCAGCACGGCCACCGCGCCGGCCTCCGCGGCCTTGCCGGCGAAGGCCGCGCCGTGGTGGTTGGCGCCCGGGAAGGCCACGTACACGTCGCCGGGGCGCACCGCACGGGAGTCGTGGGTGACGCCGGTGACGGCGCCGCCCTCGACGGGCGGCAGGCCCAGCCGAGCGGCCAGCTCGGCGAGCGGCAGGGCGGCGGTCCCGGCCGGGCGGGGCGGAGTCACGGTGGTTTGATCGGGTTTCGGCACGGCGGGAAGGCTATCCGCCGAAGGGTGTCCAGGGCCAAACCGGGCCTTCGCCCCGCCGCCCTCCAGACCGGCCCGCTCGTTGCTCATCCTCGCTCACGGCTTCCACTCGACGGGCAAGTTCGGCGCCTGGCTTCCGCTCGGCGGGACCTGCATGGTCTTCAGGGTGAACTCCATCACCTGCTTGAACACCGGGCCGCACAGCTGGCCGCCGAAGTGGCCGTTGACCGGGCCCTGGAGGGTACAGGAGACGGTGTACCGGGGGGCGTCGGCCGGGGCGAAGCCGATGAAGGAGGCGGTGTAGCCGTCGTAGCCCTTGCCGTCGGCGGCCCCCCGGTTGGCGGTACCGGTCTTGCCGGCGACCCGGTAGCCGGGGATCGCGGCCTTGCCGCCGGTGCCCTGCTCGTCGTCGACGACGGACTCCAGCATCGAGGTGAGGGTCTTGGCGGTCTGCTCGCTGACCACCCGGGTCTGCTCGCCCGGCGGGGTCGGGGTGTACTTGCCGTCCGGCCCGGCGACGCCCTGGACGATGCTGGGCGCGACCCGCACCCCGCCGTTGGCGATGGTCGAGTACACCGAGGTGGCCTGCAGCGCGTTCATCTGCAGCGGGCCCTGGCCGAAGGCGATGTTGTACTTCTCCGAGGCGACCAGGTCCTCCGGCTTCTTGAGCATCCCGGGGGTCTCCCCGGGGAAGTTCAGGCCGGTCGGCTGGGCCACGCCGAACTTGCGCATGTAGCCGTCCAGGATCTGGTTGGCCTTCAGCTGGTCACCGTCGCCGAGGGTCTCGACGGCCTCGATGGTGCCGATGTTGGAGGACTTGGCCAGCACCCCCGCGAGGGTCAGGTACCAGTCCCCGTGTTCGACGTCGTCCTTGAACTGCTGCCCGGCCCGGACCAGCCGGTTGGGCACGGTGACCCGGGTGTCCCAGTTGGCCTTGCCCGAGTCCAGGACGGCAGCCAGGCTCATCAGCTTGGCGGTGCTGCCCGGCTCGTAGGCGTCCACCAGGGCCGGGTTGCCCATCTGGGACTGCTTGGCAAGGCTCAGGTCGTTGGGGTTGAAGCCGGGCGCGCTGGCCATCGCGATGACCTGGCCGGTCTTCACGTCCTGGACGACGACGTAGCCCTTCTCCGCGCCGGAGTTGGCCACCTGGTCGGTGATCGCCCGCTGGGCGGCCCACTGGACGTCCCGGTTGATGGTCAGCTTGACGTCGCTGCCGGAAACGGCCGGGTCCATCGAGCCCCCGGCGGTGGGCACCAGCCGCCCGCCCGCCTGGGCGTAGCTGCTGTGGCCGTCCTTGCCGGCCAGCTGCTTCTGGTACTGCAGCTCCAGCCCGCCGGCGCCCTCGCCCTCGCCGTTGACGTAGCCGACCAGGTTGGCGGCCAGGCCCTCGGCCGGGTAGATCCGCTTCTGGGTCTCCCGGTTGAACACCCCGGCCAGCGGGTTGGCGCACTCGTTGTCCACCCGGGTGCGCCCGCCCTGCTCGGCGGGCTTGCCGAGCAGCTTCTTCTGGGCCTGGCAGGTGCGCGAGCCGGCCTTCTTCTCCAGGCCCGCCTTGAGGTCGCTGATCTGGTTCTTGGCGGCCGGGGTCTGCTGGGCGGCGAGCCGCTTGTAGCGGGTCTTGGGGGTGTGGAGGTCGGCGGCGAGCTTGTCCTTGGCGACGCCGATGATCGGCGACAGCAGGGCGGCCGCCTGCTCCGGAGCGTCCGGGATGCCGGTCGCCTCCGGGGTGAACATCGCCGGGTCGGCGGTGATGTCGTAGGCGTCCACGGTGGCGGCCAGCGCGACGCCGTCGGAGGACGTTATCGAGCCGCGCTCGGCGGTGATCGGGATGTTCAGGTAGCGGTTGGTGTTGGCGTCGGCGGCCAGCGCGTCGGCGTCCACCAGCTGGAGCTGCACCAGGCGCCCGGCGAAGACCGAGAACACCAGCGACAGCGCCACCGTGATCACCCGCAGCCGGCGCTTCGGCTCGGCCAGCTCCAGCGCCTTGGGGCGCTGCGGCAGCCGGGACTTCGGGCGCGGCCGCACCGCCGCCTGGCTGCGGGCCGGCGGACGGCCCTCCGGGCGGCGCTGCTGCGGCGCGCGCGGGGTGCGGCTCGCGGCGGCGGCCTTGGCGGGCTGCGCCTTGGCCGACTGGCTCCGCACGGGCTGAGCCTTCGCGGGCTGGGCCTTCGCCGGCTGACTCTTCGCGGGCTGGGCCTTGGCGGCCTGGCCGCGGGCGGCGCTCTGGCCCTTGGCCGGCTGCCCCTTCGCGGGCTGGCTGCGCCCGGCGACGGGTCGGGCCGCGCCGGTGCGCGGCGGCTGCCGACGGCCGGAGCCCGACCCCGAACCGGAGCCGGACGGCTGGCGAGGCGTCGTCATCGGGTACCACCCCCGTGCTGGGCCGGCGCGGGTGACACCGGGTTGAGCTGGATCACCGAGTCACCGGCCGAGGCCGCCGGGGTCGGCGGCGCGGGCGCCTGCTGCGTTGCCGGCTGGGCGTTCGGCGAGCCGCTCGGCTGGGCCTGGGCCGGGCTCTGGACCCCCGGCGAGGGCTTCATCGGCCACGGCTCGACCGTCGACTTCTTCACCGGCGGGCTGTCCTGGGCCGGGCCGGGCGTGCCGATCACCTTGCCGCCGTTCGGCACGTCCAGGAAGGCCATCCCGCCGGCCGGGACCATGCCCAGCTCGCCGGCCCGTTTGGCCAGCGCGTCCGGGGCCGAGGCCTGGTCGATCTCGTGCTGGAGGCTCTGCTGCTCGTCGGTCGCTTTGGTGGTCTGCTTCTGCAGCCGGGACAGCTCGAAGGAACCCTCGTTGAGCGCCGTGTTCAGCGCCAGCAGCCCGAGCAGACCCCCCGCCAACAGCACCACCACGAGCACCGCGAACGGGGTGCGCCCTCGCACGGGGCGCCGCCCCGGCCGGACCGTGATCCGCGCCCTGCCCTGTCCGGGGAGTCCTCCCCGCCCCGCCCGGACCTCACCGGCCACCGGCCCCACTGCTTCTCCTCCGCCCTTCGGACCCCGCCGGAGCCGATCCTCAGCCCCGCCTGCTTCGGTCCCTGATCCTCTCCGCCACCCGCAGTCGCACGGGCGCGGCGCGCCGGTTCTCCTCGATCTCCTCCTCGGTGGCCAGCTCGGCACCGCGGGTGATCAGTTTGAGCCAGGGCTGGTGCTCCTCCGGGATGAACGGGAGCCCCGGCGGGGCGGTGCTGGTCGCCCCGGCGGCGAAGTACTGCTTCACCAGCCGGTCCTCCAGCGACTGGTAGGACATCACGACCATCCGGCCGCCGAGCGCGAGGACGTCGAGCGCCCCCGGGATCGCCCGGTCCAGGACCTCCAGCTCACCGTTGACCTCGATCCGCAGCGCCTGGAAGGTCCGCTTGGCCGGGTTCCCGCCGGTCCGGCGGGTCGCCGCCGGAATGGCGTTGCGCACCAACTCGACCAGACGCGCGCTGTTGGTGAACGGTTCCTTGGCCCGCTCCCGCAGGATGACCGAGGCGATCTTTCCGGCGAACCGCTCCTCGCCGTACACCTTGAGGATCCGGGCCAGGTCGCCGTGGCTGTAGGTGTTCAGCACCTCCGCCGCGCTGATTCCCCGGGTCTGGTCCATCCGCATGTCCAGCGGCGCGTCCTGGGCGTAGGCGAAGCCGCGGTCGGCCTCGTCCAGCTGCATCGAGGAGACGCCGAGGTCGAACAGCACGCCGTCCACCCGGTCGATGCCCAGCCGCTCCAGCACCTCGGGGATCTCGTCGTAGACCGCGTGCACCAGGGTGGCCCGGTCCCCGAACGGGGCCAGCCGCTCGCCGGACAGCTTCAGCGCCTGCGGGTCGCGGTCCACCGCGACCAGCCGGACCTCCGGGAACTGGGTCAGCAGTGCCTCGCTGTGCCCGCCGAGGCCGAGGGTGGCGTCCACCACCACGGCGCCGGGGCGCGAGATCGCCGGGGCCAACGCGTCCATGCACCGCTGCAGCATCACCGGAACGTGCTTGGGACCCGGTTCGTTGGTGGTCATGCGCGGTGGCGCCCTTCCTCGGTGCGGAGCAGCCCGTCGTCCGGGAGCTCCGACCATTCTCGCCCACCGCGTGCCGGCACGACGACGCGGCCCGTGGTCCCCGCCCGCTCAGGGGGAAGATCGTGGCCGCCCGGCGCCGGGGAAGGTGCGCCAGGTGAACACGGAGCGGGTGGAGGCCACGAGCCGCATCGGCCGGGCAACACCGGCCGGACGACGCCCGGTTGACGGGCTCCGGCGGGTGTGCTCCAACGCGCCGCAACTCTATCGCGAGGGCCCTTCCAGTCAATGGTCCGCTCCGGCGCACCACCCGGGCGGCGGAACGGATCACCGCAGGTCGCAGCCGTCGGGGCGGCTCGGCGTGCCCGCCGACCGGGGGCCTCCGGCGACCGCCGCGCGCCCCGTCGAGCGACCGGGCACGAACCCACTCCGGGACCAGCTCGGACAAACCGCCCCGTTGTCGCTATGCGCTCGATCACAGCGGTGCGTTCTGTAGCTCTTCGCCCCACCGTGCGGCGCCGGTTCGCACTAACGTCGCCCCCATGACAGTGACTCCCGACCGGCCCACGCCGAACGCCGCTGCCGACTCCCCGAGACCAACCATCATCGACCGCTTCGTCACGGCCAACCGCGAGTACGCGGTGACCTTCCGGGACGGCGGCATGGACGCCCGCCCCGTCCAGCAGATCGCCGTGGTGGCCTGCATGGACGCCCGTCTCGACCTGTTCGCGGCGCTCGGCCTCGAACTGGGCGACGCCCACGTCATCCGCAACGCCGGCGGCGTCGTCACCGACGACACCATCCGGTCCCTGACGATCAGCCAGCGCGCCCTGGGCACCCGCTCGATCGCCCTGATCCACCACACCGGCTGCGGCCTGCTCGGGCTCACCGAGGACTTCCGCCGCGAACTGGAGCTGGAGGTCGGCCAACGCCCGCAGTGGGCGGTGGAGGCCTTCGTCGACCTGGACGGCGACGTCCGCCAGTCCATGCAGCGGGTCCGCACCTCCCCCTTCCTGCTGCACACCGACGACGTCCGCGGCTTCGTCTTCGACGTCCACACCGGGCTGCTGCGCGAGATCCGGTAGCGGGACCCCGCCCGGCCCCGCCCTCCGGGCATTCGGGGACGGCCGAATGGTGACTTCTGGCCACCGCACGGGGGAGAATGCGCCTGCCGGTCAGACCCCGAACCACCTGGGGCGGCCGGGCCGCAGGCCGCCAACCCGGCGCCGGATCCTCCATCGGAACCGCCCCCGGGACGGTCGCGTCAAGCATGGGGTGGGGTCCGGCCTCGGGTGAGGCGGGCGCAGCGTGCCAGGGAGCGTAAACGGGTGACGAGCTACAGCGATCAGGCCGGTCTCGGCAGTCCTGCGGGGGGCGAACAGAGGGCGAACGGGTACCAGCAGGTCGGGCTCCCCGAGCTCGCCGCGGTCGTGGACCGGGTCCGCGCCAACATCGAGAGCGTGATCGAGGGCAAGCCGGAGGCGGTCCGGATCGCCCTGACCGTGCTGCTCGCCGAGGGCCACCTGCTGCTGGAGGACGTGCCCGGCGTCGGCAAGACCATGCTGGCCAAGGCGCTCGCCAAGTCCGTGGACTGCACCGTGCGCCGCATCCAGTTCACCCCCGACCTGCTGCCCTCGGACGTCACCGGAACCAACATCTACGACCAGCAGCGGCACGACTTCGAGTTCCGTCCGGGCGCGATCTTCGCCCAGATCGTGGTCGGCGACGAGATCAACCGCGCCTCCCCCAAGACCCAGTCCGCGCTGCTGGAGTCCATGGAGGAGCGCCAGGTCACCATCGACGGCACCAGCTACGAGCTGCCCTCGCCGTTCATGGTGGTGGCCACCCAGAACCCGGTCGAGATGGAGGGCACCTACCCCCTCCCGGAGGCGCAGCGGGACCGCTTCATGGCCCGGATCTCGATCGGCTACCCCAGCCCCGAGGCCGAGTTCGCGATGCTCGACGTGCACGGCGGCGCCAACCCGCTGGCCGACCTCCAGCCGGTCGCGCACGCCGCCGACATCCTCAAGCTGGTCGACCTGGTCCGCACCGTGCACATCGCCGACCCGGTCCGCCGCTACGCCGTCGACCTGGTCGCCGCCACCCGCACCAGCCCCGAGCTGCGGCTGGGCGCCTCGCCGCGCGCCACCCTGCACCTGGTCCGGGCCGCCCGCGCCGCCGCCGCGCTCGACGGGCGCGACTACGTCACCCCGGACGACATCCAGCGCCTGGCCGTCCCGGTCCTCGCCCACCGCCTGATGCCGACCGCCGAGACCCAGCTCGGCCGCCGCAGCTCCGAGCAGATCGTGACCGACCTGGTCGCCCGGCTGCCGCTGCCGCGTCCGCAGGGTGGCCCGGCCGTCCGGAGGGGCTGAGGTGGCCTCATCCGATCAGACCGGCGGACTGCGGGACGGACTGCGCGGCCTCACCACCCGGGGCCGTTCCTTCCTCGCGGCCGGTCTGACCGCGGTGGTCTGCGCCTACGTGCTCGACCAGGACGCGCTGCTGCGGGTCGGTGTGCTGCTCGCCGCGCTGCCGCTGGCCGCCGCCCTGGTGGTCGCCAACACCCGCTACCGGGTGGCCAGCGGGCGCCGGCTCAGCCCGCACCGGGCGATCGCCGGCCAGGAGGCCCGGGTCCACCTGCGGGTGGACAACGTCTCCCGGGTGCCCACCGGGCTGCTGCTCCTGGAGGACAAGGTCCCGTACGTGCTCGGGCCGCGCCCGCGCTTCGTACTGGACCGGGTCGAGCCGCGCGGCTTCCGCGAGGTCTCCTACCGGGTCCGCTCCGACCTGCGCGGCCGCTACCCGCTCGGGCCGCTACAGCTGCGGGTGTCCGACCCGTTCGGGATGTGCGAGGTCAACCGCTGCTTCACCGCTTCCGACGTGCTCACCGTCGTCCCGCAGGTCCAGACGCTGCCGCAGGTACGGCTGACCGGCGAGTGGATCGGCCAGGGCGAGAGCCACACCCGCACCCTGGCGCTGGCCGGGGACGACGACGTGATCCTGCGCGAGTACCGTCCCGGCGACGACCTGCGCCGGGTGCACTGGCGCTCCACCGCCCGGTACGGCGAGCTGATGGTGCGCCGCGAGGAGCAGCCGCAGAAGGCGCGCGCCACCGTCCTGCTGGACACCCGCGAGGTGGGCCACCGGGGCAGTGGCCCCGCCTCCTCCTTCGAGTGGGCGGTCAGCTGCGCCGCCTCCGTCGCCGTGCACCTGCTGGAGCGCGGCTACCAGACCCGGCTGCTCACCGACACCGGGCAGTGGGTGCCCGGGCCCGGCGCCGGCGGCCACAATCTGGCCGCCGACACCTCCGGGCTGATCCTGGACGCCCTCGCGATCGCCGACCTGTCCGACGGCGCCGGGCTCTCCCGCGCCGAGGAGCCGCTGCGGGCCGGCGGTGAGGGCCTGCTGGTCGCCGTCCTCGGCGACCTGGACCAGACGCAGGCCGCCCGGCTGGCCCGGCTGCGCAGCCGCACCGGCGGGGCCATCGCCCTGCTCCTGGACACCGGCACCTGGGCCGGCCTGCGGATGATCGCACCCGACACCGGCGGCGACCCGTTCCGGGAGCGGGTCCGGGAACTGCGCGAGGCCGGCTGGACGGTCCTGCCGGTCCGGGCCGGCGACTCCCTGCCGGACCTGTGGCGGGCCGCCGACGGTGCCAAGACCACCGCCCCCTACCGAGAAGAGGCCGGCGCGTGACCACCCGGGCCAAACTGACCGTTTACTCGGCGCTGGCCACCGCCCTCGCCTCGCTGTGCATGCTGCCGCTGCTGACCACCCGCGGCTGGCTCACCCACGCCATCCTGGTGGTCGGGATGGTCTCGGCGGTCGGCGCGGGCATGCGTCGCTCCCCGCTGTACCGCTGGTCGGTGCCGGTGACCCAGGTGCTGGTGCTGCTCCTGCTGATGCTGATCGGCTTCGCCGGCTCCGGGATGACGGCAGGCGTGCTGCCCGGTCCGTCCGCGCTGCGCGTGCTGAGCCGGGTGTTCTCCTCCGGCGTCGACGACATCGGGCAGTACGCCATCCCGGCCCCGCCGACGGCCGGCCTGCGGCTGATCCTGGTCTCCGCGGTCGGCCTGATCGCCGTGCTGGTGGACACCATCGCGGTGACCTACCGGCGCGCGGCGCTGGCCGGGCTGCCGCTGCTGGCGCTGTACTCGATCGGCAACGGCCTGGCCGGGGAACACGGCAGCTGGGTCTGGTTCTGCTTCGCCGCGGCCGGCTACCTGGTGCTGCTGTTCGCCGAGGGCCAGGACCGGGTCTCCCGCTGGGGCCGGATCTTCCGCGGTGGCGCGCGCGGCACGGTGACCTCCAGCCAGGTCAGCCTGGGCGGCCAGCAGGTCGGCGTCCTGGCGCTGGCACTGGCGATGCTGCTGCCGGTCTTCCTGCCGCGCTGGGACTTCGGCCTGCTGCACTCCGGCTCCGGCGGGTCGTCCGGCAACGGCACCGCCGGGAGCGTGACGACCAGCCTCGACCCGCTGGTCAGCCTGGAGTCCGCGATCACCAAGCCGACCAACGACGAGCTGCTCAGCTACACCATGGACAGCGACCTGGCCGACCAGATCTACCTGCGCACCGGCTCGCTGGACCAGTTCGACGGCACCAACTGGAAGCTCAGCAGCACCGTGGTCAGCGACCTCCCGGTCACCCTGCCCACCCCCGAGGGCCTGCGGGACCCCAACGTCCCCCGGGTCGAGGGCGACTTCCAGGTCAGCGACCAGCTGGAGAAGAGCTGGCTGCCGATGCCGTACCCGGCCGCCTCGGTCAAGCTCCCCAACCGCAGTGACTGGAAGCTCGACCCGATGACCCGCACCGTCGTGCCGGTCAGTGACAAGGCGATCCGCGGACTGCGCTACCACGTCAGCTCGCTGGACCTGCGGCCCACCGCCGACGAGCTGCGCACCGCACCGCTCGCCCCCCAGGACATCCGGGAGCACTACACCGCCATCCCCTCCGACCTGCCGTCCGTGGTCTCGGAGCAGGCCAAGGCGATCACCGCCAACGCCCACAACGACTACGACCGGGCGACGGCGCTGGTGAACTGGTTCACCAGCGCCCAGTTCAAGTACGACACCTCGGTCGAGGGCGGTACCGGCAGCAACGCGATCGCGGTCTTCCTCCGCGACCGCCGGGGCTTCTGCGTGCACTTCGCCTCCACCATGGCGGCGATGGCCCGGGTGCTGAAGATCCCGGCCCGGGTCGCGGTCGGCTTCACCCCCGGCGACAGCAAGGGCGGCAACGTCTACTCGGTCACCGGCCGGATGTACCACGCCTGGCCCGAGCTGTACTTCTCCGGCTACGGCTGGATGCGCTTCGAGCCGACCCCGAGCCGGGGCGTCCCGGCCCGCTACACCGAGGCGTCCAGCACCCCGACCACGGCGCCCACCCAGGCGCCGACCGTCGCGGCGACCAGCGCGGCCGCCGCTCCGGCGCCGTCCAGCAGCTCGGACTGCACCGCCAAGCAGCATCAGCTGGGCGACTGCGGCCCCAAGGGCAAGGTCGTCAGCCAGGCCGCCGAGGAGTCCTGGCTGCTCTCCGGGCAGGTGCTCGGGACCCTGGCCGCGGTGCTGGCACTGATCGCCCTGCTGCTCGTACCGATGTTCTGGCGCACCGCCCTACGGCGTCGCCGGCTCGGCGGCGGCGGGCGGCGACGACCCGGCGGGGACGGCCCGACCCGGCTCACCGACGCCCAGGTGCTGGCCGCCTGGGACGAGCTGGTCGACTCCGCCTGGGACCTCGGAATTCCCCCGGACGAGTCACGCACTCCGCGCTCGGCCGCCCGGCGGATCACCGAGACGGCGCACCTGGACGCGGAGGCGGCGGCCGCCACCGGGCGACTGGCGCTGGCCACCGAGCGGGTGCTGTACGCCCCGGCCGGGCAGGTCACCACGGCGCCGCTGGCCGCCGACGTCCGCACCGCCCGGCGCGCGCTGCAGGCCGACGCCGGCCGGCGCGGGCGGGTCCGGGCGCTGCTGCTGCCGCCGTCCTCGGCCCAGCTGTGGTGGCGGATCTCCGACGCGGTGCGGGCGGCCCGGACGGCCGTCGCAACCGGGACCGGCCGGGCCGTCGAGGCGGTCACCGGCCCGGTGCGACGGGTGTTCACCCGGCGCAAGCGCTCCGACCCCGGGTCCTGACCGGACACGCGAGAGCCGGGGGGGGGGGGGGGGGGGGGGGGCCCCCCCCCGCGGGGGGGGGGCCAACCGGCAAAACCGGGC
>NZ_JBITZP010000015.1:0-149995 GCF_044546945.1 Kitasatospora sp. NPDC053057 | reverse complement strand
GCGTCCGGGGCGCCCCGGGCCGCGGCGCGGCGTTTTACCCCGCGGCCCAGGGCCCCCCCCGCGGGCCCCCCCCCCCCCCCGCGCGCGGGGGGGGGCCCCGCCCCCCCCCCCCCCCCCCCGGCTCTTCTCGTTCGCAACGGTCCTCAGCGGTCCTGACGTGGTCCCGACGCGGTCCGGACGGTACGGCTCAGAAGCCGCCGGTCTGCTCGTCCCGGCGGCGCTGCCAGCGCTGCTCCACCCGGTCCATCATCCCGGCCTTGCGGCGCGGGGCGGCGGCCTGCCGGGGGCCGGAGCCCTGGCTCGCGGGCCCGCGGCGCCAGCCCGTCACGGCGAACACCGCGCACCCGAGCATCACCAGGAACCCCACGACGCTGACCCAGATCTGGTCCGGAACGACCATGCCGCCCATCAGCAGGCCGATCCCCACCACGAAACCGGCGACGGCCAGGTAGACCCGCCGGCGGGTGTAGGTGCGCAGCCCGGTTCCCTCAAGCGCCGACGCGAATTTGGGATCTTCGGCATACAGCGCTCGCTCCATCTGGTCGAGCAGTCGCTGCTCGTGCTCCGAGAGCGGCACGGAGTCCTCCTACTCGTCGGTCGCGGGTGCGACCGGTCCGCCACCCCGGTCGGGGAGGCCAGTCCAATCAGCCTTGGGCATGCGGTCGGACGCCCGTGCGGGGGACCCGGCCCGTGTCGTCCATATGCCCCACGCGTCCGGCTGTCATGCTTTCCGGCTTTACCCAGATCATACGGTCCGTGGGCCCGTTACGGGGTGGTCTGCGCCGCGTGGGCCGGGCCACTTCGACCGGGCGGGGCCGCACCCGGGTCAACGCCGGACGACTCGGACAAGTGCCCGATCCGATGGAATCGGCCCGGACCTGGGGAGCCGCGCGAGCGCACCGGGGCGAGGGGCAGGAGTCCGGCGGCCGTCCGGGAAGCGAACCGCCGCCGCACGGTGTGCGAACCGTACGGCGGCGGGCGGGAGATCCGGTGCTCCGGAAGGGCGCTCAGGCCAGGGTGGCCAGCAGGTGCAGCTGGGTGGCCACGGCATGGAAGGCGGGCTGCTCGGCGGCCGCCTCCTCCAACTTCAGCAGCGCCTCCATGGCGCCCGGCTCGGTGTCCACCAGCACCCCGGGCACCAGGTCGGCGAAGACCCGGACGCCGTGCACCGACTCGACCCGCAGGCCCGCGCCCTCGGCCAGCCGGCCCAGCTCCTCGCCGGTGAAGCGGCGCGGCATCGGGTCCTGCTCGCCCCAGCGGCCGTCGACGGCGGAGAGCACCGTACGGGCCTCGTTGAAGTGGCCGGCCAGCGCGCGGGCCAGCACCGCGCCGTTGCGGTTGGCGGCCAGCAGGCTGACCAGGCCGCCCTTTCGCAGGGTGGCGGCCAGGCTGCCGAGCGACTCGGCCGGGTCGTCCACGACCTCCAGCACGCCGTGGCAGAGCACCGCGTCCACGGTGCCGGGGGCGACCAGCTCGGGCAGCGTCTGGGTGTCGCCCTGGACGGCCCGGACCAGGTCCGTCACCCCGGCCTCGGCGGCCCGGCGCTCCAGCGCGAACAGCGCGTCCGGGCTGGGGTCGACCACGGTGACCCGGTGGCCCAGCTTGGCCACCGGCACGGCGAAGTTGCCGGTGCCGCCGCCGGTGTCGACCACGTCCAGCACCGGCTGGTCCAGCTCGGCCGCCCGCTTCTCCAGGGCTGCCCGCACCACCTCCCACACCACGGCGGTACGCAGGGCGCTGCGGGGACGCGTCGGGTACAAGGTGGGGCTCCTTGGCACGTGCAGATCGATCGGGATGCCTCCACCTTATGCCTGACGGGTGGCGGCTCCGCTCACGCCGCCTGGCTCGTCGCCGCCCAGCGGCAGGCGGGGTGCGGGCGGGGTCGGGTGCAGGCCGAGCAGACGCTCGACCAGGCGCAGGAACAGGGCCGAGTTGCGGATCAGGTCGTCGGCGTCGCGGGCCGAGGCGGCGCCCCGGATCCCGGCCTCGGCGGCGGCCCGGCGGCGGGCGCCGGCGCCGTAGTAGAGCGCCCACTCGGCCAGTTCGGGGGCCACCTCGGGCAGCACCTCCCAGGCGCTGCGGATGGCCTTGCGCCGCCGCGGATCCTTCTCCGGCCGCCCGCGGACGGCCAGCACGGCCGCCACCGTGCGCAGGGCGGCCAGGTGGGCGGTGGCGTAGCGCTCCAGCGGGTCCTCCAGCGCGCGGGCGCGGGCCAGCGTGCGGTGGGCGTCGGCGAGCAGGTCGAGGGCGGCGGGCGGCGCGGCGGTCCGGCGCAGCACGGGGTGGACGTCCCGCCCGGCGGGGCGGCCACCGGCGGGGCCGGGAACGTGTGGCAGGGCGGCGGAGTGGAGGCGGGCGGTGACGGGCTCAGGATGGCTGATGGTCATGGTCTCCCCCGTTCCGAGGCAGCGCGCGGACCGGGTGGTCCGTGCGCTCCCATCGTGAACCGCACCACTGACAATCCGGCCCCGGGTACGGGCGTACCGGCGGCGGTCGCGGTCCCCCCGGTCCGCGCCGCCGCCGTCTGCCGTCGCCCCGCCCACCCCCCACCGGGTGGCGGTGGCGAACTCCCCCCGTTCTCCCCCGTCCGGTGACCGGTCTCCCCCCGGCCCGCTCCGCCGCCCCGTGCCGGCGGTGCGGGGCCCGAGACCGGCGCCCGTTCGCGGATCTCGGCCGCCGCCCCCCTGGCCCTCCCGGCCGGGGGAACGGACGGATCCGCCACCCAGGCGGCCGGCGCCCGACGCGCCGTCCTCCCGGGTGCCACCACTCTCCCGTCCCAGCAGGTCGGAGGCCATCCGCTGACGTACTCAACCGCGGATCTGAGTACCCGTACTCAGTCGGCCCCGGTCCTCCGGGCGGGGAACCACGGCGGTGGCCCGCGACGTCCCGGCTCCCGGTACGGTACGGCGGGGCCGGGCGGTCCCGGCCGGGGTCGGAAGACCCGGGAGAGCGAGGAGGGGGACGCGATGACGGTCCTGCCGCTGATCTTCACCAGCGGTCTGGCCAGCGGCATCAACGCGTACGCGGTGGTGCTGCTGCTCGGCCTGCTGGGCCGGTTCGCCGGGGCGGAGTCGGTGCCGCACGCGCTGGAGCGCACCGATGTGCTGCTCGCGGCGGCCGTGCTGTTCCTGCTGGAGGCGGTGGCCGACAAGATCCCGTACGTGGACACCGTCTGGGACGCCGTGCACACCGTGATCCGGCCGATCGCCGGCGCCGTCGTCGGCGTGCTGATCGCGAGCAACGACCCGGGCTCGCTCAGCTCCGTCGCGGCCGGGGCGATGGGCGGCACCACCGCGCTGGTCACCCACCTGGTCAAGGCCTCGCTGCGGATGGCCGTCAACACCTCGCCCGAACCAGCCAGCAACATCGTGGTCAGCCTGCTGGAGGACCTCTCGGTGGCCGGCCTGGTCACCCTGGCGATCTTCCACCCCTGGGCGGCCGCCTCGATCTCCGCGGTGCTGCTGGTGGCCGGCCTGCTGCTGGTCTGGCTGGCGATCAGCAGGATCCGGGCGTTCCGGGCCCGCCGCCGCGAGCGCAGGGCCGCCCGGGCAGCCGCCGAGGGGACTTTCGCAGGCCGGGCCTAGGATCGGGTGCCATGGCACGGATCGTCATCATCGGCGCAGGAATGAGCGGGCTCGCGGCGGCCTCCCGGCTGGCGACCCTCGGTCACCGGGTGACGGTCTGCGAGGCGGGCGGCACGTACGGCGGCATGGTCGGCCGGTACGAGCGCGACGGCTTCGCCTTCGACACCGGCCCCGGCCTGCTCCCGCTGCCCGCCGTCTACCGCGACCTCGCGCTGAAGACCGGCCGGGAACCGCTGGAGCAGCTGGTCGAGCTGGCGCCGGTGGACCCGGAGAGCCGGCACCTGTTCCCCGACGGCACCGCCGTCACCCTGCCCAACGCCTCGCGCGGCGGCGTCAGCCAGGCCCTGGACGCCGCCTTCGGCACGGGCTCCGGCGCCCGCTGGAGCGAGGTGATGAACCACGGCCGGACGGTCTGGGAGGCCACCCGCCGCCCGCTGCTGGAGGAGCCGCTCCCGGCCGACCGGGCCTTCCTGGGCACCGACCCGTACCCCGTGCCGCCGGCCACCGGCCTCGCGCGGCTGCGCCGCTCCCGGCCGTGGACCCTCCGGGACGTCGCCGCGCGCGAGCTCGGCGGCCACCCCGGCCTGACCGCCCTGCTGTCCGAGGCCGCGGTCCGGTACGGCTTCGTCCCCGGCCAGGCCCCGGCCGGGGCCACCGTGCTGCCGTACATGGAGCAGTCCTTCGGCGTCTGGTACGTCCGGGGCGGCCTGCGGGCCCTGGCGGAGGCCGTGTACCGGCGCTGCGAGCTGCGCAAGGTCGAGTTCCGCTTCGACACCCCGGTCACCCGGGTGGTCGTCGAGGACGGCCGGGCGCGCGGGGTGGAGACGGCGGACGGCCGGATCGACGCCGACCTGGTGGTCTCCGCGATGGACGCCGCCGCCCTGCACCGCCACGGCCTCGCCGAGTGGCCCGGCCTCCGGCCCGAGCAGTGGGAGCCGCACGGGGTGCCCGGCCGGTTCAGCCTGCTGCTGGCCCTGCGCGGGCCGCGCCCGGAGGGCACCGCGCACCGGACGGTCGTGCACGCGGCCGACCCGGCCGCCGAGGAGGCGGCGCTGACCGGCTCCGGCCCGCTCTGCGAGCGCCCCACCGTGCAGGTGCTCCGCCCGGACGACCCGGCGCTGCGGCCCGACGGCGCCCACGAGAGCGTGGTGCTGACCGCGACCGTCCCGGCCCAGGGCGCGTTCGACTGGACCGCACCGGGCGCCGGCGACCGCTACGCCGACCAGTTGCTCGCCCACGTCGACGCGGCCGGCCCGGGCCTTCGCGAACGGATCCTGTGGCGGGTCGTCCGCACCCCCGAGGACACCCGCCGCGAAACCGGTGCCCTCGCCGGCGCCGTCGCCCGGCCCGTCCTGGCCGGCGCCTCAGGCCGCTGGCTCAAGGCCGCCAACGAGTCCCCCGTCCCCGGCCTCCACCTGATCGGTGCCAACGCCCACCCCGGCGGCGGCCTCTCCCGCGTCGGCATGTCGGCCTGCATCGCCGCCAACCTCATCGGCCCGGCCTAGAGGCCGGGCCGGGGGCCGCCGCGTCCTCAGCCCTGCTGCCAGGTGTTCTGCTGCTGGTAGCCGTAGCCGCTCTGGTCGTACACCGGCTGCTGCGGGATGCCCTGGCCCTGCTGGTCGGGCTGGGGCTGCCACTGCTGCTGGTGCTGCTGCTGCTGGGCGTTCGGGTCCCAGGCCTGCTGCGGGTAGCCCGGGTACGGGTCCTGGGGCTGCTGCTGGTAGCCGCCGTACGGGTCCTGCTGCTGGGGGTAGCCACCGTAGGACTGCTGCTGGTCGTAGGCGTAGGCCGGCTGCTGCTGGGTCTGCCACTGCTGCTGGTCGTAACCGGACTGGTAGGCCGGGGCGTACGGGTCCTGCGGCTGCTGGGCCTGCTGCTGCTCGTAGTAGGCGGGGGCGTAGACGCCGTCCTGGGCGAGCTCCTGCATCTCGAAGGCGGCGGTCTGCTCGACCTCCGGGGTCTCCTCGGCGACCGGCGCCGACGCCTCGACGGGCGCCTCGACCGGGGCCGGGGCCTCCTCGACCGCGCTGACCTCGCCGACCCGCTTCTGCTCCGCCGCCGCCGCGGCCGCGACCGCCGCGCCGCCGGTCAGGGCGGCGAGCAGGGGCACCTTGGCGAGGGGGCCGGGCAGGCTGCCGTCGGACTTCCGCAGGGACCAGCCGGCCTGGTGGCCCTTCTTGACCGACAGGGTGACGAAGGCCTGGCCGACCGCGAACAGGCCCGCTCCGGCGCCGATCACCACGACCGAGCCGAGGCCCATCCCGACGGCCACGCCGAGGAAGCCGGCCAGGGCGAGCGCCCGCCAGTGCAGCGGGGCCCGGTTCTGCAGCAGCACCTCGGCCACCAGCCAGAGCGCGACCACCGCCAACGCGACGTACAGCAGCAGGTATCCGATGCCCATCCGCGCGCTACCTCCAGTCGCGTGCCCGCGCGCGCCGCGCGTGTGCGGCGACTGTACCGGTTCAACGGCCGGGGTACCGCATCGCGTTCCCGGCGTAGGCCGCTCCGGCCGCACACGACCGAGCCCGCCACCGCGGAACGGTGACGGGCCCGTGGACACAACGCTAGGAGCGCTGGTGCAGCCCCAGGTTCTGGTAGATCTCCAGCGTCGCCGTCGAGTGGTTGAGCGTGATGAAGTGCAGGCCGGGCGCACCCTCGGCGAGCAGCCGTTCGGCCATCGCGGTGGCGTGCTCGATGCCGATCGCCCGCAGCGCCGCCGGGTCGTCGACGACGGCCCGCAGCCGCTCCTCCAGGTCGGCCGGGAAGGCCGAGCCGCTGAGCTGGGGGAAGCGCTCCAGCTGCTTGGCGTTGGTCACCGGCATGATCTCCGGGATGATCGGCGTCTCGCATCCCGCGGCGGTGACCCGGTCGCGGAACCGGAGGTAGTCGTCCACCTCGAAGAACATCTGGGTGATCGCGTAGTCGGCGCCGGAGCGGACCTTGGTGACGAAGTGCCGGATGTCCTCGTCCCAGTCGGCCGAGCGCGGGTGCATGTTCGGGGAGGCCGCGACGCCGACGCAGAAGTCGCCGATGCCCTTGATCAGCTCCACCAGCTCGTACGCGTAGGTGACGCCGTCCGGGTGACGGACCCACTCGCCCATCGGGTCGCCGGGCGGGTCGCCCCGGACCGCGAGGATGTTCCGCACTCCCTGGTCGGCGTACTGGCCGATGATGTTGCGCAGTTCGGCGACCGAGTGGTCCACCGCGGTCAGGTGGGCGACGGGGGTGAGCGTGGTCTCGGTCGCGATCCGGCCGACCATGTTGACGGTGCGCTCGCGCGAGGAGCCGCCGGCGCCGTACGTCATGCAGACGAAGTTCGGGTCCAGCGGTTCGAGTCGACGGATGGCGTCCCAGAGCTTCTGCTCGCCGGCCTCGGTGCGTGGCGGCATGAACTCGAAGGAGAAGGAGCGCTTTCCGGCCGCCAGGAGCTCGCGGACCGTCATTGCGCGGTCCGATCTCGTGGAAGCGATGCCGAGTGCCATGCTGGCAGGTTATCGGGCCCCCGAAGGGGCCGGACAACTCGATTCCACGATTCGGGACAAGTAGTGGACACCCTTCCGCTTCCCTCCCTCCCGCTCCCTGCCTCCCACCGGCCCGCTCGCACGTCCGTTCCCGGCTACCCCGCTACGCTTGCTGCACCCCCAGCGAACCAGCGGAGCCTCATCGTGACCTCGTCCAGCAACCGGCCGGCCAACCCCATTGACGTGGAGGACGTCCGCACGCGCGTCAACGCCGCCCTCGCCGCGTTCATGGACGGCCAGTCCGCGCTGCTCGGCAAGATCTCACCGCAGCTGGTGCCCGCCGCGGACGCCCTGCGCGACTTCCTGCTGGACGGCGGCAAGCGGCTGCGCCCGGCCTTCTGCTACTGGGGCTGGCGCGCCGCCGGCGGCCCGGCCGGGGGCGAGGGGATCGCCAACGCGGCGGCCGCGCTGGAGCTGCTGCAGGCCAGCGCGCTGGTGCACGACGACCTGATGGACCGCAGCGACACCCGCCGCGGCCTGCCCTCGATCCACCGCCGCTTCGAGGCGCTGCACCGGGACAGCGGCTGGCGCGGCGACCGCGAGCAGTACGGCGCCTCGGCCGCGGTGCTGCTCGGCGACCTGCTGCTGATCTGGTGCGACGAGCTGTTCCTGCGCTCGGGCCTGGACCCGGCCGCCGTGCTGGCCGCCAAGCCGGTGTTCGACCTGATGCGCACCGAGGTCATGCTCGGCCAGTACCTGGACGTGCTGGAGCCGGTGGCCGGCGACTCGGCCGACGAGGGCGCGCTGGAGCGGGCCCGGACCGTCCTGCACTACAAGTCGGCGAAGTACACGATCGAGCGGCCGCTGCAGGTCGGCGCCCTGCTCGCCGGGGCCGGGCCGGAGCTGGTCGAGGCCCTCGGCGCGTTCGGGCTGCCGTTGGGCGAGGCCTTCCAGCTGCGGGACGACCTGCTCGGCGTCTTCGGGGACCCGGCCGTCACCGGCAAGCCCGCCGGGGACGACCTGCGCGAGGGCAAGCGCACCCTGCTGGTCGCCCACGCGATGCGCGCCCTGCCGCGGGCCGACGCCCGGCACCTGGACGCCCGGCTCGGCGCGCCGGACCTGGCCGCCGAGGAGGTCGCCGAGCTGCGCGAGCTGGTCGCCCGCAGCGGTGCGCCCGAGCTGGTGGAGCACCGGATCGAGGAGCTGATGGGCCAGTCGCTGGCCGCGCTGGCGGCGGCGCCGCTCGCCGACGAGCGGGCCCGCACGGTGCTGCTGGCGCTGGCCGAGGCCGCCACCGTCCGCAAGTACTGACGGCGACGGCCCGAACCGGGCTCAGACCGCGCGCACCCGGCGGGCGAGCTCGGCGGCGGCGGCCCGCGGGTCCTCCGCCGCGGTGATGGCCCGGACCACGACGATCCGGCGGGCGCCGGCGGCCAGCACCTCGTCCACGTTGCCGAGGTCGATCCCGCCGATGGCGAACCACGGCCGGTCGGTGGCCTGCCGCGCCGCGTACGAGACCAGGCCGAGGCCCGGCGCCGGGCGGCCCGGCTTGGTCGGGGTCGGCCACACCGGGCCGGTGCAGAAGTAGTCCACGCCCGGCTCGGCGACCGCCGCGTCCACCTCGGACTCGGCGTGGCAGGAGCGTCCGATCAGCACGTCCTCGCCGAGGATCGCCCGGGCGGCCGGCACCGGCAGGTCGTCCTGGCCGAGGTGCAGCACGTCCGGCCGGGCCGCGTGGGCGACGTCGGCGCGGTCGTTGACGGACAGCAGCTTGCCGTGGCGGCGGCAGGCGTCGGCGAAGACCTCCAGGGCCGCCAGCTCCTGCTTGGCCTCCAGGCCCTTGTCGCGGAGCTGGACGATGTCCACCCCGCCGGCCAGCGCCGCGTCCAGGAACTCGGCCAGGTCGCTCTGCTCGCGCCGGGCGTCGGTGCACAGGTAGAGCCGGGCGTCGGCCAGCCGGGCACGCGGCGTGTCCGCCGCCATCAGATCAGCATCGCCTGGGCGCGGCGCTTGACCTCGGTGCCGCGGTTCTCCCGCAGCGCCTGGATCGGGCTGCCGGGCAGCGACGGGTCCTCGGTGAAGAGCCACTCCAGGATCTCCACATCGTTGTACCCGCAGTCGCGCAGCACGGTCAGGGTGCCGGACAGGTGCTTGACCAGCCCCGGGCCGTCGATGAACGCCGCAGGGACCTGCAGCGACTTGTTCGGGCCCCGCCGGACGGCGATCAGCGCGCCGCTGCGCACCAGGTCGCGCACCTCGGTGACACGCACTCCCCACTGCTCCGAGATGTCGGGGAGGTACATCCACTCGGGGACCAGGGCTTCAATCTTGCTTTCGATCTCGCTCACGCCACCAGACTGCCACCTCGGCACCGCCCGGCGCTAAGCGGCGGCCCCCTTGAGCGCGACCGACGGGTCCGCCGCGAGGGTCCGGTCCAGCGCCGCCCCGCGCTCGATCAGCTTCCGGCCCTGGGTGAGGTCGCGCGGCCGGTCCACCGCGAGCAGCGCGCTGGGCACGCCGTCGCGCAGCCACAGCACCGACCAGGCGGCGTCCTGCGGGCTGCCGCGCCACAGGACTTCGTCGCCCTCGGCGTGCCGGCCCGCGTACTGGACCATCCGCCCGAACTGCTCGGACCAGAAGTACGGCACCGGGTCGTACGGCGCGTCCGCCCCGAGCACGGCGGCGGCCGCGGCCCCGCCCGACTGCAGCGCGTGGTCCCAGTGCTGGACGGTCAGCCGGGCGCCGGAGCGGGCCGACGGGTAGCTGACGCAGTCCCCGGCCGCGAACACCCCGGGCAGGCCGGTGCGCAGCCGCCCGTCCACCACGACCGCGCCGGAGGCGTCCAGCTCGACGCCCGAGCCGGCCAGCCAGCCGGTCGCGGGCCGGGCGCCGACGCCGACCACCACCTCGTCGGCGGGCAGGTGGGAGCCGTCCGCCAGCAGTACCGCCCCGGGCTCGACGGCGGCCACGCCGACGCCGCAGCGCAGCTCGACCCCGGCCTCGGCGTACCAGGCGGCCATCGCCGAGCCGACCTCGGTCGGCAGCGCGCCCGGCACCGGCGCCGGACCGGCCTCGACCACGGTGACCTCGCAGCCGGCCTGGCGCGCGGCGGTGGCCACCTCCGCGCCGATCCAGCCCGCGCCGACCAGCACCAGCCGCAGGCCGGGGCGCAGCAGCGCGCGCAGCGCCAGGGCGTCGTCCAGGGTGTGCAGCAGGTGGGCGCGCTCGGCCCCGGGCAGGGCGCGCGGGGTGGCGCCGGTGGCGATCACCAGGGAGTCGTACGGGAGGTCGCCGCCGTCGGTGTGCAGCACGCCGGGGGCGAGGCCGGTGGCCCGGCGGCCGGTGAGCAGCTCGATGCCGAGCCCCTCGTAGTCGATGTCCAGGGTGGTGGCGTCGGCCTTGCCGAGCAGCACGTCCTTGGAGAGCGGCGGCCGGTCGTACGGCGCGTGCGGTTCCTCGCCGACCAGGACGATCCGCCCCCGCCAGCCGCCCTGCCGCAGCTTCAGGGCGCACTGCGCCCCGGCCAGCCCGGCTCCGACGACGACCACCCGATCCGTTCCGCTCAGCTCTGCCACGCCCGTCACTGTACTCAGCGACCGGCCGGGCCCCGGCGGCCGTCCACCCCTCGTACGGCCCTTCGGCCGCGCCGACCCCCGGCGTTAAGGTGGGGGCACCACACGGGAGCCCGGCGAACCGGGCTGAGAGGCGGGCTGGCACGGCCCGCGACCGTCCGAACCTGATCCGGGTCATACCGGCGAAGGGAGAAGAGCAGCTTTGTCACGCTTGCCATCGGGCAGCCGCGCCGACGTGCTGGTGATCGGCGGGGGCGTCATCGGCCTCGCCGTCGCCTGGCGCGCCGCACAGCGCGGGCTGCGGGACGTGATCGTGGTCGACCCCGACCACGGCGGGGGCGCGGCCGGGGTCGCGGCCGGGATGCTCGCTCCGGTCACCGAGCTGCAGTACGGCGAGGAGCCGCTGCTGCACCTCGGGATGGCCTCCAACCAGCGGTACGAGACCTTCGCCGCCGAACTCACCGAGGCCGCCGGCGGCCTGGACACCGGCTACCGCCGCTGCGGCACCATCGCCGTCGCGCTGGACTCCGACGACCGCGAGGAACTGCGCGAACTGCACGCCTTCCACCAGCGGCTGGGCCTGGACTCCAGCTGGCTGACCGGCCGGGAGGCCCGCAAGCTCGAACCGATGCTCGCCCCCGGCGTGCGCGGCGGCCTGCACGTCGCGGACGACCACCAGGTGGACCCCCGCCGGCTGCTCACCGCCCTGGTCGCCGCCTGCGAGCGGGCGGGCGTCCGGCTGCACCGGGCCGAGGCCGTCGAGCTGCTGGTCAACGGCGGGCGCGCGACCGGCGCCCGGCTGAGCAGCGGGGAGAGTCTGGGCGCCGACCAGATCG
The DNA here is from genome assembly GCF_044546945.1 of Kitasatospora sp. NPDC053057. Lineage (NCBI taxonomy): Bacteria > Bacillati > Actinomycetota > Actinomycetes > Kitasatosporales > Streptomycetaceae > Kitasatospora > Kitasatospora sp. NPDC053057. The sequence continues at coordinate 138,542 of NZ_JBITZP010000015.1, read as the reverse complement.
TGCTGGCCGCCGGGCCGCACAGCCACCGGCTGCCGGGCCTGCCCGAGGGCGTGCTGCCCGCCGTCCGGCCGGTGAAGGGGCAGGTGCTGCGCCTCCATGTCCCCGACGCCTACCGGCCGTTCCTCTCCCGCAACGTCCGCGCGGTGGTGCGCGGCCAGCACCTGTACCTGGTGCCCCGGGAGAACGGCGAGCTGGTCATCGGCGCGACCACCGAGGAGCAGGGCTACGACACCACCGTCACCGCCGGAGGGGTGTACGAACTCCTGCGTGACGCCCATGAGTTGGTCCCGGGCATCACCGAACTCCCGCTGCGGGAGACCGCGGCCGGACTGCGGCCCGGTTCCCCGGACAACGCCCCGCTGCTGGGCCCGACCTCACTGCCCGGGCTGGTCGCCGCCACCGGCCACTACCGCAACGGCGTGCTGCTCACGCCGGTGACCGCCGACCTGCTCGCCGACTACCTGGCGACCGGTGAAGTCCCCGAGCTCGCACGGCCGTTCACGCCCACCCGGTTCTCCCCCGACGCCCCCACCACGAAGGCCTCCGCATGACCGAGACCAGCCCGACCGACATCGCCCTGACCGTCAACGGCGAGCCCCGCCGGGTGCCCGCCGCCACCACCCTCGCCGAGCTGGTAGCCACCGTCAGCGCCGCCAACACCGGCGTCGCCGCCGCCCTCAACGAGGCCGTGGTGCCGCGCAGTTCGTGGCCCGCGACGGCGCTGGGCAGCGGCGACCGGATCGAGATCCTCACCGCCGTACAGGGAGGCTGAACCATGGCCGACGACCTTCTGACCATCGCCGGGACGACCTTCTCCTCCCGGCTGATCATGGGCACCGGCGGCGCGCCGAGCCTGGAGGTCCTGGAGCGCGCCCTGCTCGCCTCCGGCACCGAGCTGACCACCGTGGCCATGCGCCGGGTCGACGCCACCACCCAGGGCTCCGTCCTGGACGTGCTGACCCGCAACGGCATCCGCGTCCTGCCCAACACGGCCGGCTGCTTCACCGCCGGCGAGGCCGTGCTGACCGCCCGGCTGGCCCGCGAGGCGCTCGGCACCGACTGGGTGAAGCTGGAGGTGATCGCCGACGAGCGCACCCTGCTGCCGGACCCGATCGAGCTGCTGGACGCCGCCGAGACGCTGGTCGACGACGGCTTCACGGTGCTCCCGTACACCAACGACGACCCGGTGCTGGCCCGCAAGCTGGAGGACGTCGGCTGCGCGGCGATCATGCCGCTGGGCTCGCCGATCGGCTCCGGCCTGGGCATCCGCAACCCGCACAACTTCCAGCTGATCGTGGAGGGCGCCGGGGTCCCGGTGATCCTGGACGCGGGCGCCGGCACCGCCTCCGACGTCGCGCTGGCGATGGAGCTGGGCTGCTCCGCGGTGATGCTCGCCTCCGCGGTGACCCGGGCTCAGGACCCGGTGCTGATGGCCGAGGCGATGCGGCACGCCGCCGAGGCGGGCCGGCTCGCCCACCGGGCCGGCCGCATCCCGCGCCGCTTCCACGCCGAGGCCTCCTCCGCGATGGCCGGCCTCGCCGACCTGGACACCCGGGAGCGGCCCGCCTTCCAGTCCGTGTAGGGCATGTCACAAGCCGGTCCCGGAGCGGTGTCCTCCGGGACCGGCGTCCGCGCGCCCCACTAGACTCCCCCGGGTGGACATGGCATTGCACGACCCCCTGATCGGTACCGTGCTCGACAACCGGTACCGGGTCGAGCAGCGCATCGCGACCGGCGGGATGTCCACCGTCTACAAGGGCACCGACACCCGGCTGGACCGGGTGGTCGCCCTCAAGGTGATGCACCCTCAGCTGGCCGGGGACGAGGGCTTCACCGCCCGCTTCATCCGCGAGGCCAAGTCGGTCGCCAAGCTCACCCACCCCAACGTGGTCAACGTCTTCGACCAGGGCGCGGACGGCGGAAACGTTTTCCTCGCCATGGAGTACGTTCCCGGCCGCACCCTGCGCGACCTGCTGCGCGACCGCGGCGCGCTGTCCGTCCGGGCCGCGCTGGACGTGCTGGAGCCGGTGCTCGCTGCCCTCGGCGCCGCCCACCGGGCCGGGCTGGTGCACCGGGACGTCAAGCCGGAGAACGTGCTGATCACCGAGAGCGGCCTGGTCAAGGTCGCCGACTTCGGCCTGGTCCGGGTGCTCGGCAGCGCCGACGGCGCACCCACCTCGACCAGCACCGCCACCGGCGGCACCGTCATGGGGACGGTCTCCTACCTGGCCCCCGAGCAGATCCTCCCGGACGCCCCCACCGACCAGCGGGTCGACGTCTACGCGGCCGGCATCCTGCTGTACGAGATGCTCACCGGCCGCCGCCCGCACACCGGCGACAACCCCGTCCAGGTCATGTACAAGCACCTGCACGAGGACGTCCCCGCCCCCTCGCTGACCGCCCCCACCGTCGCCCCGGCGCTGGACGCCATAGTGGCCGGCGCCTGCGCCCGGGCGGCCGACGCCCGCCCGTACGACGCGGTGGAGCTGCTCGCCGCCCTCCAGCGGGTCCGCCGCACGCTCACCCCGGCCGAACTGGACGCCGAGCCGCCGGCCTCCACCCTGCCCAGCCCGCGCTACCCGACCAGCGAGCCCACCTCGGTGATCCAGCCGCTGCCCCGGCCCGCCGACGCCCCGGCGCCGGAGCGCACCAGCGTGCTGGACGTGCCGGCGGAGGTGATGGACCAGCTGCTCGCCGAGCCCCGCCCGTACGACGAGCCGACCCCGGTCCGGGTGCGCCGGCCGAGCCGGCTGCGCCGGGTCCCGCGCAAGCCGCTGATCTGGGTGGCCGCGCTGACCGCCCTGGTGCTGGCGGTCGGCGGCGTCACCTACGGGATCTCCGAGGGGCTGTACGGCTCGGTGCCGGGCGTGCTCGGCAAGGACCGGGGCGAGGCGCAGCGGATCCTGGACCAGTCGGGCCTGCACGGCAAGTTCGTCGACGCGTTCAGCGAGTCCGTCCCGGCCGGGCAGGTGATCTCCACCGACCCCGGGGTGGGCGCGCGCACCCGCAAGAGCGACTCGGTGACGGTCACCGTCTCCAAGGGCCCCAAGCGGATCGCGGTGCCGGACGTGACCGGCAAGAGTTCGGACGACGCGGCCGCCGCGCTGGCCGCCGCCCAGCTGACCAGGGGCGCAGTGACCCAGACCTACAACGACACGGTGCCGGAGGGCTCGGTGATCAGCAGCTCGCCGGCCGCCGGGCAGATGCTGCAGGAGAACGCCGCGGTCTCGCTGGTGGTCAGCAAGGGCATGGTGCCGGTCCCGAACGTCAGCGGGATGGGCCGGGACGACGCGCAGAAGGCGCTGCAGGCGGCGGGCTTCACCATGAAGGCGGCCACCGACTGGACGCTCGGCATGGGCAAGGTGAGCAGCCAGTCCCCGGCGGCCGGCGAGCGGCGCCCGCAGAAGACCGTGGTGACGGTCAACTTCTCGCTGTTCTGACGGGGTCGGGGGCTCAGCGGAGCGGCCCGTCGCCCGGCTCTTCCTGATAGGAGTAGCGCTGCTCGCGCCACGGGTCGGCCAGGTTGTGGTAGCCGCGCTCCTCCCAGAAGCCGCGCCGGTCGGCCCGCATGTACTCCACCGCGCGCACCCACTTGGGGCCCTTCCAGGCGTACAGCTTCGGCACCACCAGCCGCACCGGGAAGCCGTGCTCGGCGGTCAGCGCCTCGCCGTTGCGGTGGGTGGCGAGCAGGGTGTGCCGGTCGGCGAAGTCGGCCAGCCGCAGGTTGGCGCTGTAGCCGTACTCGGCCCAGACCATGACGTGGGTGACGCCGGGCGCCGGGGGCACCAGATCGAGCAGGAGGGCCGCGGGCACGCCCGTCCACTCGTTGCCGAGCACGGAGAACTTGGTGACGCAGTGCAGGTCCGCGACCACGCTGGTGCGCGGCAGGGCGTTGAAGGCCGCGAAGTCCCAGCTGTGCTTCTCCGCCGAGGCGGTGGCGCCGAACACCTGGAGGTCCCAGGTCAGCGGCTTGAAGCGGGGCACCGGCCCGTAGTGCAGGGCGGGCCAGCCGCGCTGCACGCGCTGGCCCGGGGGGAGCCTCGGGTCAGACGGCGGAAGCGGTTCTTGTTCGGACTGACCCATGGCTCCATGGTGACAGACGGCGGACGAGCCCCGGCGCGCGCCCCTTGGCCCTGGTTTCACGCCCTGCCCGTACGGGCCAATGGTCGATCGCACACCACCCGACAACCGCCCAAACCGGATATTCCGACACATGTCCTAGTGAGTGTGAACTTACTGGAATTTCCTCCCAATACGGTGCCAGGATGCCCAGCGCAAGAGTCACCGCAGGACGTAGCGCAGGGAGGCAGCACCATGCAGGGCGACCCGGAGGTCATCGAGTTCCTCAACGAGCAGCTCACGGCCGAACTCACCGCGATCAACCAGTACTTCCTGCACGCCAAGATGCAGGAGAACTTCGGCTGGACGAAGCTCGCCAAGTACACCCGGCACGAGTCGTTCGACGAGATGAAGCACGCCGAGACGCTCACCGACCGGATCCTGTTCCTGGAAGGGCTGCCGAACTACCAGCGGCTGTTCCACGTCCGGATCGGCCAGACGGTCAAGGAGATGTTCGAGGCGGACCGCCAGATCGAGGTCGAGGCGATCGACCGGCTCAAGCGCGGGGTCGTGGTGATGCGGGCCAAGAACGACGTCACCTCGGCGAACATCTTCGAGGACATCCTGGCCGACGAGGAGCACCACATCGACTACCTCGACACCCAGCTGGAGCTCCTGGACAAGCTCGGCGAGGCGCTCTACCTCGCCCAGCTGATCGAGCAGCCGGAGTCCTAGCGCCGGCTCCCGGCTCAGGCCACCCGCAACGGCACCACGGGGGCGATCGGGGCCGTCGGGCCCGGCTTCGGGGCGGCCGGCGCCGGAACGTCCTGGGCCTCCGAGTCGGCGAGGCCGAGCTTCGCGGCCAGCCGGGCGGTCGGGCAGGGCCGGGCGCCGTGCTCGCCGAGCAGCGCCTGGATCCGGCGGACGCAGGATCCGCAGTCCGTGCCGGCCTTGCAGCCCTTGGCTATCTGGCGCGGGGTGTTGGCACCCCCGTCGATCGCCTTCTTCACCTGGTCCTCGGTGACCGCATGGCACATGCACACGTACATCGCGGTCTCTCCCGGGGGTGAAGCGCAGGTGAAGCGCAGAATGGATCTTGACTAAGGCTTGCCTTAGTTCACTAAGCCTCACCTTACCCGGCGATCCGGGTGCGAAAAAGCCCCTCCGGGCTCGGGAACCCCGAATCCGGAGGGGCCTTCGTCACATCAGGGCCGGCGGATCACCGGCCGACCGATCACTGGCCGCGGTACATCTCCGCCACCAGGAACGCCAGGTCCAGCGACTGGCTGCGGTTGAGCCGCGGGTCGCAGGCCGTCTCGTAGCGCTGGTGCAGGTCGTCGACCAGCACCTCGTCGCCGCCGCCGACGCACTCGGTGACGTCGTCGCCGGTCAGCTCCACGTGGATGCCGCCCGGGTGGGTGCCGAGCGCGCGGTGCACCTCGAAGAAGCCCTTGACCTCGTCCAGCACGTCGTCGAAGCGGCGGGTCTTGTGACCGCTGGAGGCCTCGAAGGTGTTGCCGTGCATCGGGTCGCAGATCCACACCGGCTTGGCGCCGGAGGCGGTGACCTTCTCCACCAGGGTGGGCAGGTGGTCGCGGACCTTGCCCGCGCCCATCCGGGTGATGAAGGTCAGGCGGCCGGGCTCGCGCTCCGGGTCCAGCTTCTCGATCAGGGTGAGCGCCTCGTCCACCGAGGTGGTCGGGCCCAGCTTGACCCCGATCGGGTTGCGGATCTTGGAGGCGAACTCGATGTGCGCGTGGTCCAGCTGCCGGGTGCGCTCACCGATCCACACCATGTGGCCGGAGACGTCGTACAGGTCGCCGGTGCGCGAGTCCACGCGGGTCAGCGCGGTCTCGTAGTCGAGGATCAGCGCCTCGTGCGAGGAGAAGAACTCGACGGTCTTGAACTCCTCCGGCGCCACGCCGCAGGCGTTCATGAACGCCAGGGCGTTGTCGATCTCCCGGGCGAGCTGCTCGTAGCGCTGGCCGGCCGGCGAGTTGCGCACGAAGTCCTGGTTCCAGGCGTGCACCTGGCGCAGGTCGGCGTAACCACCGGTGGTGAAGGCGCGCACCAGGTTCAGCGTCGCGGCGGACGCGTTGTACATCCGCTTCAGGCGCTCCGGGTCCGGGATGCGGGACTCGGGGGTGAACTCGAAGCCGTTCACCGAGTCGCCGCGGTAGACCGGCAGGGTCACGCCGTCACGGGTCTCGGTCGACTTCGAGCGCGGCTTGGAGTACTGGCCGGCGATCCGGCCGACCTTCACGACCGGCACCGAGGCGGCGTACGTCAGCACGGCCGCCATCTGCAGCAGGGTCTTCAGCTTGTTGCGGATGTGCTCCGCCGAGACACCGTCGAAGGCCTCGGCGCAGTCGCCGCCCTGCAGGAGGAACGCCTCCCCACGCGCCACGGCTCCGAGCCGGGCGCGCAGCTGGTCGCACTCGCCGGCGAAGACGAGCGGCGGATAGGAGGCGAGCTCGGCAAGGGTCTTGCGCAGAGCCTCGTGGTCCGGCCATTCAGGCTGCTGCGCCGCGGGCAGGGACTGCCAGGAGTGGCCAGTCCTCGTTGTCTCAGTCGTCACGGTCACACCGCAAGGCTACGGGGTCGCGAGAGCGATCCGTGACCATTGCCCGAGGGATGAGACACGTCTCGGACATTGCCCGTCATCGGCCTCACCCGCCCGGCCCAATCGGCTAGGCTCGCCCCATGCACGCGCCCCACACCCACTCCTGGTGGTGGGCCTCCCCCAAGGGTGGCCCACAGATCGCGCGTTCCTAGACGAACACGACGGCCGCCCCTCGGGGCGGCCGTCGTGCGTTCGAGCAGACGGCCCTCCGGGAGCGGAACAGCACCGCCTCGCCATCCACCCCGGAAGGAAGCCGTACTCGTGACCACCCCCGCCGAGCTGCTCGCCCGCCTCACCGCCCCCGGCGCGCCCGCCTTCGCCCTGCTGCACCGCCGCACCCCCCGGCACGCCCCGGACACCGTCGAGGTGCTGCTGGGCACCGTCGACAGCTACGAGCACCTCGCCGACCTGCCGGTCCGGGCCGGCATCCCGGCCGCCGGCCCGGTCCACGACCTGCTCGCGCTGGTCCCGTACCGGCAGATCCGCGAGCGCGGTTTCGAGGCGCACGACGACGGCACCCCGCTGCAGGCCCTCACGGTGGCCGAGCAGTACGCCCTGCCGTTGGCCGAATTCACCGCCGCCCTGCCGCAGCTGCCGGTCACGCTGTCCGGCGGCGCGTTCGACGTGGACGACGAGGCGTACGCGGCGATCGTCCGCCGGGTGATCGAGGACGAGATCGGCAACGGCGAGGGCGCCAACTTCGTGATCCGACGCGACTTCCACGGCACCCTGGAGGCCCCCGGCGGAGCCGGAGATGGACACTGCGGTCCCGAGCTCGCACTCACGCTGTTCCGCCGGCTGCTGGACCAGGAGCGCGGCGCGTACTGGACCTTCCTGGTGCACACCGGCGACAGGGTGCTGGTCGGCGCCTCCCCCGAGGTGCACGTCCGGCAGAGCGGCGGCACCGTCGTGATGAACCCGATCTCCGGCACCTACCGCTACCCGGCCGGCGGCTCCGACCTCGACTCGCTGCTCCGGTTCCTCCACGACCCCAAGGAGCTGGAGGAGCTGACCATGGTGGTCGACGAGGAGCTGAAGATGATGTGCACCGTCGGCGACCTCGGCGGCCAGGTGCTCGGCCCCCGGCTCAAGGAGATGTCCCACCTCGCCCACACCGAGTACGAGCTGCGCGGGCGCACCTCGCTGGACGTCCGCGAGGTGCTGCGCGAGACGATGTTCGCCGCCACCGTCACCGGCAGCCCGGTGCAGAACGCCACCCGCGTGATCCGGCGCTACGAGCCCGGCGGGCGCGGCTACTACTCCGGAGCGCTCGCCCTGATCGGGCGCTCCGCGAGCGGCGGGCAGCTGCTGGACTCGCCGATCTGCATCCGCACCGCCGACATCGACCCGGCCACCGGCCGGCTGGTCGTCCGGGTCGGCGCCACGCTGGTGCGCCACTCCGTCCCGGAGTCCGAGGTCGCCGAGACCCACGCCAAGGCCGCCGGGGTGCTCACCGCGATCGGTGCCCGGCCCGCGCCCGCCCGGCTGCCCCACTCCGGCGGGCCCCGGCTCGCCGACGACCACCGGGTGCAGGCCGCACTGGACGCCCGCCGGGCCGACCTCGCGCCGTTCTGGCTGCGGATGCAGACGCCGTCCCGGGTCACCGAGGCCGAGCCGACCCTCGTCGTGGACGGCGAGGACACCTTCACCTCGATGCTCAACCACCTGCTGACCTCGCTCGGCCACCGGGTCACCGTGGTCCGCTTCGACCGGCCCGGCCTGCGCGAGCTGGTCGCGGCGCACCGCGGCCCGCTGGTGCTCGGCCCCGGCCCGGGCGACCCGGCGCTCGCCGACGACCCCAAGATGGCGGTGCTGCGACCGGTCGTCGCGGACGCCCTGGCCGCCGTCCGCTCCGGCGCCCGCACGGCCCCGCTGCTCGCGGTCTGCCTCAGCCACCAGCTGCTCTCCGCCGAACTCGGGCTCGCGCTGGGCCGCAAGGCCGTCCCGTACCAGGGCGCGCAGGAGCGCATCGACCTGTTCGGCACCAAGCGGACGGTCGGCTTCTACAACACCTTCACCGCGCGCTGCTCGGACGCCGACGCGGTCCGGCTCGCCGCAGCGGGCGTCGAGGTCTCCCGGGACACCGCCACCGGCGACGTCCACGCGCTGCGCGGCCCCGGCTTCGCGGGCCTGCAGTTCCACCCGGAGTCGGTGCTCACCCGGGACGGCGTGGACATCGTCGCGGCCCTGTTGCGGGAGGCAACGGCCGTACGGGGATGAGGAGTTGTGCGGGCCCGGGCGGCAACCGCCCGGGCCCCGCTCAGAGTTCCTCGTCCAGCCCCCGCTCGATCGCGTACCGGACCAGCTCCACCCGGTTGTGCAACTGCAGCTTGCCCAGCGTGTTCTGCACGTGGTTCTGCACCGTCCGGTGCGACAGCACCAGCCGGTCGGCGATCTGCCGGTACGACAGGCCCTTGGCCACCAGCCGCAGCACCTCGGTCTCCCGGGCGGTCAGCTGCGGGACTGCCGGCGCCGAGGCCGGGGCCGGCTCGGCGGCCAGCCGGCGGAACTCGCCGAGCACCAGGCCGGCCAGGCCCGGGGTGAACACCGCGTCGCCGACGGCGGTACGGCGCACCGCGTCCAACAGCTCCTCCCGCCCGGCCGACTTCACCAGGTACCCGGTCGCGCCGGACTTCACCGCCTCCAGCACGTCCTGGTGCTCGCCGCTGGCCGACAGCACCAGCACCCGCACCGCCGGATCCTGCGCGACCACCTGGCGGCACACCTCGGCGCCGGGCAGCCCGGGCAGATTGAGGTCCAGCACGACGACCTGCGGCGAGCAGGCCCGGGCGCGGCGCACCGCCTCCTCGCCGTCGCCCGCCGTGGCCACCACGTCCAGGCCGGCCTCGGCGAGGTCGCGGGAGACGGCGTCCCGCCACATCGGGTGGTCGTCCACCACCATCACCCGCACCGGCCGGTCGGTGGTCGGCTGCTCGGTCGCCGGCTGATCGGTCATCGGCTGGTTGGTCATCGGGAGGCCTTCCTCGGGACGCGCAGTTCGACCTCGACGCCCTCCCCGGGCGCCGAGTACAGCTCGGCCGTGCCGCCGAGATCCAACACCCGGCCGCGGATGGACTGGGAGACGCCCAGCCGCCCGGCCCGCTCCGCCTCGCCGAGCCGCCCCGGCGCGAAGCCCGGGCCGTCGTCGCGGATGCTGACCGTGACGGCCTCCGGCTCGTCCTCGACCAGGATCCAGGCCCGGGCCCCCTCCCCGGCGTGCCGGCGGACGTTGTCGACGGCCGCACCGACCGCCGCGGCCAGCTCGCCCGCCGCCGGACCGGGCAGCAGCACCGGGGTGCCCGGGGCGGAGAGCGTGATCCGCTCGTCGGTGTACGGGCGCAGCAGCGCGGTGAGGTCGCGCGGCCCGGCGGGGTCGGGCGCTTCGGCGGCCCCGGCCTCCGGCAGCCGCTGCGCCGGGAGCGGACCGCCCGTCATCAGGGCCCGCAGCGCGCGCTCCTGTTCACCGGCGAGGCGGCCCAGCTCGGCGAAGTCCGTACCGTCGGCGCCACCGCTGCCGCTGCCGTTGGCGCTGCCGCCCAGCTCCGCGCCCCGGCGCTGGACCAGGGCGAGCACCTGGAGCACGCCGTCGTGGATGTCCCGGGAGAGCCGCTCGCGCTCCCGGGTGGCGGCCTCGACCTGCAGTGCCCGGGTGAGGGTGGCCTCGCTGGCGCGGGCCAGCTCGATCACGTAGCCGATCGCGCAGCCGGCCACCAGCAGCAGCACGATGTTGTGGACGTTGTCGCCGGTGGGCCCGCCGTGGCCGAGGATGTTGGCCACCCCGATCACCGCGCCGGACGCCGCCGCCGGGCGCCAGCCGCCCTTGGCGGCGAAGCCGAGCACCGTACCGGCGGCCCAGATGGTCGGCAGGGTGGGCGCGCCGTGGCTGATCCGGGCCGGCGCGTCGGTCATCCCGCTCAGCACGATGCCGGTCACGGCCAGCGAGAGGTCGAAGCCGAGGACGTACCAGGTGCAGCGCTGCGGGTTGGAGAAGGCCCGGGTGCTGGCCAGCGTCCAGAGGATCAGCGCGCCGAAGTAGATCCAGCCGGCGACCGGGTGCAGGAAGTGCAGGTAGGAGTTGAAGTACCGCAGCAGCGCGTAGCACAGGGCCAGCACCCGGAAGTAGGAGATGGCCTTCCACAGCGGGAGTTCGACGGACATGCCGCCGGCCGCCAGCGTTCCGCCGACCGCGCCGCCCGTTCTCGCGCCCTCCGCCATGTCCCGGCCCCTCCCCTGGACCCGTCCGGGTCGTCAGGCCGACCCGGTGCCCTTCTGTTCCTGCTGGTCCTGCTGTTCGGCCTTCTCGGCTTCGGCGGCCTTCTCCGCTTCGGCGGCCTCGGCCTTCTCCGCCTTGGCGGCGGCCCGGCGCTCGGCGTCGGCCTTCTTCTTCTCGTCGGAGATCTGCCGCTTGGCCGCGGTCGCGTAGATGTCCACGTACTCCTGGCCGGAGAGCCGCATGATCTCGTACATCACCTCGTCCGTCACCGAACGGAGGATGAAGCGGTCGTTCTCCATGCCGTGGTAGCGGGAGAAGTCCAGCGGGCGGCCGATCCGGATGCCCGGGCGGATGCCGAAGTTCGGGACCACCTGGCCGGGCGGCTGCACCTTCTCGGTGTCGATCATGGCGACCGGGATGACCGGGGCGCCGGTGGCCAGCGCGACGCGGGCCAGGCCGCCGACCTTGCCGCGGTACAGCTTGCCGTCGGGCGAGCGGGTGCCCTCCGGGTAGACGCCGAACAGCTCGCCGCGGTCCAGCACCGCGATGGCGCTGCGGATCGCGGCCTCACCGGCGCCGCGCACGCCCGAGCGGTCCACCGGCAGCTGGCCGACGCCCTTGAAGAAGGCGGCGGTCAGCCGGCCCTTGAGGCCCGGGGTGTTGAAGTACTCAGCCTTCGCGATGAAGGTCACCCGGCGCTTGATCAGCGCGGGGAAGAAGAACGAGTCCGAGAAGGACAGGTGGTTGCTCGCGATGATCGCCGCACCCTCGGTGGGGATGTTCTCCTCACCCTCGATCCACGGCCGGAAGAAGATCCGAAGCAGTGGCGCGACGATCATCTTCATCAGTCGGTAGAACAACCCGGGCCTCCTGTTATGCGGACCGGTCGATCCTAATGCCCCGCGGCCGTCGGCTGTGCCCGGGCCCGCCGTAGGGGGTGTACGTCCCGGCTCGGAGCGTGGGACGATGCGGATTCCCGCAGCTCCCCTCCCAGCGTCCCTCCCCCAGCGCCACCCGCCCGCGAAGGAGTCCGCCATGCCGCTGCTGCCCGGTGCCGAACCGTACCGCCACCGCGGCGGACCGGTCGGGGTGCTGCTCTGCCACGGCTTCACCGGGTCGCCGCAGTCGCTGCGGCCGTGGGCCGAGGAGCTGGCGGCGGCCGGGTTCACCGTCTCCCTCCCGTTGCTGCCGGGGCACGGCACCCGTTGGCAGGACATGCAGGTCACCCGGTGGGAGGACTGGTACGCGGAGGTCGAGCGCGAGCTGCTGACCCTCACCGAGGAGTGCGAGCAGGTCTTCGTCTGCGCGCTGTCGATGGGCGGCGCCCTCGCGCTGCGGCTGGCCGCGCTGCACGGCCCGACGGTGTCCGGGCTGGTGCTGGTCAACCCGTCGGTGCGCTCGGACAACCCCGCGGGAGTGCTGCTCCCGGTGCTCCGGCACCTCGTCCCGAGCATCCCGGGGATCGCGAACGACATCCACAAGCCGGGCGCCCAGGAGCTCGGTTACGACCGGACGCCGCTGCACGCCGCCTGGTCGCTCGGCCGGCTGTGGCAGGAGGTCCGGCGGCGGCTGCCCGAGGTGACCCAGCCCGTGCTGCTCTTCCACAGCCCGCAGGACCACGTCGTCTCGCCGGCCAACTCGGAACTGGTGCTGGCCCGGATATCCTCGACCGACGTGACGGAGCGGCTGTGCCAACGCAGCTTCCACGTCGCGACGCTGGACCACGACGCGGCGGAAATATTCGCGGCGAGCCAGGACTTCATCCGACGGCTGGCTCCCGCGCACGCCGCGGGGGCGGACAGGGCCGAATCCGACGATCACCATGGCTGAAGGGCCGGAAGTGCACGAGAGCAGCACGGCGGGCAGCGGGGACGAGAAGCCCCGCGAGGACGGCGCGCGGACGGACGGAGCGCCGACGGACGCCACCGCCCAGGGGGATGCCGCCGTCGAGGGGAACCCGACCGTCCCGGGCAACGCCACCGTCCACGGGGACGGCACCGTTCAGGGCGGCACCGTTCAGGGCGGCACCGTCCAGGGCGGCGGTGTCCAGGGCACCGCCCAGGGCGGCACCGCGGCGAGCGGCCGGGGAGCCGACGGCGCCGCGGCGGCCGCGCCCACCGGGGAGGCCCCCGAAACGGACGCCCCCGCGCCCGTGGAGCCCCGCCCGCGCCGCAGCGCCCCCGAGCGCAGCCAGGCCGAGCAGGACGCGATCTTCGCCGCGCTGGTCGCCCAGTTCGACGACCCGGTCGACCTCACCAACCCCAACTGGCCGGAGGTCGAGAACCTCCGCGCTCAGAACGAGCTCAAGGGCGGCTTCAAGGACGGCCTCGGCCCCAAGGCCGGCCAGGGCGACCCGGACGACCTCTCCGACCTCGCCCCGCAGCCCCGCTCCCGCTCCGGCCGCCCCGTGCTCCCGGCCGCCGGCTCGGGCCCGCGCGACTTCGAGCTGGCCGAGGAGACCGACGAGGGCCACTACGTCCCGCCGGAGCCCCCGCCGCTGCCGCCCGCCGACGTGACCGCCAAGTTCGCCTGGCTGGCGGTGCTCGGCGGCCCGGCCCTGCTGCTGATCGACGCGGTGGTGTGGCGGGAGATCTCCGGCTGGCCCGCCTGGGTCGGGGTCACCGCCTTCCTCGGCGGCTTCGTCACCCTGGTCGCCCGGATGAAGGACCGCGACGAGGACGAACCGGACGACCCGGACAACGGCGCGGTGGTCTGAGGCCTTGAACACGCCCTAGTCCTCGGGCAGTTCGATGACCGCCAGCACCGGCAGGTGGTCGGTCGCGGCCCGCAGATCGGCCTCGGTGACGCCGGGCAGCCCGTGCGGCACCCCGCAGCCGAGGACGGTGATCCCGGGCGTGGCGAAGACGGCGTCGATCCGCTGGTAGGGGTTCTCGGGGACGGACGTGAACTCACCGCCCCAGGGCGCCGTCGGGTAGCCGTCCCACATCCGCGAGGCCAGCAGCTGCCAGCCCGGCCCGTCCGGGTGCTCGTTGAAGTCCCCTGCCACGACGCCCTGTTCGGCGATCGCCAGCTGGTCGAGCAGCAACTCGAACTGCCCGTGGCGCTCCTCGGCGTCCAGGCTGAGGTGGCAGCTGGTGACGGTGAACGGCGCGGCGCCGGGCACCCGCAGCAGCGCGGTGGCGAAGCCGCGCGCGTGCAGGCCGCGGGTCTTGGGCAGCAGCCGGTCGTACACGCCGAGCACCTCCACCGCGCCGGGGCGGCCGAGCAGCAGCGGCCCCGCGGCGGTCCGGCCGCCCCCGGCCAGCACCACCGTCCCGGTGCTCCGGGCCAGCCAGGCCGCCTGGCCCTCGGGGCGCCAGTAGCGCGGCGACTCCTGGACGCAGACCAGGTCGGGCGCGCAGGCCCGGATCACCCGCACCAGCGCCCGCCGGTCGTCGCGCAACGAGCGGATGTTGTAGCTGAGCAGGCGCAGCCGGCGCGGGCCGCCCGGCGGCGGAGCGATGGGCGCGGCGGTCATGTCACGGTCCTCCCCTGTGCGGTGTCACTGGGAAGGACGGTAGGGCGTGTCCGACCGTTCGCGTCGGATCAGCGCGCGCCCGGCGGGAACGGTCAGACACGCCCAACGACGGCGGCGGTGCGTCCGGGATTGGTCGGGGCCCGGTCGCACCGCCGCCGGCGGGTCTGGCGAAGGAGGGGGAGTGACGGTCAGGTGCGGGCGAGGTCCGCCGCGCCGACGATGCCGGCCGCGGAGCCCATCGAGGCGAGTACGACCTCGGCGCGCGGGCGGTGCACCCCCCCGGTCAGGTAGTGCTCGAAGGCCTTGGCGACCGGGTCGAGCAGCAGTCGGCCGGAGTCGGAGACGCCGCCGCCGAGGACGAACACGCCCGGGTCGAACAGCGCGGCGAGGTCGGCCATGCCGCGGCCCAGCCAGTCGGACAGCTCGGCGTAGCACTCCAGGGCGAGCGGGTCGCCGCCCTCGGCCGCCTCGGTGATGTGGATGCCGCGGATGGTCTCGGCGACGCCGTCGTTGAGCTCCAGCATCCGCCGGCCGCGCACCGGGTCGGCCGCGGCCTTCTCCCGGCCGTAGCGGCGCAGCGCGCGCCCGGAGCCGTACTGCTCCCAGCAGCCCTTGCCGCCGCAGCCGCACTGCAGGCCGTCCGGGACCATGTTGAGGTGGCCGATCTCGCCGGCCACGCCGAAGCGGCCGCGGTGCAGCCGCCCGTCGAGGACGATGCCGCCGCCGATGCCGGTGCCGACGGTGATCAGCACCATGTCCTGGTGGCCGGCGGCCGCGCCGAAGCGGAACTCGGCCCAGGCGGCGCAGTTGGCGTCGTTCTCGACCACCGTGGACAGGCCGGTGAGCTCCTCGATCCGGCCGCGCAGCGGCTCGTTCTCCCAGTCGATGTTGGGCGCGAAGATCACCGTGGAGCGGTTGCTGTCGACGAAGCCGGGGGCACCGACGCCGACCGCGGTGACGTCGGGGTGCTGCTCCTTGAGCTCGCGCACGGCCTGCGCGATGGCGTCGACCGCCCACTGGGGGTCGGCCGGGGTGGGGACCCGGGTCCGCGCCAGGATCGCACCCGCATCGTCGACCACGCCTGCCGCGATCTTGGTCCCGCCGACATCGACGCCGATGGTCAGAGCCATGTGTCCCTCAGCTATTCACTCGTTCCCGCTGGACGGAACGGTACCGCCCAACCCAGCCCCCGTACACAGCCTCGCATACATTATCCGAAGACAATTCTGGGAAAACCGGGCCGCTAAGCTTCAAAAGTCTTATCTAATCTCCTTCTTAGTGACGCACGAGAGCAACGCGATCACCCTCCGAAGGTTACGGATTCACTGCTTGGCGGATGTCCCGTCAGTCCCGCCGGCCCCGTCGGCACCCCCGGCCCGGCCGGGCTCGTCGAGGTCGATCTTCTCCACCGGCGCCCCGTCCCCGGCGGTCCAGCGCTGCTCGTGCCCGGCCACCGCGGCCCGGTACGCGGCCAGCAGCTCGGCACCCGCGGCGGCCAGCCCGGAGCCGGCCGCGGCGAGGTGGGAGTAGACCTCCGGCTGCTGGGTGCGCAGGCGGTCGGCCAGCCCGGAGAGGGCGATCAGGGTGGTGGCGCTGGTCTCCTGCGCCTTCTCGCCGACGGTGGTGGCGAACCGGCGCACCTCGTCGACCAGCGGGCCCAGCTCCGGCCCGAACGGGTGGGACTGCCCGCTCCCCTGCTCCGTGCCGGGCTCGGTACGGTCGTCGGTGCTGGTCATCGCGGGCGCCTCCTCAGCCGTGGCCGCACCCCGCGGCCCTGAGGCCCGACGCTACCCGACCGGCGACACCGGTCGGCCCCGCTGATCGGCCGGGGTCGAAAAGCCCGTCAGCCCTGCGGCCAGAGCGAAGGGTCGGGCGCGAACCGCACCGACAGCACGCCCTCGTGCAGCCCCGCCCCGGCGACCGTGCAGCGGCGCAGCGCGGCGGGCAGCGGGAGCACCCGGCGGTGGGCGCCGAGGCCGACCACCAGGTCGTCGCCCCGGCGGACCAGGTCCAGCCCGGCGCGGTCGGCGCCGGGCAGGTCGAGGTGCCAGACCAGCAGGCCGTCCTCGGCGAGCCGGTCCTCGACCGGCCAGGGCTCCGGGTCCAGCCGCCCGGGGCCGGGCCCGTCCCCGTACAGGCGGTCGGCGACGGCCTCCAGGGTGCCCTCGGCCAGGCCGGTGAGCAGTACCGGGGCGTCGGTCTCGGCGGTGAGCCGGTCCAGCTCCTCCTGGCGGCGGCGGGCCAGCGCGGCCAGCCAGGGGTCGGGCGAGGCGAGGGCGGCCGGCGGCAGCGCGCCGTGCACCACGACGGCGTCCGGCCGGTGCCCGTACAGCGCGAGCCCGGCCCGGATCCGCCGCAGTTCGTCGTACGGGTGGCCGTCGGCCGGCACGACCAGGCGCACGCTGGTGCCCGGGTCGCTGATCGCGGCGCGGGACTCGGCGAGCACCGCGGCGGCCTTGGTGCGCCCCTCGTACAGCCACTCGGCGGGCATCGGGACGCCGGCCAGCCCGGCCAGCAGCGGGCGCAGCGCGCGGGCGGCCTGCCGCTGCTCGGGGACCAGCCGGTCCAGGTAGCGGGCCAGTTGCTCGGGCAGGGCGAGGGTGGCGATCAGCTCGGCGGGCGGCGGGGCGAGCACCACCAGGACGTCCTGGTCGGCGGCGGGCAGGGCGCGCAGCAGGGCGAGCCGGGCGATGCCGGGGAGGGCGGTCAGCTCCTCGGGGTCGAGCTGTTCGGCGCCGAGCAGGTCGAGGGCGGGCTTGAGCCGGCCGGTGAGCTCGCCGACGGCGTAGCGGAAGGCGGCCTGCTCGTCGATCCGGGAGACCGTCAGGCCCGGCGCGTAGCGGAGCGGTTCGGGTTCCAGCCGGGTGCCGAGGACGGCGTCCAGGGTGCGGTGCGGGTCGTCGGCGGCCAGCAGCCAGGTGCGGTGGCCGCTCCGGGCGGCGTGCAGGGCGGTGGCGGCGGCCACGGTGGGCGCGCCCGTGTCACCGCTGACCAGGATGGTGCGCGTCGCCGTCATGCCGTCAGCCCCCGTTCCGCCGTGCCGCTCCCCGTCAGCCCTCGACGCGCTTCTTCAGGCCGTCCAGCGCGCGGTCGATGATGACCTTCTCGGCCTTGCGCTTGATCATGCCGAGCATCGGGATCTTGACGTCCACGGCGAGCTGGTAGGTGACCTCGGTGCGGCCGCCGGCCAGCGGGGCGAGGGTGTAGGAGCCGTCCAGCGAGCGGAGCATCTGGCTGCGGACGAGGGTCCAGCGGACCTCGCGGTCGCCGTCCCAGGTGTAGGAGAGGGTGTGCTCGTCGCGGATGGCACCGGCGTCCAGCAGCAGCCGGACCTCGGCGGCGCGGCCGTCCTCGGCGGTCTCCAGGACCTCGATTTCCTTGACCTCACCGGTCCAGGCCGGGTAGGCGGCGAAGTCGGCGATCACGGCCATGACCTCGGCCGGGGTCGCGTCGATGGTGATGCTCGACCTGGTGTGCTCCGCCATGGAATGGCCCTCCGTGTCGTCCCTCTGCCTGCCGGTCCGGTCGGGGCGCGCTCGACCCGCTCCGCCCGGAGCAGGCTATCGCGACCGGCGATCGACTCGGCCGCGCGGGCACCGGCGGCGGGCGGTGCGGGGCGGGCGGCGGGGCACGCTACCGACCGGTCACCGATGGGCTGCCGTAGGGTGCCAGTCGAACGACCCGGTCACGGCCTGGTCCGACCCGGCCGGGTGTGACACTTCGAACACCGGGGCCGACCCCCCTGGTCGAAGCTGCCTACCGGGCAGTAACGTCCTGCCGTCCCGCAGCGTCGCGAACGAGGAGCAGTCTTGCTCGACTTCAGCCTTCCGGCCCTCTACCAGGTACCGAGCGGCGGTAACCTCTCCGACCCTGTGCACCGGAACGCCGAGGAGCACCCGGACGTCGCGGTGCTCAGCCGGAAGGTGGACGGCCACTGGCAGGAATTGACCTCGGTCCAGTTCCTCGCCGAGGTGCACGCCGCGGCGAAGGGCCTGATCGCCGCGGGCATCGAACCTGGCGACCGGGTGGGCATCATGTCCCGCACCCGGTACGAGTGGACGCTGCTGGACTTCGCGATCTGGACGGCCGGCGCGATCACCGTGCCGGTGTACGAGACCTCCTCCGCCGAGCAGGTCGAGTGGATCCTCGGGAACTCGGGCGCGGTCGCCGTCCTGACCGAGACCGACCAGCACGTCAAGGTGGTCGGCGAGGTCCGCGACCGCCTGCCTGAGCTGAAGCACACCTGGCAGATCGAGGGCGGCGCGCTCGCCGCGCTGGCCGAGGCCGGCCGGGACGTCCCGGACGCGACGGTGCAGGAGCGCCGCTCGATCGCCGGCCCCGACGACATCGCCACCATCGTCTACACCTCGGGCACCACCGGCCGCCCGAAGGGCTGTCAGCTGACCCACGGCAACTTCCTCGCCGAGTGCGGCAACGTGGTCGAGCGCCTGGCCCCGCTGTTCCGCACCGGCGACAGCTCCGTCCTGCTCTTCCTGCCGCTGGCCCACGTGCTCGGCCGGATCGCCGAGATCGCGCCGGCGATGGCCCCGATCAAGCTGGGCCACGTCTCCGACATCAAGGACGTCACCGCCGAGCTGGCCGCCTTCAAACCGAGCCTGATCCTGGGCGTGCCCAGAGTGTTCGAGAAGGTCTACAACACCGCCCGCGCCAAGGCCCAGGCCGACGGCAAGGGCAAGATCTTCGACAAGGCCGCCGAGACGGCGATCGCCTACAGCCGGGCGCTGGACAGCGGCGGCGCGGGCCTGGTCCTGCGGCTCAAGCACGCGGTGTTCGACAAGCTGGTCTACAGCAAGCTGCGCGCCGCCCTCGGCGGCCGCGCCACCCACGCGATCTCCGGCGGCGCCCCGCTCGGCGAGCGGCTCGGCCACTTCTACCGGGGCATCGGCTTCACCGTCCTGGAGGGCTACGGCCTGACCGAGACCTGCGCGGCCACCGCCTTCAACCCGTGGGACAAGCCGAAGATCGGTACGGTCGGCCAGCCGGTCCCCGGCGCCTCCGTCCGGATCGCCGAGGACGGCGAGGTCTACTTCAAGGGCCCGCACGTCTTCACCGGCTACTGGAACAACCCGCAGGCCACCGCCGACACCCTCAAGGACGGCTGGATGGCCACCGGCGACCTCGGCTCGCTGGACTCCGAGGGCTACCTGACCATCACCGGCCGCAAGAAGGAGATCATCGTCACCGCCGGCGGCAAGAACGTCGCCCCGGCCGTGATCGAGGACCGGATCCGCGCCCACGCCCTGGTCGGCGAGGTCATGGTGGTCGGCGACCGCAAGCCCTTCATCGCCTGCCTGATCACCGTCGACCCGGACTTCTTCCCGAAGTGGAAGGAGCTCAACGGCAAGCCCGCCACCGCCACCGTCGCCGAGCTCGCCGACGACCCGGACCTGCTGGCCGCCCTGCAGACCGCGGTGGACGACGGCAACGCGGCCGTCTCGCACGCCGAGGCGGTCAAGAAGTTCCGCCTGCTGGACACCGAGTTCTCCGAGGAGAGCGGCCACCTGACGCCCTCGCTCAAGCTCAAGCGCAACGTCGTGCTCAAGGACTATGCCGCCGAGATCGAGGCGCTGTACCGGAAGTAGTCACGGACGCGGACGGGCCCGCCTCCCTCCCGGGGAGGCGGGCCCGTCCATGTCCCCGGCCGTCGGCCGCCTCAGGCCGCCAGCAGCGAGGTCAGCCGCCCGGCCAGCAGGTCCCAGCGCCAGGAGCGCTCCACCCAGCGCCGCCCGGCCTCGCCCATCCGCCGCCGCAGCTCCTCGTCCCCCAGCAGCCGGACGATCCGCTCCGCGGCCGCCGCGGCCGAGCCGCCCGGCACCACGTACCCGGTCTCGCCCTCCAGCACCGCGTCCGGGGCCCCGCCGGAGTCCCCCGCGACCACCGGCAGGCCGGTCGCCGAGGCCTCCAGGTAGACGATCCCCAGGCCCTCCACGTCCAGGCCGCCGCGCCGGGTCCGGCAGGGCATCGCGAAGACGTCCCCGGCCCCGTAGTGGGCGGGCAGCTCCTCCCAGGGCACCGAGCCGGTGAACCGCACCGAGGCCCGTACGCCCTTGGCGTCCGCCAGCTTCTCCAGGTCCGCCCGGTACGGCCCGCCGCCGACGATCAGCAGCACCGCGTCCGGCACGTCCGCCAGGATCTGCGGCATCGCCTCGATCAGGGTGTCCTGGCCCTTGCGCGGCACCAGCCGGGAGACGCAGACCACCACCGGCCGGTCGGCCAGCCCCAGCCGCCGGCGCACCTCGGCGCCCCCCGAGGCCGGGTGGAAGGTCGACTCGTCCACGCCCGGCGGCAGCTGCACCATCCGGGCCGCGGCCCGCGGCCCGACCGCGGCGGCGATCCGCGAGCGGGTGTACTCGCCCAGGTACGTGAGCACGTCGGTGCCCGCCCCGATCCGCCGCAGCAGCTGCCGGGAGCCCGGCAGCTGGGCCCAGGCGGCCTCGTGCCCGTGGGTCATGCCGAGCAGCCGCCCGGCCCCGGCCCGGCGCAGCGTGGGCGCCATCAGACCGAGCGGGGCGGCGGCGCCGAACCAGACCGAGTCGCACTTCTCTGCACGCAGGATCTCGGCGGCCCGCCGGGTGACCCGGGGTGTGGGAACCATCACCTTCGTCCGGTCCCGGATCACCGGGAACGGCTGCTCGGCGTCGAAGCGCCGCACCTCGGTGCCGTCCCGCCAGGTCGAGGCGTACACCACGATGCTCCCGGCAGGCTGACGGACAGCCATGTTGTGCACGAAGGCCTGGATGCCTCCCGGGCGGGGCGGGAAGTCATTGGTGACGATCAAGGTTCTGTGCATCAGGCCACGGCTCGCTCGGTCGGGGGGTGCTCGGTGTACCGCTGGGTGATCCGTACGATAGGTCAACACCATGACCCGCCGGGAACGGAACCGCACACGGCAACCGTTTGACCCCCGGGTCAGTCCTAGTACCTAGGCCGCGGATGCGGCGGCCCGGGCGTCCGTCAGTACGACGCCTCCGGTGAGGACGTCGAGACGAACGAGGGAGCGCAGTGGAGTTGGCCCCGGCCACCGAGTCCGGTACTTCGCGCGGCCGCCTCGGCCGCCCGCTCGGGGCGCTCGCCGCCCTCGGGGCGACCTGGGTGGCCACCCGCACCGTACTGGTGCTGCTGATGACCGGAGTGCTGAAGTCGCCCGGCGGCGACGTCACGGCCGACGTCTGGATGATCTACCACGCCTGGTACGGCGTGCTGCAGACCGGCACCTTCCCGTTCGACGACGTGACCTGGCAGTACCCGCCCGGCGCCGCCCTGGTGATCCTGCTGCCGGGCCTGCTGCCCTGGTCGTACCTGACCTCGTTCTGGGTGATCTGCGGCATCGCCGACGCCGCCGCGGCCGCGCTGCTGATCCGCACCGGCCTGCGCCGGGGCCGGGCGCTGACCGGCGCCTGGATGTGGGTGGTCGGCGTGCCGCTGCTCGGCCCGATGATCTACAACCGCTTCGACCTCCTGGTCACCGCGCTCACCCTGGCCGGCCTGCTCGCCCTGATCCGCCGCCCGGCGGTCGGCGGGCTGCTGCTGGGCCTTGGCGGCATCGTCAAGGTCTGGCCGCTGCTCGGCCTGATCGGCACCCCGTCCGGCCGCCGCACCCGCCGCTCCTGGACTCTGGCCGCGGCCACCGCCGTCTCGGTGGGCTTCCTGCTCGCGGCCGGGATGAACGGCGCCTTCGGCTTCCTGGCCTTCCAGAAGGACCGCGGCATCGAGGTCGAGTCGGTCGGCGCCCTGCCGCTGCACCTCGCCCGGATCGCCGGTGGCTGGAACGGCAGGGTCACCATGAACTACGGCTCCCCCGAGATGCTCGGGCCGTGGGTCAGCGTGATCAGCAAGGTGATGATGGCCGGCACCGTGCTGGGCTTCCTCTGGCTGCTGCTGTGGCGCTTCACCGCCCGTCGCCGCAACGCGGCCACCATGTACGACGCGGCGCTGTGCGCGCTGCTGATCTTCGTGGTGACCAGCCGGGTGATCAGCCCGCAGTACCTGGTCTGGCTGATCGGCGTGGCGGCGGTCTGCCTGACCGTGCGCGGCACCAGCCAGCGGCCGGTGGCGCTGCTGATCCTGCTCGCCTGCCCGCTCACCCTGCTCGAGTTCCCGACCATGTTCACCCAGGTCCTGAACAGCGAGCCGCTGGCGATCACCGTGCTGGGCCTGCGCAACCTGCTGCTGCTGACCGCCACCGTGCTCTCCTGCATCCGGCTCTGGCGCTCCACCCGCGCCGCGACGCCCCTGCCGCCCACCGTGGTGCTGTCCGAGCCCGCCGCGCTGCCGCCCGCCTCCGCCTACCCGGTCCGCCCGGGCATCGCCTACGAGCAGGACCTGCTGGACGGCATCGACCACCCGGCCGGCCGCTAGGGCGTGTCTGACAATTCCCGCCGGGCGCGCGACGCCGGGGCACGCCCTACTTCCTCAACGCTTGCACGTCGGCCAGCCAGAGCCCGGTGAACTCGGCCAGGCCGACGCCCAGTTCGCCGCGCAGCAGCCGGTCGGTACGGCGTTCCCGGTCCTCGCTCTGCCCGTCGGCCGCGCCGACCGCCCGGTAGAAGGCGACCAGCCGCTCGGTCCCGTACCGGCGGGCGATCAGGTCGCAGGCGAGCCAGGCCTGCTCGTAGGCCTGGGCGATGCCGGTGGCTCCCGCGGCGAAGTCCCCGTCGGCGGGCAGCGCGGTGGGCAGCTTCCCGGCCGCCACGTCCCGGGTGAGCTCGGGGGCGATCTGCTGCGGGCGGCGCCCGGACTGGCGGTAGGCGGTCCAGTCAGCCACGCCCTCGGAGAGCCACAGCGGGGTCCAGGCCCGGGTGTCGGCCCGGGTCGCGACGTGGGTGGCCTCGTGGGTGACCACCACCTGCCGGCCGAAGTCGCTGAGCCGCCCGAACGCCTCGGGGTTGATCACCACCCGGTCCGCCGGGGTGTGCCAGGGCGCGCCGGGGGCGGCCACGGTGACCGCCGCCATGCCCGTCCAGCCCGCCGGGTCGGCCTCCAGCAGCCGGGCGAACTGCGGCTCGGTGGCGGGCAGTTCGAGCAGCAGCCGGCCGGGCCAGCCGCCGCCCCAGACCTCGCTGACGGCCGGCACCGCCCGGTCCCCCACCGCGACCAGGCCGGCCGGGTCGGGCCCCCCGGCCAGGCCGAGCACCATGCACCGGGCGCCGGGGGCGGTCCGGGCGGGGCCGAGGTCCCACAGCGCCGGGGGTCCGCCCGTGCCCTCCTCGTGCTCGACCCGCCAGCCGCCCCGGTCCCGGACCAGCTCGATCCGGCGCGGGTACACCACCGGGTACTCGTCGTACCCGGTGATCCGCACCGCCAGCTCGACGGACGCGGTCAGCCGCTCGGGCCCGTCGGCCGCCGGGGCTCCCTGCTCGGGCGACAGCACCAGGTTGCGGTACGTCGCCTCGGCCCCCGTGAGCCCGGACCGGACGGGCAGCGAGCGCGCCCGCTCCGCCAGCAGCCCGGCCACCTCGGCGCGCCGGTCGGCCGCCCGCCCGTCCGGCGGCGCCGCCGGGGCGGCCGGGGGCAGCGACAGCTGGGCCAGCCCGCCGGCCGCCAGCAGCAGCGCACCGCGCCGGGACAGCATGCGACCACGTATGTCGGCCTGGCCGGAGGGCGTCGCGCTCAGAGCCGGACCACCCCTGAGACCGGCATCGAGTTGACGCTCTCGTACCGGACCTTGGCGCCCGGGTACGGGGCGTGCACCATCACCCCGCCGCCGGCGTACATCCCGACGTGGTGCATGTCCCGGTAGAAGATCACCAGGTCTCCCGGCCGTGCTTCGGAGAGGCTGATCCGCTGCCCGGCGTACGCCTGGGCCTGCGAGGTCCGCGGCAGGGTCACTCCGGCCTGCCGCCAGCTGTAGTACATCAGACCGGAACAGTCGAAGGCACGGGGTCCGGTGGATCCGTAGACGTAGGGCGAGCCGATCATCCGCACCGCGGCGGCCAGCGCGGCCGCCCCGCGCTCGGAGGCGGGCGGGGCGGTGCCGAGGTCCAGCCGGTCGGTGCCGCGGGTGGCGCGCTGCTCGGCCTCCCGGGCGTCCTGGGCGGCCATCCTGGTCCGCTCGGCGACCCCCAGGCCGTTCAGCAGCTTCTGCGCCGTGGCCAGCCGCTGCTGGATCTGCTGCTTGTTCTCGGCCAGCGAGCGGCGGGCCTGGTCCAGTTCGGCGAGTTTGGCCGCGGTCTCGGTGCGGCGCTGGTCGAGCCGGCGCTGACGGGTGACCAGCTCGTGCAGCGTCTCCTGCTGCCGCTCGGCGGCCTGGCCGAGGGTGCGGGCGCGGGCGAGGTAGGCCGCGGGGTCGGTGGAGAGCATCAGCTGGGCGGTCTGGGTCATCCCGCCGCCCCGGTACTCGGCCCCGGCCACCGTGGCCAGGTCCCCGCGCAGCTGGTTGAGCTGGTCCTGGGCGGCGGCGACCTCGCCCTGCAGGTTCGTGGTCTCGTTCAGGAGCCGCTTCTGCGCCTCCTGCGCGGCGTTGTACTTCTCCGACGCCTGCTCGGCCTCGTCGTACAGCTGCTCGACCTGCGCCTTGACGTCCTTGCGGTCGGGCGTGTCCGGCGCCCCGGGGGCGGCCTGGGCGCTGCCGACGGTCGCCACGCCCAGGGCCGTGGTGGCGGCCGCGGTCAGTACCAGCGCACGGACGAGCAGTTGGGAACGGCGGTGCACGGGCATGGCGGCAGCGGCTCCAGTCCTGCGGCGCGGCCCCGCGGCCGCGCCCCAGTGGGCGGCCGTCGAGCGGGAGTCCGGTGGCAGACGTTAGCGAGTCCGGGCAAGTGAGTCCAAACCCCTCCCGACCCGAATATTTGACCCCTATTCGGACACCAGGCCGAGTCGCCGGAAAAGCCGCAGGCCCGGCCCTCCGTGGTGGAGGGCCGGGCCTGTTGGCGCCTGACGCGGATCAGACCCGCACGATGGACGCCAGCGGCATGTTGGAGACGGCCTCGTAGCGGACCGAGGCGCCCGGCTTGGGCGCGTGCAGCACCTGGCCGTTGCCCGCGTAGATGCCGACGTGGTGGGCGTCGCTGTAGAAGATCAGCAGGTCGCCGGGCTGGGCCTGGGAGAGGTCCGAGCCGATCCGGGTGCCGGCGCCGGCCTGCTCCTGCGAGGTGCGCGGCAGCGACACGCCGGCCTGGTTGAACGCCCAGACCATCAGGCCGGAGCAGTCGAAGGAGCCCGGGCCGGTGGCGCCCCAGACGTACGGGCTGCCGATCTTGGAGGCGGCGGCGGACAGCGCGGCGGCACCGTGCGAGCTGCCGGGGGCGACCTTGACCGGCGCGGCCGAGGAGCCCGAGCCGAGGTCGGAGCGGCCGCTGTCCCGCGAGGCGCGATCGGAGGCGCTCGGCTGGGAGGCGTTCGCGGCGGCGTCCGCCTTGGCCTTGGCGTCGGCGGCGGCCTTGTCCTCGGCCGCCTTGATCGCCTGGCGCTCCTGCTCGGTCAGCGTGTTGAGCAGGTCCTGGGCGGCCTTCAGCTTGTTCTGAACGTCCTCCTTGGAGGCCTTCAGCTGCGTGGTGGTGGACTCCAGCTCGGCGAGCTTGCCCTGCGCCTCGGTGCGGTCCTGGTCCAGCTTGCGCTGCTGCTCCTGGAGCTGCTTCAGCTGGTTCTTCTGGGTGTCACCGGCCTGGTTCAGCGCCCCGGCCTGGTTGAGGAAGTTGTCCGGGCTGGAGGAGAGCATCAGCTGAACGGTCGGGGATATGCCGCCGTTGCGGTACTGCTCCCCGGCGATCTCGGCGAGGCCGCCCTGCAGGTCGGTCACCTGCGCCTGCTGGCGGGCCACCTGGTCCTGCATGCCGGAGACCTGCTTCTCCAGCTCCTGCTGCTTCTCCTGCGCCGCGTTGTACTTCTCGGTCGCCTGCTCGGCCTGCTCGTTGAGCTGGTCGACCTGCTCCTTGACCTGTTCCTTGGTCGGCTGCGGGTCGGCGTGCGCGCCGGTCTGCGCGGAGAGGGCGACGGCCGCGGCGGCGAAGCCGGTCAGGATCGAGACACGAGCGCGGCTGGCGGGCTTGGGACGACGATGGGACGCCACGAAGGCGGACTCCTTCTTCCTACGTCCGCCTACCGGGTGAGCTGACGGGTTCGGGCCGGAAGCATGCCCTACGACGCCTCACGGCCTCACCAACGGCCGACCTGGCGCCGATTCACCCCGGAGGAACGTGGTTCCCCGGCTCCGCTCCGCAGCGCCCCCGACCACTGGGCTCCCCTGTCGGGCAGTCGCTTCGACCTGCCCCGCTGTTTCGCGAACTCGACGGAAACCACCGCCGCCACCCAGGCTGGGTGATCGACAGTGCGGTGGTTCGGGGCACGACCCTAGTAACTGAACCGTGATCCGTTCAAATCCTTGTCAGAAAAAAGACGGAAGATTGCCCATGTTCTTTTGTGAAAATGACTGATGGTGATCGCCACCGCACGCAAAGCTGATCGACGCTCACCGATCGGTCGAGGAACGGGCGAACCCGAAGCGCCACCCCCGGATCGGGAGGTGGCGCGGATCACAGGTCCGGAGTCGAACCCCGGGCGTGTCGGGCCGTCAGACCCGGCGGATCGTGTTGATCGGCATCGCGTCGGCCTTCATCACCTTCACCACATCACCGGTGTGCGGCGCGTGGACCACCATGCCGTTGCCGATGTACATCCCGACGTGGTGCCGGTCGCTGCCGTAGATCACCAGGTCGCCCGGCTGGGCCTGGTCCAGCGAGGGCACCCGGGTGCCGACGTCGCCCTGCTCCTGCGAGGTGCGCGGCAGCGAGACGCCGGCCTGGCCGTACGACCAGACCATCAGGCCCGAGCAGTCGAAGGTGCTCGGCCCGGTGGCGCCCCACACGTACGGCGAGCCCTGCTTGCTCATCGCCTTGGCGACGGCCACGGCCGCGTAGCCGCTGGCCGGCGGCAGGCTGCTGAGGTCGACCCGGGCGGCGCCGCGAGAGGCGCGGTCGTCCTGCTGCTGCTGGGCCTTCAGCGCGGCCCGGTCGGCGGCGCTGAGCGAGTTCAGCAGGTCCTGCGCGGCCTTCAGCTTCTGGTTGACGTCCGCCTTGGCCTGGTTGAGGTCCTTGGTGGTGGAGTCCAGCGAGGCCAGCACGGCGGCCGCCTCGGCCTTCTCCTGGTCCAGCCGGCGCTGCTGGTCGAGCAGGCCCTTGAGCGCCTCGGTCTGGCTCTGGCTGGCCTGCTGGACGCTCGACGCCTTCTCCAGGTAGCCGGACGGGTCGGAGGAGAGCATCAGCTGGACGGACGGGTCGATGCCGCCGGTGCGGTACTGCTCGCCCGCGACCTGGGCCAGACCGGTCTGCAGCTGGCTCATCTGGTCCTGGCTGCGGGCCACCTGGTCCTGCAGCTGGTCGGCCTGCTTGCGGAGCTGGTCGGCGCGCTCCTTGGCACCGTTGTACTTCTCCGCCGCCTGCTCCTGGTCCTGCTGGAGCTGGTCGATCTGCGCCTTGACGTCGGACGTGTTCGGCTGCGGTGCGGCGTGTGCGGCCACCTGAGCGGAGAGGGCGACCGCGGTCGCAGCGGCAGCGGTGAGCACCGACACCCGCGCGCGGCTCGGCTGCTTGGGACGGCGGTGGGAGGCCAAGGGACCGGCTCCTTCTTCATCGGACTCACCCGTTCGGGCGAGATTCCGGAAAATAGGTTTGACGCCAGACCCTAGTGAAGATCTATCCGTTTTGCCACTCCCCCGAAGGCGTGAACTCCGGTTCCCACGCTGACTTCACCGGATCCGCACACCCCCGCGGAAAGCGCCCGAAAACGGGCACTGACCAGGTGTCACGGCCCCCGGCCCGGTCAGGGCCGGGCCAGCCGGTTCAGCAGCAGCACCGAGGCCACCGGGCGCGCACCCGCCTTCCGCACGCCCTCCGCGACCTCCCGGTCGGTGGACACCACCACCACCGGACGGCCCTGCGGCTCGGCCCGGACCAGACGGCGGATCAGCTCGTCCGCGGTCTCCCCGGTCCGACTGAACCGTACCCGCACCCCGCGCGGCGGCGCCATGATGACCGGCACGTCCAGGTCCTGCCCGTCGAACACACAGGTGACCTCCGCCTGGGTGCGCTGGGCCAGCATCGCCAGCCCGCCCAGCAGCCGGATCCGCTGCTGCTCCAACGGCAGCGCCGGATACCCGGTCTTGGTCACGTTGTAGCCGTCCACCACCAGGTGGACCTGCGGGATCGCCAGCAGCTGGTCCAGCAGCGCCGGATCGTCCTCGGCCAGGCCGCGCCGGGCCACGTCGTGCGGCGAGGCCGCCCCCGGCACCACCGCCTCCACCAGGTCCGCCGGGCGGATCTGGGAGACCGGCAGCGCCAACTCGCGCTGCAGGCCCTGCGCCGACTGCAGCACGGTGTCCAGCAGCAGCCGCAACCGCATGTCCTCGACGCTGCGCCCCTCGCGGGCCGACCGACGGCCCTGCTCGGCGGCGTTCTCCAGCTCGGACACCCGGTGCCGCAGCCGTCGCGCCTCGCTCTCGGCCGCACTGCGCTCACCCGCGGCCTGCGCCTTCGCGGCCTCCAGCTCCCCGGTCACCCGTCGGGTCTCGGCCTGCGCCCGGCGGGTGTCGCTCTCCAGCGACCGCACCTTCTTGCGCAGCGACTCGGCCTCCCGCCGGATGCCCTCGGACTCCGCGCGCTGGCGGTCCAGGTCCGCCCGCGCCGCGGCCCGCACCTCGGCCAGCTCGGCCTGCAGCTTCTCCACCAGCCGGGTGGCCTCCGCCGCCGCGTCCTCGGCGCCGGCCCGCTCGGCCTCCTCGCCGGCTTCGGTGACCAGCCGGCTCCAACCCGCCGAGCGCACCAGGTAGGCGGCGGCCGCGACGTCCATCGGATCGGCGGCGCCGGGGACGGTGCCCGACTCCAACGCCTTCACCAGGTCCGGCTGGCCCAGCCGCAGCCGCTCCGCTATCCGCACCCGGAAGGCCGGCTCGGACTCCAGCGCCGCCGCCAGCGCGGTGGCCGCGTACTTGGCCCGCCGCGCAGGGGTGAACTTGACGTACTGGCGCAGGCTCTGCGGCAGCTCCGCGGGCGGCAGCCCGCCCAGCGCGTCCGAGGCCAGCCCGACCACACGCCGGCGCACGCCCTCGGGCAGCGGCCGGTCCAGCTTCTCGGCCGCGCGCTCCGCCGCACCGGAAACAGCGGCACCGCAGTGATCGGCACCGGAGGCAGCGGCCCCTGCCGCGGTGCCCTCCGGCACAGCGGTCTCGGACGGGACCGTCCCGGCGGCCGGCTCCGGTGCCTGCGCAGCGGGCTGAAGCCCCTGCGCTTCGCCGGGCTCCCTCGCTGCGTCCACCACGTCCTCGGCTCCGATCCTGGTCCAGCGGGTGCGGCCCGCGGCCGCCCCTGTCGTCACGCTCCGTGCGTCTTGTCTGTATTGTCCCGTGCGGTGGACAGCCGCGTCGCGCACCGCCCACCGCACCGCCGGGGTCAGCCCTGCTCGGCGGGGGCCTCCGCGCCCTCGGCGCCCGGGCGGGCCACCAGCTCGACCTGGTCCACCGCGTTGCACCAGCGGCAGCGCACCGACTCGATCGTCTCGCTGAGCACTTCGGTCTCCTCGACCTTGGACTCGCCGGCCAGGTCGAAGTGCAGGAACTCGGTCACCCGCGCGGTGCGGGTCACGTCGAAGCGGGTGAGGTTGCCGCACAGCGTGCAGCGCCAGTGCGTCTCGGCGGTCAGTGCGGGGACGGTCATCGGGGGGATCCTCTCGGCTGGTCCCTGGGCGGGCTAGGCGCTCCCCCCGGAGCCCCGGCGTCGGCGGCGGGAGACGGGATTGCCCGCCCCAAGCCTATTGCCTGGGGCAACCACCCCGACCACCGGTTGCCGGAACACGATGGCTAGTCCACCTGCCGTAAACCGCCGTGTCACCTGCCGCGCGCGGAGGGATGCTTGGCCGCATGGCGCTCGCGGCCCCCGACCACACGGACGCGCGGGGTGAC
Organism: Kitasatospora sp. NPDC053057; assembly: GCF_044546945.1. Taxonomy (NCBI): domain Bacteria; kingdom Bacillati; phylum Actinomycetota; class Actinomycetes; order Kitasatosporales; family Streptomycetaceae; genus Kitasatospora; species Kitasatospora sp. NPDC053057. The sequence continues at coordinate 108,259 of NZ_JBITZP010000015.1, read as the reverse complement.
CGCCCGGCGGTGCCCGCCCCGGCGGTCACCTACGCCCTGATCGCGGTCAACACCCTGGTCTTCCTGCTCGGCCCGGCCGCCGGTCTCAACCCGCTGTACGGCACCGGCCAGGCCCGGATCTGCGCCGAGCAGCGGTACGAGCAGCGCTGGGGCGCCGTCCCCGCCGAGCTGCTGACCGGCCACCCGCTCACCGCCGAACAGCTGGCCGAGGGCCCCGACCCCGTCCCCGGCTGCCCCGCCGCCCCCACTCCGGGCAAGCACCCGGCGGTCTCCGCCCTCACCGGGCTCTTCCTGCACGCCGGCTGGCTGCACCTGCTGGGCAACCTGCTCTTCCTCCACGTCTTCGGCCCCACCGTCGAACGACGGCTCGGCCGGGCCAGGTACCTCCTCTTCTACCTGGCCGCCGGCAGCCTCGCCTCGTACGGCTTCGCGCTCGCCGAGGCGCACTCGCCCGGCTCCACCCGAGTCCTGATCGGCGCCTCGGGCGCGATCTCCGCCGTGCTCGGCGCGTACCTGCGCTTCCACCCGCGGGCCCGGGTGACCACCCTGGTGCCGCTGCTCCTCTTCCTCCCGCTGCGCTTCCCGGCCTGGCTGGTGCTCGGCCTCTGGTTCGCGCTGCAGTGGTGGTCGGTGCACTCGGCCGGCCCGGGGGTGGCCTACCTGGTGCACGTGATCGGCTTCTCGGCCGGCTTCCTGTACGCCTGCACCGTGGTCGGACACCCCCCAAGACGCCCCGGCTGAGGCCCGATACGCTGGCCGCACCCCACGAAGGAGCCCGAAACAGTGATCACCGCCATCGTCCTGATCAAGACCAGTGTCGACCGCATCCCGGAGATCGCCGAGGCCATCGCCGCCATCGAGGGCGTCAGCGAGGTGTACTCGGTGACCGGCGGCTACGACCTGGTGGCGATGGTCCGGGTGCGCCGCCACGACGACCTGGCCGAGGTCATCCCGGGCCGGCTGAACAAGGTCCCGGGCGTGGCCCACACCGAGACCCAGATCGCCTTCCGCACCTACTCCCAGCACGACCTGGAAGCGGCCTTCGCCCTCGGCCTGGACGAGTAGCCGTCAGGCCCAGGGCCGGTCTTCGGACTCCCGCCTGCGGGCCGACGCCGGGGCACGCACCTAGCGGCGGCTGTCGGCGACGCAACGGCCGCCCTCGTTGCGGTAGTTCCACGCCGCGCCGTCGGTGACCAACTCGCGGACGGCGGTCAGGAAGCGCTCGATGTGCTCGTCCGGCGTGCCGGCCCCGAAGCTCACCCGGATCGCGTTCAGGCTGCGCTCCCCCGGGAGCGAGGGCTCCGGCGCCCCGCACTCGGAGACCGGACCGGGCGCCACGCCGGACTCCTCCCCGAGCAGGGTCCGCACCAGCGGGTGGGCGCAGAACAGCCCGTCGCGCACCCCGATGCCGTACTCGGCGGACAGCGCGGCCGAGAAGTGCGAGCTGTTCCAGTCGCGGACGACGAAGGACAGCACGCCCACCCGGGCTGAGCCCTCGCCGAACAGGTTCAGCACCTTGACCTGCGGGATCTCCGCCAGCCCCGCCGTCAGCCGCTCGACGAGCCGCCGCTCCCGGGCCTCCAGCGCGTCGAAGCCGGCCTCGGTCAGCGCCCGGCAGGCCGAGGCGATCGCGTAGGCGCCGATGACGTTCGGCGAGCCGGCCTCGTGCCGGGCCGGGCCGGTGTGCCACTGCACCGCCACCGAGCCGTCCAGCTCCCGGGCCACCGTCCGGGTCGCCCCGCCGCCGGCCAGGTACGGCTCGGCCGCGTCCAGCCAGTCCGCCCGCCCGGCGAGCACCCCGGCGCCGAACGGCGCGTACAGCTTGTGGCCGGAGAAGGCGATCCAGTCGACGTCCAGCTCGCGCACCGAGACCCGGTGGTGCGGGGCCAGCTGGGCGGCGTCCAGCACCACCCGGGCGCCGTGCCGGTGCGCGGTCGCGGTCAGCTCGGCGACCGGCCACAGCTCGCCGGTCACGTTGGAGGCGCCGGTGACGCACAGCAGCTTCGGCCCCTCGGGCGCCCCGGCGAGCGCCGCCTCCAGCGCGGCCACCGCCTCGGCCCGCGAGCGCGGCGCCCGCAGGTAGCTGACCTCCAGCCCGGCGTGCGCCCAGGGCAGCAGCGAGGCGTGGTGCTCGGTCTCGAAGGCGAACACCCGGGTGCCGGCCGGCACGGCGGCGGCCAGCAGGTTGAGCGAGTCGGTGGTGGCGCGGGTGAAGACCACCTGGTCGCCCTCGCGCAGGTCGAGGAACTCGGCGACGGTCCGGCGGCTCTGCTCGAACAGGTCGGTCGACAGCTGCGACAGGTACCCGGCGCCGCGGTGCACGCTGCCGTAGTACGGGGCGTAGGCGGCGACGTCATCCCAGACCCGCTGGAGCGCCGGCGCGCTGGCCGCGTAGTCGAGCGCCGCGTAGCCGACCTTCTCACCGCTGGCGAGCGGCACCTGGACGTCGTGGCCGAGGACGGCGAGCGGGGCGCTCGGGAAAAGCCGCGCGGAGCGCGCCGAAAGAAGGGTGGCGGCGGGCGACGGGTGGGCGGAGAGGGACATGAGGATGCACTCCTTCACGGGGTAAGGGACCCCGGGAGTGCTGACCGTCCGGTGTCCGCGCTTGTCGCGCGGACGGCTTGCCCGGCGACCCGGTCCTCACCCAGGGCACCCCGCCACGGACGGAGGGTTGCCGGACAGCCAGCTGGGGCTTCGCGCTGTCACTCATGACCTGGCCCAGACTCTAGGTCGGGTACGTCGGACGGTCAAACAGGCATCCACCATCCGGACAGCGTCTTCGCCCGCTCGGGGCGCGTGCCACAAGGGCCCGTGCCGACGAATCGACACGGGCCCTCAACTGCCGCCTCAGATCCGGCTGGTGGCCTCCGACCAGCGCCGCAGCAGGTCCTGCGCCGCGCCCGAGTCGATCGCCTCGGCCGCCCGGGCCATGCCCGCCGCGAGCTGCTCCGTCAGCGGTGCGTCGCCGAGGTCCATCGCGACCAGCGCCGCCGCCGTGTTCAGCAGGACGGCGTCCCGCACCGGCCCGCGCTCCCCGGCCAGCAGCCGGCGCGCGACCTCGGCGTTGTACGCGGCGTCGGCCCCGCGCAGCGCCTCGATGCCGACCAGCTCGATGCCGACGTCCCGCGGGTCGAAGGTGGTCTCGGTGACCGCCCCGTCGCGTACCAGCCACACCCGCGAGGTGGTGGTGATGGTCAGTTCGTCCAGCCCGTCGTCACCGCGGAACACCAGCGCCGTCGCCCCGCGCCGGGCCAGCACGCCGGCGATCAGCCCGGAGAGCCGGGTGTCGAAGCAGCCGATCGCGTGCGAGGTGACCTTCGCCGGGTTGGTCAGCGGGCCGAGGATGTTGAAGGCGGTCGGCACCCCGAGGTCGCGCCGCGCGGTGGCGGCGTGCCGCATCGACGGGTGGAACTTCGCCGCGAAGCAGAAGGTGAGCCCGACCTCCTCGGCCACCTCGGCCACCCGCCGGGCCGACAGGTCCAGCGCCACCCCGAGCTTCTCCAGCACATCCGAGGAGCCGCTGGAGGAGGAGGCGGCCCGGTTGCCGTGCTTGACCACCTTGGCCCCGGCGGCCGCCGCGACGATCGCCGACATGGTGGAGATGTTGACGGTCTTCGCCCGGTCGCCGCCGGTGCCGACGATGTCGACCGCCGGACCGGGGATGTCCAGCGGCTCGGCGTGCTCGTACATCGCATCGACCAGACCGGCGATCTCGTCGACCGTCTCGCCCTTGGCCCGTAGCGCCACCATGAACCCGGCCACCTGGACGGGGGACGCCTCACCGCTCATGATCCGGTCCATCGCCCACGCGGTGGACGAGCGGTCGAGGTCCTCCCCCTTCAACAGCGCCGCCAGGAGGTCCGGCCAGGTGCGGACCACCTGCGCGGGGTCGGTACCACCGTTCGCAGGGTTCACGTTCACCATGGCTGACTCCAGCTGTTGTCGGTTCCCCCGCGCCGGGGGGACGTCCGTACGGATGGAGCCAGCCTATCGAGCGGCGGGGTGCCTAGGGCCCGGTCTTCTCCAGTACTGAGACGGCACCGCTCAACGCGCGGCCGGAGCCCGCTTGGCCAGCCGTGCCCGCAGCAGGGTGGCGACCGCCCCGGCCAGCGCCACCGGGTCCACCGGGTGGGAGATCGCGGCATCGGCCCGGCTCCAGGCGGCGAGCCAGGAGTCCTGCGGCCGGCCGATCAGCACCAGCACCGGCGGGCAGCCGTAGATCTCGTCCTTGAGCTGGCGCCCCAGGCCGAGCCCGCCGGCCGGGACCGCCTCGCCGTCCAGCACGCAGAGGTCGATGCCGCCCTTCTCCAATGCCTTGATCACCGCGGGGGTGGTCGCGCACTCGAGGTAGGACAGCTCCGGAAGATCCTCGGCGGGCCGGCGGCCGAGTGCCGTCAGCACCTGCTCGCGGGTGTTGCGGTCGTCGCTGTAGACGAGGACGGTGAGCGTCTCGTCGGTCGTGTACGCCATGGACCCTGCTCCCTCAAGTGTGATCCGGACCACGTTCACCTGATCCGGATGCTACTCCCGTTTCCCCCGTCGCCGGTCCCCCTCGCGCACGTTCCTCCCCAAGCCGCCCCGCCCGCGGCTCACCCACCCGGAGGACGGCCCGTCACCCGGTCCCCCTCGGTCCACCCGGACGGCGGATGCGGCGTCCTCTCCCCTACATCGCGGCACTGCGCCGTCCGTGCAACGACGCGCCGGGCAAGGGGGTAGCGGGCCCGCCCGAGGAACCGTCAGAAATGGGACACGCCGCTGCTCAGCCCGCACACGGACACCCCGTCGCCCTCCAAGCGGGCATACCGCACGCACCGGACACTCCGAGGGACACCCCCCGACGTGAAGACGGAATAAGGGACCGACATAATGTCCGTCGTGGCGACAGCAACAGCAACAGAAACCGGGCACGCGCACGGATCGGTCAATCGACCGAACATGGTCAGCGTCGGAACGATCGTCTGGCTCAGTTCCGAGCTGATGTTCTTCGCGGCCCTCTTCGCGATGTACTTCACGCTCCGCTCCGTCAAGGGAGCCGAGTTCTGGGCCGAGAAGGCGCACGCCCTCAACGTGACGTTCTCCTCGATCAACACCACCGTCCTGGTGCTCTCCTCGCTCACCTGCCAGCTCGGCGTGTTCGCCGCCGAGCGCGGTGACGTGAAGAAGCTCCGCGGGTGGTTCATCCTCACGTTCTTCATGGGCGCGATCTTCATCGGCGGCCAGGTCTACGAGTACACCGAGCTGGTCAAGAACGACGGCCTCTCGCTGTCCTCCGACCCGTACGGCACGGTGTTCTACCTGACCACCGGCTTCCACGGTCTGCACGTGACGGGTGGTCTGATCGCCTTCCTGCTGGTCCTGGGACGGACGTACGCAGCCAAGCGCTTCACGCACGAGCAGGCCACCGCCGCGATCGTCGTGTCCTACTACTGGCACTTCGTCGACGTCGTGTGGATCGGCCTGTTCGCGACCATCTACCTGATCAAGTAACCAGCTGATCAGGTCGCTGGCCACCGGCTGCGGCCCCCGCCCTCACCGGCGACGGGCCGCTTCTGCCGGTGCCGACGCTCCCACCGACCGACCGCGCGCGCAGCCTTGGACAGGCAGCCTCGTGCCGGCCAGACCGGCCGCCGGGTGCACCCACCAGTCGACCAGATCCTGACACCGGGGTTATTCCGTGAAAAAGCTCTCCGCACGACGGCGCCACCCATTGGCGGCGCTGGTCGTCCTACTTCTCGCCCTGGCGGCAACCGGGGGGCTGTACGCCGCGTTCGCGCCCGCCGACAAGGCGCAGGCCGACGTCGCCGCGCAGTCGCTCGCGATCGATGAGGGCAAGAGGCTCTTCGCCGTCGGCTGCTCCTCCTGCCACGGCATCAACGGCCAGGGCAGCAGCGAGGGTCCGAGCCTGGTCGGCGTCGGCACCGCCGCCGTCGACTTCCAGGTCGGCACCGGCCGCATGCCGGCCCAGCAGCCCGGCGCCCAGGTGCCGCGCAAGCCGAAGATCTACACCCAGGGCGAGATCGACCAGCTCGCCGCGTACATCGGTTCGCTCGGCCCCGGCCCGATCGCGCCGAAGCCGGATCAGTACACCTCGACCGACCCCGATGACATCTCCAAGGGTGGCGAGCTGTTCCGCACCAACTGCGCCCAGTGCCACAACTTCGCGGGCCAGGGCGGTGCCCTGACCAAGGGCAAGTACGCCCCGTCGCTGGAGGGCGTGGACGCCAAGCACATCTACGAGGCCATGCAGACCGGCCCGCAGAACATGCCGTCGTTCCCGGACAGCACCATGCCCGAGGAGCAGAAGAAGCAGATCGTGGCCTTCGTCCGCCACACCACCAACGATGAGCCCAACCCCGGCGGTCTCACCCTGGGCAGCCTCGGTCCGGTGACCGAGGGTCTGTTCGGCTGGATCTTCGGCCTCGGCACGCTCATCGCGGTCGCGATCTGGGTCGCCGCCCACACCACCAAGGCCAAGAAGTCATGAGCCACGACATGTCAGAAGAGAAGCTCCCGGAGCCGCACGGCTCCGCCGGCGAGGTTGCCGACCACGGCAACCCGTTCGCCGACCCGGGCCTGCCGGCCCACGAGCCCCGTCGCACCGACATCGACGAGCGGGCCGCCAAGCGGGCCGAGCGCCAGGTCTCGCTGATGTTCGTGGTCTCGATGCTCGCCACCGTCGGCTTCATCGCCTCGTACGTGGCCATCGACCCGGACAAGATCGTCTACATCTTCCCGCTGGGTCACGTCAGCGCGCTGAACTTCGCGCTCGGCCTGACCCTGGGCGTCGCGCTGTTCCTGATCGGCGCGGGCGCGGTCCACTGGGCCCGCACCCTGATGTCGGACGTCGAGATGCCGTCCGAGCGTCACCCGATCGAGGCTTCCGACGAGGTCCGCAACGACGTCATCGAGCAGTTCAAGACCGGTGCCGCCGAGTCCGGCTTCGGTCGCCGCAAGATGATCCGCAACACCCTCATCGGGTCGATGGCGCTGGTCCCGCTCTCCGGCGTGGTCCTGCTCCGCGACCTGGGCCCGCTGCCGGAGAAGAAGCTCCAGGAGACGGGCTGGCGGGAGGCCACCCCGGCCAAGCCGCTGGCGCTCGTCAACATGAGCACCATGCAGCCGATGAAGCCCGAGGACCTCGTGGTCGGCTCGCTGACCTTCGCCATGCCGGAGGGTCTGACCACCCACGACGAGGACTTCCAGCAGCGCATCGCCAAGGACGCCCTGATGCTGGTGCGCATCGCGCCGGAGGACATCAAGGACGACAAGTCCAGGGACCTGGGTTTCGAGGGCATCCTCGCCTACTCGAAGATCTGCACCCACGTCGGCTGCCCGATCAGCCTGTACGAGCAGCAGACCCACCACGCGCTCTGCCCCTGCCACCAGTCGACCTTCGACCTGGCGGACGGCGCGCGCGTCATCTTCGGCCCGGCCGGCCACCCGCTGCCGCAGCTGAAGATCACCACTGACGACAAGGGCAACCTGGTCGCCACCGGCGACTTCGCGAAGCCTGTCGGCCCGAGCTTCTGGGAGCGTGCTCGATGAGTAGCGCGAGCAGCACCACGACCGGTGCCGCCAAGCCGTCCAGCACGCGTGCCAACCCCGCCAACAAGTGGGAGGCCGCGGCTGACTGGACGGACGGCCGGCTGGGGATCTACTCCCTCGCCAAGGCCAACCTGCGGAAGATCTTCCCGGACCATTGGTCCTTCATGCTGGGCGAGATCTGCCTCTACACCTTCGTCATCATCATCCTGACCGGTGTCTACCTGACGCTGTTCTTCAAGCCGTCGATGGCCGAGGTCGTCTACAACGGCTCGTACGTGCCGCTCAAGGGCATCGGGATGTCCGAGGCGTACGCCTCGACGGTGGACATCAGCTTCGAGATCCGCGGCGGTCTGCTGATCCGCCAGATCCACCACTGGGCCGCCCTGGTCTTCGTGGCCGCGATGCTCGTGCACATGATGCGCGTGTTCTTCACCGGCGCGTTCCGCAAGCCGCGTGAGATCAACTGGGTCTTCGGCTTCCTGCTGCTGGTCCTGGGCATGTTCGACGGCTTCTTCGGCTACTCGCTGCCCGACGACCTGCTGTCGGGTACCGGTATCCGCTTCATGGAAGGCGCGATCCTCGCGGTCCCGCTGGTCGGCACCTACGTCCAGATGTTCCTGTTCGGGGGCGAGTTCCCCGGCCACGACATCGTGCCGCGGTTCTTCACCATCCACGTCCTGCTGATCCCGGGCATCATGCTCGGCCTGCTGGTGGCGCACCTGATCCTGGTCTTCTACCACAAGCACACCCAGTGGGCGGGCCCGGGCAAGACCGAGAAGAACGTCGTCGGCATGCCGCTGATGCCGGTCTACATGGCCAAGGCCGGTGGCTTCTTCTTCCTGGTCTTCGGCATCATCGCCGCCATCTCGGCGATCGCCACGATCAACCCGATCTGGGCGTACGGCCCGTACCGTCCGGACCAGGTGTCGACCGACGCCCAGCCCGACTGGTACATGGGCTTCTCCGAGGGCCTGATCCGCGTCATGCCGGGCTGGGAGATCAGCCTGTGGGGCCACACCCTGAACCTGGGTGTCTTCGTCCCGCTGATGATCTTCCCGCTGGTCCTGGTCGCCATCGCGGTCTACCCCTTCATCGAGGGCTGGATCACCGGCGACAAGCGCGAGCACCACATCCTGGACCGCCCGCGCAACGCCCCGGTCCGCACCGGCCTGGGTGCCGCCTGGATCAGCCTGTACCTGGTCCTGCTGGTGGGTGGTGGCAACGACCTGTTCGCCACGCACTTCCACATGTCGCTCAACTCGATCACCTACTTCGTGCGCGCCGGCTTCTTCGTGGTGCCGGTCATCACCTTCATCGTGACCAAGCGCTGGTGCCTCGGCCTGCAGCGCCGTGACAAGGAGAAGGTGCTGCACGGCCGCGAGACCGGCGTCATCAAGCGCCTGCCGCACGGTGAGTTCGTCGAGGTGCACGCCCAGCTGCCGCAGAAGGACCTGCACACGCTCACGGCGCACGAGCAGAACCAGCCGGTCGAGCTGCCGGCCCAGACGGACGAGAACGGCGTGGCCCGCAAGGCCGGCGCCCTCACCCGCACCCGGGCCAAGCTCTCCCGCGGCTTCTACGGCGAGGGCAGCCAGATCCCCAAGCCCACCGCCGAAGAGCACCACGAGATCACCAGCGGCCACGGCCACCACTGATCCCGTACGCACCCCCCGCGTCACCCCGAGGGCCGCTGACCAGAGTTCATCTGGTCGGCGGCCCTCGGGCTTTCTCGTACCCGCACCGCTTCCAGGAGCCACCCGTGCAGCTGTCCGTCGACCCCGCCGCCGCCACTCCCCCGTACGAGCAGATCCGCGCCCAGATCGCCGAGCAGGCCCGCTCCGGCGCGCTGCCGACCGGGCTGCGGCTGCCCACCGTACGGGCCCTGGCCGAGGAGCTGGGGCTGGCCGCCGGGACGGTCGCCCGGGCCTACAAGGAGCTGGAGGCGGACGGCGTGGTGGAGACCCACGGCCGGCGCGGCACCCTGATCGCCGCCACCGGGGACGCCGCGCACCGGCTGGCCGCCGAGGCCGCCACCGAGTACGCCGAGCGCGCGAGCCGGCTGGGCCTGTCCCACCCGGACGCCCTGGCCGCCGTGCTCACCGCCCTGGGCGTGGCCTACCCCGAGGCCTGAGCGGAGCCGAGCGGGGAGTCACAGCGGCTCCCTCAGACCTCGGGGCGCATCATCCCGGCCGCGGGGGCCTGGGCGGCCGGGACGGTGGTGCTGAGGGGCTTCCCGAGGGCGCTGTGCTTGACCCAGTCCGTCCAGGAGACGTTCCAGTCCCCGAAGCCGTTGCCGAAGGGCTCCATGCCGGCGCCGTGGCTGTTCACCACCGTCACCAGGTCCCCCACCCGGGTGTTGTCGTAGAACCACTTGGCGTTGTCGGTGCTCATGCCGGTGCAGCCGTGGCTGACGTTGTCCACGCCCTGCGAGCCGACCGACCAGGGCGCCGCGTGGACGTACTCGCCGCTCCAGGTCACCCTGGTGGCCCACTCTACGTTCAGGTCGTAGGCCTCCGAGCTGCCCGCGGCTATACCGATCGTCTCGCCGCTCATCCGGACGGAGCGCTCCTGGCCGAGCACCACCTTGATGCCGTTGCGGGTGTCGAAGCCGGGCTTGCCGGTGGTGACCGGGATGCTCCGGATCGTCTCACCGTCGCGCTTGAGGGTGAGTTCGTGGGCGGCCGCGTCGATCACCGACTCGACCCGGGCGCCGATCCGCAGCCGCAGCGAGCTGCGGTCGCCGCCGTAGAGGCCGTCGGCGATCCGGCTGCCGGTGTCGTCGAAGGCCAGCGCCACGGTCGTGCCGGCCGGCCAGTACTCCTGCGGGCGGAAGTGCAGGTTCTTGTCGTCCACCCAGTACCAGGCCCCGATGACGGCCGGCTGGGAGGTCACGGTCAGCGCGCTCTCGACCTCCTGACGGGCCTGCGGGTCCTTCACCGCCTCGGAGAGCTGGACGGTGAGCGGCTGGCCCACCCCGTAGACGCCGCTGCCGGAGGAGTCCGGGCCGAGCTTGGCGGTGAGCAGGCGCTGGGCGGCCCGGGTTCTGAACTTCTCGGTGATGTCGCCGCGGCCGTTCTTGCCGTCGTCGGCGGAGATCCGGACGGCGTACGCGGTGTCGGCCTTCAGCCGCCCGGTGGTCTGCCAGCTGCGCTGGTCGTCGGCGAGCTTCCCGGCCACCACCCGGCCGTCCGGGCCGACCACGGTGACGTCGGTGAGCCGGCTGCCCTCCAGGGCGGTCACGGTGACCGGCTTCGAGGGGTCGACCTTGCCCTCGGCCGAGAGGCGGACGAGCGGGGCCGCGTCGATCCGGTGCGGTCCGGAGGACTCGTCGTCCCCGGACGAGCAGGCGGCCAGCGGGGCCAGCACTGCCAGGGCCAGCGAGATGCTGCCGATGCCTGCGATTCCGCGCCTGTCGGCCATGACCGCCTCCGAGGGGTCCGCACTATTCGCACGATTGCTCAGATCGTAGGAACCACCCGGATCGAGCGACATCCGAGCGACCCTGCGTTCACCCGGGTGAGTGAGTCCGTCACCCCGGAGACGCAGCAGGGCCGGTCCCCCCGTGCGGGAGGACCGGCCCTGTGATCGGAAGCGGAACCTACTGGTTCTGGTTCTCGCCCCGGTAGAACTCGAAGACCCATCCGAAGATGCCGATCAGGATGATCGGGGCGGCCCAGAACATCAGCCACCAGCCGAAGATCACGCCCAGGAAGGCGAGCGCGCCACCGAGCGCCAGCGACAGCGGCTGCCAGCTGTGCGGGGCGAAGAAGCCCAGCTCGCCGGAGTCGTCCGCGACCTCGGCCTCGGGGTTGTCACCCGCGCCGCTGTCCACCCGACGGGCGGTGAAGGCGAGGTAGTACCCGATGAAGGCGCACAGACCGAAGGCGAGGAACAGCGCCGTGGTACCGGCGGCCTCCAGGCCCGGGCCCGAGTTGTTGGTCCACAGGCCGTAGGTGATGGCCATCGCCAGCACGAAGACCGACAGGCCCAGGAAGATCTTTCCCTGTTCCTTCATCAGGCGTCACCCTCCTGCTTGCCCTTGCCCAGCTTCGGGGCGTCGTACTTCGCCGGGGTCACACCGGCGAGGTGCTTGGCCGGCTCGCCGTGGTTCTCCAGGTAGTCCAGCGCGGCGATCTCCGGGTGGTGGAGGTCGAAGGCCGGGGATTCGGAGCGGATCCGGGGCAGGGTGAGGAAGTTGTGCCGCGGCGGCGGGCAGGAGGTCGCCCACTCCAGGGAGCGGCCGAAGCCCCACGGGTCGTCCACGGTGACCTTCTCGCCGTACTTGGCGGTCTTCCAGACGTTGTAGAGGAACGGCAGGATCGACAGGCCGAGCACGAAGGAGCCGATGGTCGAGACGGTGTTCAGGGTGGTGAAGCCGTCCGAGGCCAGGTAGTCGGCGTAACGGCGGGGCATGCCCTCCGCGCCGAGCCAGTGCTGCACCAGGAAGGTGGTGTGGAAGCCGAAGAACAGCGTCCAGAAGGTGATCTTGCCGAGGCGCTCGTCCAGCATCTTGCCGGTCATCTTCGGCCACCAGAAGTGGAAGCCGGCGAACATCGCGAACACGACGGTGCCGAAGACCACGTAGTGGAAGTGGGCGACGACGAAGTACGAGTCCGAGACGTGGAAGTCGATCGGCGGGGAGGCCAGCAGGACACCGGTCAGACCACCGAAGAGGAAGGTGACCAGGAAGCCGACCGTCCAGAGCATCGGCGTCTCGAAGCTCAGCGAGCCCTTCCACATGGTGCCGACCCAGTTGAAGAACTTCACACCGGTCGGGACCGCGATCAGGAAGGTCATGAAGGAGAAGAACGGCAGCAGCACCTGTCCGGTGACGTACATGTGGTGCGCCCACACCGTCACGGACAGACCGGCGATCGCGATGGTGGCCGCGATCAGACCGGAGTAACCGAACATCGGCTTGCGGCTGAAGACCGGGATGATCTCCGACACGATGCCGAAGAACGGCAGCGCGATGATGTACACCTCGGGGTGGCCGAAGAACCAGAACAGGTGTTGCCACAGCATCGCCCCGCCGTTGGCGGGATCGAAGACGTGTGCCCCGAACTTGCGGTCCGCCTCCAGGGCGAACAGCGCGGCGGCCAGCACCGGGAAGGCCAGCAGGACCAGCACCGAGGTCAGCAGGACGTTCCAGACGAAGATCGACATCCGGAACATCGTCATGCCCGGAGCGCGCATGCAGATGATCGTGGTGATGAAGTTGACCGCACCGAGGATCGTGCCGAAACCGGAGAAGGCCAGACCCATGATCCACATGTCGCCGCCGACGCCGGGCGAGTGCACCGCGTCCGACAGCGGGGAGTAGGCGAACCAGCCGAAGTCGGCGGCGCCGTTCGGGGTCAGGAAGCCGCAGACCGCGATGCTCGAACCGAAGAGGTAGAGCCAGTACGCGAACATGTTCAGACGCGGGAAGGCCACGTCCGGGGAGCCGATCTGCAGCGGCATGATCCAGTTCGCGAAGCCCGCGAACAGCGGCGTCGCGAACATCAGCAGCATGATCGTGCCGTGCATCGTGAACGCCTGGTTGAACTGCTCGTTCGACAGGATCTGGGTCCCGGGACGAGCCAGCTCGGCACGCATGACCAGGGCGAGGATGCCACCGATCAGGAAGAAGGCGAACGACGTGCCCAGGTACAGGGTGCCGATCGTCTTGTGGTCAGTGGTGGTCAGCCACTTGATGATGGTCGAACCCGGCTTCCGGGTCCGCTGCGCCCCGACCGTGACGGCCTCGGCGCCCCCGCCGGCCGCGGCGGGCTCGTTGAGGATGGTCACTTCGCTTCACTTCCCATGGTGATGACGCCGGAGGGCACCGCGCCGTTCTGGCCCTTGGCGCGAAGCTCGGCCAGGTGCTTGTCGTAGTCGGCGCGATCGACGACCTTGACGTTGAACAGCATGCGCGAGTGGTCGACGCCGCAGAGCTCGGCGCACTTGCCCATGTACTCGCCCTTGACGGTCGGGGTGACCTCGAACTTGTTCACCACGCCCGGCACGACGTCCATCTTCATCATGAAGTTGACGGGCCAGAAGTCGTGGATGACGTCACGAGAGGTGAGCCGGAACTGCACCGTCTCGTTGACCGGCAGCCAGAGCGTCGGAGCGTCCTTGGGCGTACCGACGTCGTACGCGGCGTCCTTGTTGGCCGGGTCGGGGGTCTCGGTGTTCTCGTAGTTGAACGCCCAGCTCCACTGGAAGCCGACCACGTTGACGTAGTGCTGCGGCTTCGCGGAGACATGCGTCAGCTTCGCCTCGTCGCGGGCGACGAAGTAGAAGAGGACCGAGACGATGATGATGGGGACCGCGGTGTAGAGCGCCTCGATGGGCACGTTGTACCGGGTCTGCGGGGGGATCTCCACACCGGTGCGCTTGCGCCGGTGGAAGATCACGCTCCAGATGATCAGACCCCACATCAGTACGCCGACCACCAGCGCCGCGATCCAGGAGCCCTGCCACATCTGGAGGACCATGGGCCCTTCCTTGGTGACGGGGCTCGGGAGGCCAAGCCTGGGGAGGTCGTTGGCCGAGCAGCCGGTGGCGGTCGCGATGACGAGGCCCAGTGCCAGCGCCTGAGGCAGCTTCCGCCGCATCGTGCGCCGCGGCGAGCGGTCGGAGCCGTTGGGACTCACGTAGCGCCTTCCCGAAGTCTCGCCCGCCTTCGCGTCGCACCGGGAGGGGAGTGTGAGCCCCTCCGGCGACCCGTCCACGGGCACGGTTTGAATGCTTATGCGGGCCAAACCCTACTCCAGCCTTATGCGCTCCTGACGGGCAGCCCCCGGTAACGCGCCGCCCGGTCGCCCGATCAGGCCCGGCAGGGGCTGCGTCGCAGGTCATCGTAGGCATTCGAGGTCCATACGCCCGATCGGGGGATGACCTCGAACAACGTGGCTGACGGCCCGTCGGTACCGGACGAAGCGGACATTCGGGGTGATCGACTGACGGCCGGTGAGCAATCCGGCCGGACCGGCACGCTCCTGGGTGTGTCATCGAAATTGTGCCGTTAAATGTGACCGTGTATTTCGACGTGGCCTCGACGGCCCCTCTGCACCCCGTCGCGCGGCAGGCCCTGACCGCCGCCCTGGACGAGGGCTGGGCCGATCCGGCCCGGCTGTACCGCTCCGGCCGGCAGGCCCGGATGCTGCTGGACGCCGCCCGCGAGACGGTCGCCGCCGTCCTGGGCGCGCGGCCCGACGAGATCTCCTTCACCGCCAGCGGGACGCAGGCCGTCCAACTCGGCCTGCTGGGCGCCCTCACCGGCAACCGGCGGCGCGGCGGGCACCTGGTGCACTCCGCGGTGGAGCACTCCAGCGTGCTGCACGTCGCCGAACGCCACGAGGCGGGTGGCGGCGAAGTCTCGGTCGCCCCGGTCGACCGCGCCGGACGGGTCGACCCGGCGGCCTTCGGCGCCCTGCTGCGCACCGACACCGCGCTGGCCGCCCTGCAGAGCGCCAACCACGAGGTGGGGACCGTCCAGCCGGTCGGCGAGGTCGCCGCGCTCTGCGCCGAGGCCGGGGTGCCGCTGCTGGTGGACGCCGCCCAGAGCGTCGGGCGGGTGGACGTCCCGGCGGGCTGGTCGCTGCTGACCGCGAGCGCGCACAAGTGGGGCGGGCCGCCCGGGGTCGGCGTCCTCGCCGTGCGCAAGGGCGTCCGGTACGCCTCCCCGCTGCCGGCCGACGAGCGCGAGGGCGGGCGGGTGCCCGGCTACGTCAACGTCCCGGCGATCGTGGCCGCGGCCGCCTCGCTGCGCGCCGTACGGGCCGAGGCCGAGCGGGAGAACGCCCGGCTGCACGCGCTGGTGGAGCGGATCCGCAGCCGGGTCCCGCAGTTGGTGCCCGAGGTGGAGGTGGTCGGCGACCCGGTGCGGCGGCTGCCGCACATCGTCACCTTCTCCTGTCTGTACGTGGACGGCGAGGTGCTGCTGACCGAGCTGGACCGGGCGGGCTTCGCGGTCTCCTCCGGCTCCTCCTGCACCTCCTCCACCCTGACGCCCAGCCATGTGCTGGCCGCCATGGGGGTGCTCACCGAGGGCAACGTCCGGGTCTCGCTGCCGTACGGGACGGCCGAGGCGGACGTGGAGCGCTTCCTCGCCGTGCTCCCGGGGCTGGTGGCCGGCGTCCGAGCGCCGCTCGGGCTGGACCTTCCCGCGCCCGCGCCGGTCGTGGAGAGCCCGCCCCGAGCCGAAGGGCACGCCAGTGCCGGAAGCGAGGAGCGTCGAGCGACCGACGAAGGAGGCAGTGCCGGAGCGGGGAGCGTCGGCGCCGGGTCCGAGCGCCCGGGGGCGAGCGGGCGGGTCACGGTGATCGATGCGCTGGGCAAGCGGTGCCCGCTGCCGGTGATCGAGCTGGCGAAGCGGATCGGCGAGGTGCCGGTGGGCGGCACGGTCGCCGTGCTGTCGGACGACGAGGCGGCCCGGCTGGACGTGCCGGCCTGGTGCGAAATGCGCGGGCAGGAGTACGCGGGCGAGGCCCCGGCCGCCGACTACGGCGGCGACCGGGGCTCGGCCTACCTCGTGCTGCGCCGCACCTGACCGGAGCGGACGGCGCGGAGGACTACTTGACCAGGTGCGCGCGGATCTCCGCGGTGGCCTCGGCGCCGTAGGCGGCCTCGAAGCGCTTCAGGA
The DNA here is from genome assembly GCF_044546945.1 of Kitasatospora sp. NPDC053057. Classification (NCBI taxonomy): domain Bacteria; kingdom Bacillati; phylum Actinomycetota; class Actinomycetes; order Kitasatosporales; family Streptomycetaceae; genus Kitasatospora; species Kitasatospora sp. NPDC053057. Next base: position 92,082 of record NZ_JBITZP010000015.1, on the reverse strand, counting down.
AGGCGGTCGGGCGCAGCTCGTACTCCTGGGTGCCGACGGTCTCGATCACCAGGGTGGCGAGCATGCAGCCGAGCTGGGCGGCGCGCTCCAGGTCGAGCTCCCAGGACAGACCGGCCAGGAAGCCGGCCCGGAAGGCGTCGCCGACGCCGGTCGGGTCGACCTTGGCGTCCTCGACCGGGCAGCCGACCAGGATCGGGGCCTCGCCCTTGCGCTCGATCCGGACGCCCTTGCTGCCCAGGGTGGTGATCCGGGTGCCGACGCGGGTGAGCAGCTCCTCGGCGTCCCAGCCGGTCTTGGTCTCGATCAGCGCGGCCTCGTACTCGTTGGTGAACAGGTACGCGGCGCCGTCCACCAGCTCGCGGATGTCGTCGCCGTCCAGGCGGGCCAGCTGCTGGGAGGGGTCGGCGGCGAAGGCGAAGCCGCGGGTGCGGCACTCCTGGGTGTGGCGGACCATGCCCTGCGGGTCGTCGGCGCCGACCAGGACGAGGTCGAGGCCGCCGACGCGGTCGGCGATCGGCTTGAGCTCGATGCTGCGGGCCTCGGCCATGGCACCGGTGTAGAACGAGGCGATCTGGTTGTGGTCCTCGTCCGTGGTGCACATGAAGCGGGCGGTGTGCCGGGTCTCGGAGATGTGGACGGACTCGCAGTCCACGTTGTTGCGCTCCAGCCAGCTGCGGTACTCGGCGAAGTCCGCGCCGGCGGCACCGACCAGGATCGGCCGGAGCCCGAGCACGCCCATGCCGAAGGAGATGTTCGGCGCGACCCCGCCGCGGCGGATGTCCAGGGCGTCGACCAGGAACGACAGCGACACGGTGTGCAGCTGCTCGGCGACGAGCTGGTCGGCGAACCGACCGGGGAACGTCATCAGGTGGTCGGTGGCGATCGAGCCGGCGACGGCGATACGCACAGGGGTCTCCTCAGGATGGCAACGGGGCCAGCGGGCACGGATGAACCCACCCACGGTACCCGTCCGGGACGGCCCGCCAGCAAGAGTCCCGCAGCAAGCTGCCGCCGCCGTCCTCACGGCCATGGTGGCACCGCGGACCCTCGACCGTGTACTACCTCCGGGTAGCACTGGTGGGCCCCCGGAGCCGGGCCTAGGGTCGGCCTCAGGAGTCCCGCCGGACCAGGCGGGCCCGTCGGCGACCGTGGCGGTGCGGCCACGGCTCTGGATCGGAGCGATGCCCGATGATTTCCAAGCACTCCCCGCTGACCGCCCGCCGGGCCGAGGCGGACGGCGAGACCCTCGACGCTCTGGTCAGCTCCTCCCGACGGCTGCGCCGGTTCTGGCCCCAGGTGGCGGCCGGACCGGAGCCGGCCGCCCCCGCGTCCGTCGGCGTCCGGGTGCCGTCCGGGGCGCAGCGACTGGTCGCCGGGATGGCCGAGTACGGCATGTGAGGGGCGGGGGAACCGGATCCGACCGGGGCACGTCACATCCGCGCGGAGCGGCCGAGGAGGCGGCGCCGCTGAGCCCTCGGGAGGATGTGCAGATGGATCTGGAGACGATGCCCCACCGCGGTCGGCGGGCGGTTGCCCTGGCGGTCGCCGCGCTGGCGGCGATGATGACCCTGGCCGGCTGCAACGGGGACGGCAAGAACTCCGGGGACTCGGCGGCGAGCACCGCGACGGGCTCCGCGAGCGCCTCGGCCTCGGCCTCGGCGAGCGCCTCCCCGCAGGCCCCGACGGCCTCCGGTTCCCCGTCCGCGGGGGCCGCGACGGCGAGCCCGTCCGGTCAGCCGCCGACCCCGGCCGAGCCCGCCCCCGGGCGGCCCTCCACGGCGGCCACTCCCCCGGCCAACGGGATCGCCCCCGGTGAGCCGAACCCGGCCGGCACCGGCAAGCCGTTCCCGGAGGCGCGCCCGTCGATCAGCTACCGGGTGGACGGCAGCAACAAGCTGACCGTCTACTTCTTCGGCGGGGTCTGCACCAAGTACGCGCTGAAGGCGGACGAGTCGAAGTCGGGCGAGGTGGACGTGCTGGTCGTGCCGGGCCCGCCGGCCGTCCAGCCGGGGCAGGTCTGCACGGCGATGGCCAAGCGGCAGTCCGTGTCCGCCGATCTGCGCTCGCCGCTGACCGGGCGGACGGTGGTGGACCGGTCGAGCGGCCAGGAGGTGCCGCTGGAGGGCGACGCGCACGCGGGCCTGGACCCGGTGACCCCGGACGGCGCGGCGCGCTAGTACCACCGGTGGAACGCGAAAGGCGGCCCCGGGGAGTCCCCGGGGCCGCCTCACCGCTGCTCGCTCAGTGAGCCTTCGGGCTTAGCTGAAGGAGTCGCCGCAGGCGCAGGAGCCGGTGGCGTTCGGGTTGTCGATCGTGAAGCCCTGCTTCTCGATGGTGTCGACGAAGTCGACGGTGGCGCCGCCCAGGTACGGGGCGCTCATGCGGTCGGTGACGACCTTGACGCCGCCGAAGTCCTTCACCACGTCGCCGTCGAGCGAGCGCTCGTCGAAGAACAGCTGGTAACGCAGGCCGGAGCAGCCACCGGGCTGGACGGCGACGCGCAGCGCGAGGTCCTCGCGGCCTTCCTGCTCCAGCAGGGCCTTGACCTTGGCCGCGGCGGCATCGGTGAGGAGGATGCCACTCTCGACGGTGGTCTCGTCCTGGACGGTCATCTGCTTTCTCCCGGTCTTTGACGACGATCTGCCGCCAGTGCCAACCAACGGCCTCCCGGTTTCATTTCCCGGACGGCGATGGATTTCTGCGGCCTGTTCGACGGCGGATCTTCCGTGGGCCGGGTGTGCCACCCGTGTCCCCATACGCTCCCCATGCTCGCACAACCGTGGAGGACGGGTCACCGCGCACGTCATGGATCCGGGTGAACGGGCCCCACGGCCGTGCCCCGGACGCCAGGATGGTCGGCATGATCCTTCGCCAGGTCAGGGACACCGCAGCGGACGCGGAGGTCGTCTCGGAGCTGTCCCTCGCCGCGTTCGCCGCACCGTCCGAGGAGCCCGCGCGGCCGCCGGCGCCGACGCCGCTGCAACTGGCCGGGACCAGGCACCTGGCGCGCACCGATCCCGGCGGCTGCTGGCTGGCGGAGAGCGGCGGGCAGGCGGTCGGGGTGGTGCTGTCGATGCGCCGCGAGGGCCTGTGGATGCCCTCGCTGTTCGCGGTCCGGCCGTCCGCACAGGGCCAGGGGGTCGGACGGCTGCTGTTCGAGCGGGCGCTGGCCCACGCCCGGGGCTGCCTGCGCGGGATGGTCTGCGCCACCGGCTCCCCGGCGGCGGCCCGCCGCTACCGGCTGGCCGGGTTCACCCTGCATCCGGCGATGCGGCTGACCGGGCGGGTGGACCGGGAGGGGCTGATCGACCCGGGCGACATACCGGTGCACCCCGGCAACACCCGCCACCTGCACCTGCTGGACTCGGTGGACCGCCGGCTGCGCGGCTCGGCGCACGGGCCGGACCACGAGCTGATGCTCGGGCACTTCGAGGAGCTGCTGGTCGCCGACGCCCTGGCCGGCAGCGGCTACTGCTACCGGGACGGCGGCGTGGTGCGGCTGCTGGCGGCGACCAGCAAGCGGATCGGGGCCCGGCTGCTGCGCGAGGCGCTGGCGCGGGTGCCGGACGGGGCCGAGGCGCGGGTGGAGTACCTGACCGCCGAGCAGGAGTGGGCGCTGGACGTCGGCCTGGAGGTCGGCCTGACACCGGAGACCAGCGGCTTCGTCGGGGTCCGCGGGATGCGGCCGCCGACTCCCTACCTGCCGAGCGGGGTGTTCCTGTAGGCACGCGTACGACCCCCGACCGGAAGACCGGTGGGGGCCGTACGGACGGCGGGGCCTCGATCAGGCCATGGTGTCCAGGATCTCCCTGACCATCTCCATGGTCGTGCCCGGGTGCAGGAAGGCGAAGCGGGCGACCGTCTCGCCGTCCCAGCCGGTCGGGGTGACGAAGCCGATCTGGTCCGCGAGCAGCTGCTGCGACCAGCGGTAGTAGTCGTCGTTGGTCCAGCCCGTGCGCTTGAAGCAGACGGCGGAGAGCTGCGGGTCGAACAGCAGCTCCAGGTGCTCGGTGTCGCGGATCAGCTGGGCGGTGTCCCGGGCCAGCTGGAGGCCGGTCTCGATGGCGTCGGTGTAGGCCTGGACGCCGTGGACGGCCAGCGAGAACCAGAGCGGCAGGCCGCGGGCGCGCCGGGTCAGGTGGTAGGCGTAGTCGGTGGGGTTCCACTCGTCGCCCTCGGTGTGCAGGACGTCCAGGTAGGAGGCGTCCTGGGTGTGCACGGCGCGGGCGAGCTGCGGGTTGCGGTAGATCAGCGCGGCGCAGTCGAAGGGGGCGAACAGCCACTTGTGCGGGTCGACCACGAAGGAGTCGGCGTGCTCGATGCCGTTGTAGCGCTCGCGCACCGACGGGGCGAACAGGCCCGCGCCGCCGTAGGCGCCGTCCACGTGGAACCACAGGTCGCGCTCGCGGGCGACCTCGGCCAGGCCGGCCAGGTCGTCGACGATGCCCTCGTTGGTGGTGCCGGCGGTGCCGACGACGGCGATCACCGTCTCCGGGTGGGGGTCGGCGGCCAGGGCGGCGCGCAGCGCCTCGCCGGTGAACCGGCGGTTCACGGTCGGGACCTTGAAGGCCTCGACGCCGATGATGTTGAAGGTGTTCTTGACCGAGGAGTGCACCTGGTCGGCGACGGCTATCCGCAGCCGCGCCTCCGGCCCACTGTGACGACCGTCATTGGCGAGCTTGCGGCGGGCGGTGTCGCGGGCGACCACCAGGGCGGAGAGGTTGCCCGCCGAGCCGCCGGAGACGAAGCAGCCGCCGGCCGAGGCGGGCAGCCCGGCCCGGTCGGCGATCAGGCGCAGCACCTGGTTCTCGGCGGCGATGGCGCCGGCCGCCTCCAGCCAGGAGATGCCCTGGAGCGAGGCACAGGAGACGACCATGTCGAACAGCAGCGCGGCCTTGGTCGGGGCGCACGGGATGAAGGACAGGTAGCGGGGGCTGTCGGCGGAGATGACCGCGCGGGACAGCTCGTGGTCGTACAGCTTGAGCACGTCGGCCGGGTTGTTGCCGTCCTGGTTGAGCAGGCCGGCCAGCTGGGCGCGCAGGTGCTCGCCGTCACCGGGGTGGTCGAGCGGAACGGGGTCGTACTGCAGCCGCTCCCGCATGTAGTCGAAAACCAGGTCGACCAGTTCGTTGTCGGGCCGGTGCATGCGGTCGGGTGCTGCGGACACGGCTGTCCCTCTCGGCTGTGGGTGTCGGGGGGATCCGGTCCGCGGGACGCCTCACCGCACTGACCGGACGTGATCAGCGTAGGCAGCGGCGGTGCTTCGTCGCGCGTCGGAACGCGGCTGGTCAGGCAGGTTTCGAGCGTCTTCGGACGGGTCCGCGCAGGATTCCTGCGTACCCCTCCGCGGGTCAGCCGATCAGCTGGGAGAGGACCACCGAGGAGCGGCTGCGCTGGACGCCGGGCTCGCGCCGGATGCGCTCGATGACGGCCTCCAGATGGCGCATGTCGGCGGCCCGCAGGTGGACCAGGGCGTCCGGGTCGCCGGTGACCGTCCAGGCGGCGACCACCTCGGGGAACTGGCGCAGGCTGGCGAGGATCTCCTCGGGGGCGGTGCGCTCGCGGCAGTAGACCTCCACGAAGGCCTCGGTTTGCCAGCCGAGCACGGCCGGGTCGAGCACCACCGTGAAGCCCCGCACCACGCCGCGCGCCCGGAGCCGGTCGATCCGGCGGCGCACGGCGGTGGCGGAGAGGTTCACCTGGAGACCGATCTCGGCGTAGGAGGCGCGGCCGTCGCTGCCGAGGCGGGCGAGGAGCTGCCGGTCGGTCTCGTCCAGGTCGGCCCCGATCACCTCGTGCGCTCGGCTGCTGGTCATCGGTGCGGGGCTCCACGGGTCGTGCGGGGGGCGGGGCGTCCCGGCGGCGGCCGGTGCTGCCAGTGCCACTGCCGCTGCCGAAACGATTCGCCACCCATTCTGGCGGATGAGCTGAACGAGTTCATCGCCGACGGATGACGGGAAGACGGCGCTCAGTCCACCAGGAGGACGATCTTCCCCCTCGTGCGGCCCTCGGCGCTGAGGGCCTGGGCGGAGGCCGCCTGGGCCAGCGGGAAGGTGGAGGCGACGGTGACGGTGAGCCGGCCGTCGTCGGCGAGGGCGGCGAGTTCCGCCAGGCCCGCCGCGTCCGGGCGGACCCAGACGTAGTGGCCGCCGAGGGCCTTGACCCCGAAGTCGGTGATCGAGGCGATCCGGCCAGGGTCGGCCACCAGGCCCGCGGAGACCTGCACGGCGCCGCGGCCGACCAGGTCCAGGGCCGCGTCCACGCCGTCCGGGGCGAGCGCCCGCACCCGCTCGGCCAGGCCCTCGCCGTACGTCACCGGCTCGGCGCCGAGGCCGCGCAGGTAGTCGTGGTTTCGCTCGCCCGCCGTGCCGATCACCCGGGCGCCGCGGGCCCGGGCGATCTGGACGGCCAGGTGGCCGACCCCGCCGGCCGCGGCGTGCACCAGCACCGTCTCCCCCGCCTCCAGCCGCAGGGCGTTCAGGCTCTGCAGCGCGGTGAGCCCGGCCAGCGGCAGGCCGCCGGACTGCGCCCAGTCCAGCGCGGCGGGCCGGCGGGCCAGGGTGCGGACCGGGGCGGAGACCAGTTCGGCGTAGGTGCCGTGCTCGACGGCGTCCTTGCGGACGTAGCCGTACACCTCGTCGCCGGGGGCGAACTCCGTCACCCCGCCGCCGACCGCGCGGACCACGCCCGCCACGTCCCAGCCCATGACCAGGGGGAAGTGCACGTCCAGCAGGCCGTCCAGGGCGCCGTCCCGGATCTTCCAGTCCACCGGGTTCACCCCGGCCGCCCGGACCTGTACCAGCACGGAGTCGGGCCCGACCTTGGGGTCGGGCAGGTCGGTGTACTCGACCGCCTCGGGGCCGCCGTAGCGGTTGATCGCGATTGCTTTCATGGCTCAGCCATACCCGGGGGCTTCGAAATATCGATTCGGCCTCGGCCGACCCCCCCGAATTGGCTATCCGGCTCCGCCGAGGGTCCGATCCGGCGAGCGGTTCTCGTCACATCGACAGGATGGCCATCGTCACTGTGACGCTAAGCGGTTAGAATAGATAGCGTCAGATAGACGAAAAGGCCCCACCGCTAGCTCGGCCGCACAGAAGGGCACCCGCCCGTGACCACCACCATCACCGAGACCTACGGCGTCGACCCCGGTCCGACGCCGCTCGCTCTGCTGCTGCTCGGCCGGGAGGCCGACCCGAACAGCGAGCGCGGCGTCGAGTGCCCGGGTGACCTCCCCCCGGCCTCCGACCCCGACCTGGTCGAGCGCGCCCGGGCGGCCAAGGCCGCACTCGGCGACCGGGTCTTCATCCTCGGCCACCACTACCAGCGCGACGAGGTCATCGAGTTCGCCGACGTCACCGGCGACTCCTTCAAGCTCGCCCGCGACGCCGCGGCCCGCCCCGAGGCCGAGTACATCGTCTTCTGCGGTGTGCACTTCATGGCCGAGTCCGCGGACATCCTCACCGGCGAGCGGCAGCAGGTCGTGCTGCCCGACCTCGCGGCCGGCTGTTCGATGGCCGACATGGCCACCGCCGAGCAGGTCGCCGAGTGCTGGGACGTGCTGGCCGACGCCGGCATAGCCGACGTGACCGTCCCGGTCTCGTACATGAACTCCTCCGCCGACATCAAGGCCTTCACCGGCAAGCACGGCGGCACCATCTGCACCTCCTCCAACGCCCAGCGCGCCCTGGAGTGGGCCTTCGAGCAGGGCCAGAAGGTGCTCTTCCTGCCCGACCAGCACCTCGGCCGCAACACCGCGGTGCGGGACATGGGCCTCTCACTGGACGACTGCGTCCTCTACAACCCGCACAAGCCGAACGGCGGCCTGACCGCCGAGCAGCTGCGGGACGCCAAGATGATCCTCTGGCGCGGCCACTGCTCGGTGCACGGCCGGTTCAGCCTGGACTCGGTGAACGACGTCCGCGAGCGGATCCCCGGCGTGACCGTCCTGGTGCACCCCGAGTGCAAGCACGAGGTCGTCACGGCCGCCGACATGGTGGGCTCGACCGAGTACATCATCAAGGCCCTCGACGCGGCCGAGCCCGGCTCCAAGTGGGCCATCGGCACCGAGCTGAACCTGGTCCGACGGCTGGCCAAGGCGCACCCGGACAAGGAGATCGTCTTCCTCGACCGCACGGTCTGCTTCTGCTCGACCATGAACCGGATCGACCTGCCGCACCTGGTCTGGGCGCTGGAGTCGCTGGTCGAGGGCCGGGTGCCGAACGTGATCACCGTCGACCCGGAGACCGAGAAGTACGCCAAGGCCGCGCTGGACCGGATGCTGGCCCTGCCGTAGTCCGGCCGCCCGCGCCCCGCGCACAACCGCGCACACGAAGGGCGGGTCCCCTCCCACCGGAGGGGACCCGCCCTTTCGTCTGGCAGCGGCCGCGAGGCTAGTCGTACTCGGGGAACCCCGGGATCACGCCCTCGCCCTCGGAGAGCAGCAGGGCGCGGACCTCGTCGAGGGTCGCCTCGGCACTCGGCAGGATCAGCTCGGACGGCTCCAGCGAGTCGTCCGGCAGCAGGGTGCCGTACTGCTTCACGGCGTCCAGCAGCTTCCCGTAGGCCTGGCGGAAGTTCTCCTCGTCGCCCGACTCCACCGCGGTGAGCAGCTCGTCGTCGAGCTGGTTGAGCAGGTTCAGGTGGTCCTCGCCCACCTCGTACTGCCCCTCACCCATGACCCTCATGATCATGCCGTGCGTCTCCCTGGTCCTCGTGGGGGTCGAGTTCGGATCACTTGTTGTAGTTGATGCGCGGGGTGTCCTGCGGCTGCGAGTCCTGCGGCTGCTGGGCCGGCTTGCCCTGCTCGATCGCGGCCGGACCGGCGGCGGGGCCACCGGACAGCTCGGCCTTCATCCGGGCGAGCTCCAGCTCGACGTCGGAACCTCCGGCCACCCGCTCCAGCTCGGCCTCGATGTCGTCCTTGCGGCCGAGACCGCTGGCGTCGTCGAGCGCGCCGGAGGCCAGCAGCTCGTCGATCGCGCCGGCCCGGGCCTGCATCTGCGCCGTCTTGTCCTCGGCACGCTGGATGGCCAGGCCGACGTCGCCCATCTCCTCCGAGATGCCGGAGAAGGACTCGGCGATGCGGGTCTGGGCCTGCGCCGCGGTGTAGGTGGCCTTGATGGTCTCCTTCTTGGTGCGGAAGGCGTCCACCTTGGCCTGGAGGCGCTGGGAGGCGAGGGTGAGCTTCTCCTCCTCGGCCTGCAGGGCCTGGTACTGCGTCTCCAGGTCGTTGATCTGGGACTGCATGTTGGCCTTGCGGGTCAGCGCCTCGCGCGCGAGGTCCTCGCGGCCGAGGGACAGCGCCTTGCGGCCCTGGTCCTCGTACTTCGCGGACTGCTGCTGGAGCTGGGTCAGCTGGAGTTCCAGGCGCTTGCGCGAGGTCGCGACGTCCGCGACGCCACGCCGTACCTTCTGCAGCAGTTCGAGCTGCTTCTGGTAGGAGTAGTCGAGCGTCTCACGGGGATCCTCCGCCCGATCCAAGGCCTTGTTCGCCTTGGAGCGGAAGATCAGCCCCATACGCTTCATGATTCCGTCGCTCATGGGCCTCGGGTGCCCCCTTCTCCGGCCTGCGGTCTTAATCTCGTTACCAGACACGACGAGTGTATGTGCAGCGAGCCCGTCGCCGCAGTGCACCTGCCTGCAACAAGACTGCTACAGCGACCAGCGGCAGTTCCTCATCCCCCGGGTGGATCCGCCTCTCATCCTCCCCATAGTCCATCCGACTGATCCCCTACGGGAAGAGGCCGGGAACCCCGGTTCGGAACGCGGCCGGACGGATCGATATGCGTTTGGGTCCGAGGGGACCCGTGGTCGCGGCGGCGCACCCCGTACGCTGGGGGTGTGTTCCGACGCCGTTCAGATGATGCCGCTGCCTCCGCCACCGTGCTGGAGAAGCAGGACGAGACGCCCCAGGCCCGCCACCCGCAGGCCAAGAAGGGCCGCCCCACCCCCAAGCGCAGCGAGGCCGAGGCCAGCCGGCGTACCCGGGTCACGGTGCCCAAGGACCGCAAGGAGGCCTCCCGACAGGCCCGCGACCGGATGCGGACCGAGCGCGAGAAGCAGCGCCAGGCGCTGATCGACGGCGACGAGCGCCACCTGCCGGCCCGCGACAAGGGCCCGGTGCGCAAGTTCGCGCGCGACTACGTGGACTCCCGCTGGTCGCTCGCCGAGTTCTTCCTGCCGTCCGCCGTGGTCATCCTGGTGCTGAGCATCATCAAGGTGCCCACCCTGCAGCTGCTGTCCACGCTGCTGTTCCTGCTGTTCTTCGTCCTGGTGATCCTGGACTTCGTGCGCCTCGGCCTCGGCCTGCGCAAGCAGCTGGGCGAGCGCTTCGCCGGGCAGAACACCCGCGGTGTGGTCGCCTACGGCATCATGCGCACCCTGCAGATGCGCCGGCTGCGCCTGCCCAAGCCGCAGGTGCGGCGCGGAGAGAAGCCCTGACCGCCGAACCGGTGGACTCCGGCTGGGCCCCGCCGTCCTGGGAGGGGCCCGGCCTCTACGCACTCCCCGGGCAGGGGGGCATGCTCCCCGGACAGGGCGACGGCGGCCACGACCGGCTCGGCCAGGAGCGCCGGCTGCCCTCCCGCAGCGGCTCCTTCGCCGGCGGCACCGGCGCCTGGCTGGACCGGCTCGGCGGACTGCGCAACTTCGTCCGGCAGGAGCTCGTCTCCCGGCAGCTCGCCGAACAGCTGGCCGGCCGCACCGCGCAGCGCGTCCTCGACATCGGCTGCGGGCAGGGCACCCAGGCCCTGCGGCTGGCCCGGGCCGGCCACTACGTCACCGGGATCGACTCCGACCCGGTCGCGCTCGGCGTCGCCCAGGGGGCACTCGCCGAGGAGCCGCCCGAGGTGCGCGGCCGGATGCAGCTGCTCAGCGGCGACGGCCACCAGTGCGGGCGCTGGTTCGGCCCGCGCAGCTTCGACGTGGTGCTCTGCCACGGCGTCCTGATGTACCTGCCCGACCCGGACCCGATGATCGCCTCGCTGGCCCGGCTGCTGGCACCCGGCGGGCTGCTGTCGCTGCTGGTCCGCAACCGCGACGCGCTCGCGCTGCGGCCCGCCGCCGCCGGGGACTGGCGGGCCGCCCTGCACGCCTTCGAGAGCGACCGGTACTACAACCGGCTCGGGCTGGCCGCCCGCGCCGACCGGCTCGCCGACCTGTCCGTCACCCTCTCCGAGGTGTCGGTGCCGCTGCGGCACTGGTACGGCGTCCGGGTCTTCACCGACAACGCGCCCGACGACGCCACCCCGCCGGTGGACGGGCGGCAGCTGGCCCAGCTGCTGGAGGCCGAGGACCGGGCCTGCCGCACTGACCCGTACCGGCAGGTCGCGGCGCTGCTGCACGTGATCGGGGCGAAGTGAACCTGCGGGCTCAGCCCTCGTGCAGGCTCATCCCGTAGACCTTGGTGCCGTCCTCCAGCAGGACGGCGGTGTCCACACCCTCCTCGGCGAGCTGCTTCCAGCTCTCCCCGATCCAGGTCTCGGCGTCGCCCTGGCCGGCGAACTCCTCCTGGCCGAGGCTCGACGTCACCGCACTGCCGTCCGCCTTCTCGTACCGCCACGTCCAGACCATGCCCGGCTCCTCCCACACTGACGCTGCCTTGTGTGCTGCGCACCATAGCTTGCCCGGCCCGATCTTCCGTATGCCTGTCCGGCAGGATGGTCGCCATGGCGACCCACCCCCCGCTCCCCCGCACGCTGCTGCTCGGCGGCGCGCGCTCCGGCAAGTCCACCCGCGCCGAGCAGCTGCTCGCCGACCGCCCGGACGTCCTCTACGTGGCCACCGGCGGCACCCGGGACGGCGATGCCGAGTGGGCCCAGCGGATCGCGCTGCACCGGGACCGGCGGCCGGCGAGCTGGCGCACCGTCGAGACCTGCGAGCTGGAGTCCGTCCTCGCCGACACCGGCGACCCGGCGCCGGTGCTGATCGACTGTCTGGCGCTGTGGCTGACCGCCGTGATGGACGAGTGCGGCGCCTGGGACGACGAGGCCTGGGCGGACGGGGCCGAGGCGGCGGTGCAGCGCCGCTGCCAGGCACTGGCCGCGGCCTGGGCCGCCACCTCGCGGACGGTCGTCGCGGTGAGCAACGAGGTCGGCATGGGCGTCGTCCCGGCGACCGCCGCCGGCCGCCGGTTCCGAGACACTCTCGGACGGCTGAACATGGCAGTGGCGGACGCCTCGGACCAGGTGCTGCTGGTCGTGGCCGGACAAGTCCTGACCATCAAATCGGTTGGCGTGTAGCCTTCCCGACGGTGACTCCTCCGCCTCGATAAGTGAGGCGGCTTCTCACTCGACCGCTTGCGCAGTCTCATGACGGCCAAGCCCTGACCGCTGCCTGGGGCAGACCTCGAATGTACCTCGCGCATCCTGCGCTGTGAGCGAGAAACGGATATATGGACAAGACCGTGGATCTCGACGCGTTCTCCTCGCTCGTCGAGCGCCCCGACGACAGCGCCCGGCGCGCCGCCGAGGAGCGCTGGCAGGAGGCCGGGCGGCCGCGCGGCGGCCTCGGCAAGCTGGAGGAGCTGGGCAGCTGGCTGTCGTCCGTACAGGGGCGCTCCCCCGTGCGGCCGGTCTCCGCGCCCAAGGTGCTGCTGTTCGCCGCCGACCACGGCGTGGCCGCGCTCGGGGTCTCCCGGCCGGCCTCCCAGGGCGGCACCGCGGCCCGGGTGCGGGCGGTGCTCGACGGCAGCGCGCCGGTGGCCCGGCTGGCCGCCCGTTACGGCGCGGACCTGCGGGTGGTCGACGTCGCGGTGGACACCGACCCCGCGGACTTCCCGGCCGAGGTGGTCGCCCACCGGATCCGGCGCGGCTCCGGCCGGATCGACATCGAGGACGCGCTCACCCCGGAGGAGACCGTACGGGCCTTCCGGGCCGGCATGGCCGTGGCCGACGAGGAGGCCGACTCCGGCACCGACCTGGTCCTGCTCGGCGACCTCGGGGTCGGCTCCACCACGGTGGCCGCCGTCCTGGTCGGCGCGCTGTGCGGGACGGACGCGGCCGCGGTCTGCGGACGTGGCTCGGGCATCGACGACCGGGTGTGGATGGTCAAGTGCGCCACCATCCGGGACTCGCTGCGGCGGGCCCGGCCGGTGCTCGGCGACCAGCTGGCGCTGCTCGGCGCCACCGGCGGGGCGGACTTCGCCGCCATCACCGGGTTCCTGCTGCAGGCCGCCGTGCGACGGCTGCCGGTGGTGCTGGACGGCGTCGTCTCCTCGGCCTGCGCGCTGGTCGCGCAGCGGATCGCCTTCCGGGCGCCGGAGTGGTGGCGGGCCGGGCAGTCCAGCGGCGAGCCGGCCCAGGCGAAGGCGTACGACCGGCTGACCCTGACGCCGCTGCAGGACCAGGGCATCACCATGGGCGAGGGCGTCGGCGCGGTGCTCGCGCTGCCGCTGCTCCAGGCGGCGGGCGACGCGCTCGCCGACGAGGCGCCGCGGCCGTTCGTGCCGTCGGCGCCGAAGGAGCAGCCGAAGCTGCCCTCGGCGGCTGATCTGCTGCGGAGGCTGTAGCGGTCGGGAGGCCGGACGGTCCGGCGACTGAGCTTTGGTGGTCGGACTTCGGGCCCGTGGCCTTCCGCCCCACGCGGTTCCCCGTGCCCCTTTCGGGGTGCGGGGATTCTGCTTGTTCGGGTGTCCGGGGGTGTCCGGTCGTGGTGAAGGAGTGGGAGTGATGGCCGACGGCGGCGAGCGGGTGACGTGGGCGGAGGGGCTGCGGTTCGGGTTCGGGACGCTGTCGGTGCTGCGGGTGCGGGTGGAGCGGTGGGACCGGGCGGCGGGGGGCCGGGCGATGACGGCGGCTCCGGTGGTCGGGGCCGTCCTGGGCGGGATCGCGGCCGGGGCGGGGGCGCTGGTGGCCTGGCGGGCGGGCGGGCTGCTCGGAGCGGTGGCGGTGGTCGGGGTGCTGGCCGCGCTGACCAGGGGGCTGCACCTGGACGGCCTGGCGGACGTCGCCGACGGGCTGGGCAGCGGCAAGCCCGCCGAGGACGCGCTGCGGATCATGAAGCAGTCCGACATCGGACCGTTCGGTGTCCTGACCCTGGTCCTGGTGCTGCTGGCGCAGGTCGCCGCGCTGGCCGGGCAATTCGGGCACTCGGTGCCGCGCGGCGCGCTCGCGGTGCTCGCCTCGGCGGTGGCCGCCCGGTGCGCGCTCGCCTGGGGCTGTCTGCGGTCGGTGCCGGCCGCCCGCCCGGGCGGGCTCGGGGCGATGGTCGCGGGCACCGTGCCGCCGGCCGGGGCCGCCGCCGGGACGGCCCTCGCGGCGCTCGCCCTGGCCGGGTGCGGATCGTTCGACGGATGGTCAGCCCTGCGCCTCCCGCTGGCCGTTGTGTTCGGCACGGGTTGTGCTCGGCTGCTGCTCGGGCGGTGTGTCCGCCGGTTCGGCGGGATCACCGGGGACGTGCTCGGTGCGATGGCGGAGACCGCCGCGACCGGGACGCTGTTCGCCTTGGCGTTGCTCGGCTGACACCGGGCGGCGCGCGATCCCACCATGCGGACTACCATGCGTGAAGCACCGCAGCCCTGCACCGTGGCAGGTCTTGCCCGCCCGGCGCGCACCGAGGAGCCGGGGCCTCTGGTGTGCGCGGCCGCTGTCGGCGGCCGCGCACACCAGGGGGCCCGGAACCGCAGGGCCCGCCGGCGGACGGCCTGCGACGGCGGGCTGCGCCGGTGCGGCAGTCACGCCGCGACCGGCCGTGGACCGCGAAAGAACAGGACGCATTACGTGACTGCATTGTCTGTGAGCACCTCCTCCGCCGCATCGCTGCGCGCGGACGCCCTGGTGGTCGGTGTCGCTAAGGGCCCCAAGGGCATTGTGCTGGCCCCCGGCGCCGAGGCCGTGAACGAGGCGTTCGAGGGCAAGCTGGCCGAGGTCCTCGGCACCCTGGGCGCGACCGGCGCCGAGGGCGAGACCGTCAAGGTGGCCTCCCCCGCCGGCCTGAAGGCCGCGCTCGTGCTCGCGGTCGGCCTCGGCGAGGCGGCCGAGGACGGTTACGCGCTGGAGACGCTGCGCCGCGCCGCCGGTGTCGCCGCCCGCACCCTGGCCGGCGTCAAGAAGGCCGCGCTGGCCCTGCCGGCCGAGTCCGCGGAGGAGGTCGAGGCGGTCGCGCTGGGCGCGCTGCTCGGCTCGTACGCCTTCGGCGCCTACAAGGGCAACGGCAACGGCAAGGAGCCGGTCGGCGAGCTGGTCGTGCTGACCGTCCGCAAGGGCAGCAAGGACGCCAAGGCCGCCGTGGAGCGGGCCACCGCGATCGGCGAGGAGATGAACCGCGCCCGCGACCTGGTCAACACCGCCCCGAACGACCTGAACCCGAAGAGCTTCGCCGCGATCGCCCAGGCGGCCGGCAAGGAGCACGGCCTCAAGGTCGAGGTGCTGGACGAGAAGGCGCTGACCAAGGGCGGCTTCGGCGGCCTGCTGGGCGTCGGCAACGGCTCGGCCAACCCGCCGCGGCTGGTGAAGGTCGCCTACACCCACCCGAAGGCGAAGGCCTCGCTGGCCTTCGTCGGCAAGGGCATCACCTACGACTCGGGCGGCATCTCGCTGAAGCCGGCCGGCCACAACGAGACCATGAAGTGCGACATGGCCGGCGCCGCCGCCGTGTTCGCCGCCGTGGTGGCCGCCAAGCGCCTGGGCCTGGCCGTCAACGTGACCGCCTGGCTGGCGCTGGCCGAGAACATGCCGTCCGGCTCCGCCACCCGCCCGGGTGACGTGCTGCGCATGTACGGCGGCAAGACCGTCGAGGTGCTGAACACGGACGCCGAGGGCCGCCTGGTGCTGGCCGACGCGATCGTGAAGGCCGGCGAGGACAACCCGGACGTCATCGTCGACGTGGCGACCCTGACCGGTGCCATGGTGCTGGCCCTGGGCACCCGCACCTTCGGTGTGATGGCCAACAACGACGAGCTGCGCGAGAACCTGCACACCCTCGCGGGCGAGGTCGGCGAGCAGTCCTGGCCGATGCCGCTGCCGGCCGAGCTCAAGAAGGGCATGACCGACTCGACCATCGCCGACCTGGCCAACATGGGCGAGCGGATGGGCGGCGGCCTGGTGGCCGGCCTCTTCCTGCAGGAGTTCGTGGCCGAGGGCATCGACTGGGCGCACCTGGACATCGCCGGCCCGGCGTTCCACGAGAGCGCGCCGTTCGGCTACACCCCGAAGGGCGGCACCGCGAGCGCGGTGCGCACCCTGGTCCGCTTCGCCGAGCAGACCGCGGCCAACGGCAAGGCCTGATCCAGGCCCCGGTCCTTGCGGACCTGAGCCTCCGCGGGGGCCCGGCGCACACGCGCCGGGCCCCCGTCGGCGTTCCCGCGTGGGTTACCTGCGAGTAGGCGGGGACCGCCCACCGCACCTCTGTTCGCCACGGGCGAAACTTTGTTCCGCACTGCGGAAGAGGCCGCCGCGAACCGTGCGGAAGACGCCCGTCCGGCGGCTGCCAACAAGGCCTTGAGCTGCGATGATGCCCTTCCGTCGGGGGTGTTCCCGCCCCGGTGACCACTCCGTGGGACACCCCTGGGGTGGACCCGGACATCAGCCACCGCGAACAAGTGCGAAGATGTATTTCCGGCACGACTGGGCGCCTCACAAAGGCTTCCGACCCACCGGACCGCGACCGGCCCGGCGACCCACCCCATTGCATGGAGGACGTGACGTGGCGAACGACGCCAGCACCGTTTTCGACGTAGTCATTCTCGGAGGCGGAAGCGGCGGTTACGCCGCGGCGCTCCGCGCCGCTCAGCTGGGTCTGAGCGTCGCCCTGGTCGAGAAGGGTGAGCTGGGCGGCACCTGCCTGCACCGCGGCTGCATCCCGACCAAGGCTCTGCTGCACGCCGCCGAGATCGCGGACGAGACGAAGGAGGCCGCCGAGTTCGGCGTTCTGGCCACCTTCCAGGGCATCGACATCAACGGCGTCCACAAGTACAAGGACGACGTCATCGCCGGCCTGTACAAGGGCCTGCAGGGCCTGGTGGCGTCCCGCAAGGTCACCTTCATCCAGGGCGAGGGCAAGCTTTCCTCGCAGACCTCGGTGGACGTGAACGGCCAGCGCATCGAAGGCCGCCACATCGTTCTGGCCACCGGTTCGGTGCCGCGCTCGATCCCGGGCCTGGAGATCGACGGCAACCGCGTGATCTCCTCGGACCACGCCCTGAAGCTCGACCGGATCCCGAAGTCGGCCGTCATCCTGGGCGGCGGCGTCATCGGCGTCGAGTTCGCCTCGGTCTGGAAGTCCTTCGGCGTCGAGGTCACCATCGTCGAGGCGCTGCCGCACCTCGTCCCGCTGGAGGACGAGAACTCCTCCAAGCTGCTGGAGCGCGCCTTCCGCAAGCGCGGCATCAAGTTCGAGCTGAAGGCCCGCTTCTCGGGCGTCGAGTACACCGAGACCGGTGTCCGCGTCTCCACCGAGAACGGCAAGCAGATCGACGCCGACCTGCTGCTCGTCGCCATCGGCCGCGGCCCGGTCTCGGCCGGCCTCGGCTACGAGGAGAACGGCGTCGCGATGGACCGCGGCTACGTCCTGGTCGACGAGTACATGCGCACCAACGTGCCCACCATCTCCGCCGTCGGCGACCTCGCCCCGACCCTGCAGCTCGCCCACGTCGGCTTCGCCGAGGGCATCCTGGTCGCCGAGCGCCTGGCCGGCCTCAAGCCGATGCCGATCGACTACGACGGCGTCCCGCGCGTGACCTACTCCAACCCGGAGGTCGCCTCCGTCGGCATCTCCGAGGCCAAGGCCGTCGAGCTGTACGGCAAGGAGAAGGTCGTCACCCTGAAGTACAACCTGGCCGGCAACGGCAAGAGCAAGATCCTGAAGACCGCCGGCGAGATCAAGCTCGTCCAGGTCAAGGACGGCGCCGTGGTCGGCGTCCACATGGTCGGCGCCCGCATGGGCGAGCAGGTCGGCGAAGCCCAGCTGATCTACAACTGGGAGGCCCTGCCGGCCGAGGTCGCGCAGCTCATCCACGCCCACCCGACCCAGTCCGAGGCCCTGGGCGAGGCGCACCTGGCGCTGGCCGGCAAGCCGCTGCACGCGCACGACTGATCGCGCCCACCACCCCCCGTTTCCAGTACTTCCCGTACGCAAGACTTGATAGGAGTCGCTGAAACCATGGCGGTCTCAGTAACACTGCCCGCGCTGGGCGAGAGCGTTTCCGAGGGCACCGTCACCCGTTGGCTGAAGGCCGAGGGTGAGCGTGTCGAGGTCGACGAGCCGCTGCTCGAGGTCTCCACCGACAAGGTCGACACCGAGATCCCGGCCCCGGCTTCCGGCATCCTCTCCTCGATCAAGGTCGCCGAGGACGAGACCGTCGAGGTCGGCGCCGAGCTGGCGATCATCGACGATGGCTCGGGTGCCCCGGCCGCTGCCGCTGCCCCGGCTGCCGAGGCCGCCGCCCCGGCCGCCGCTCCGGCTCCGGCCGCCGAGGCCCCGGCTGCTCCGGCTGCCGCCCCGGCCGCCCCGGCTGCCGCCCCGGCCGCTCCGGCCGGCGACGCCACCCCGGTGCTGCTGCCCGCCCTGGGCGAGTCGGTCACCGAGGGCACCGTCACCCGCTGGCTGAAGGCCGAGGGTGAGACGGTCGAGGTCGACGAGCCGCTGCTCGAAGTCTCCACCGACAAGGTCGACACCGAGATCCCGTCGCCGGTCGCCGGCGTCGTCGTCAAGATCCTGGTCGGCGAGGACGAGACCGCCGAGGTCGGCGCCCAGCTCGCGCTGATCGGTGCCCCGGGTGCCGCCGCTGCCGCTCCGGCTCCGGCTGCTGCTCCCGCCCCGGCCGCTGCCCCGGCTCCGGTTGCCGCTCCGGCTCCGGCCGCCCCGGCTGCTCCGGCCCCGGCTCCGGTTGCCGCTGCTCCGGCTCCGGCCGCCGCCCCGGCCGCTCCGGCCCCGGTTGCCGCCCCCGCTCCGGTTGCCGCTCCGGCCCCCGTCGCCGCCCCGGCCGCCCCGGCTGCCCAGGTGGCCGACAGCGGTGACGCCTACGTCACCCCGCTGGTGCGCAAGCTCGCCGCCGAGCACGGTGTCGAGCTGTCCTCCGTCGCCGGCACCGGCGTCGGCGGTCGCATCCGCAAGCAGGACGTCATCGCCGCCGCGGAGGCCGCCAAGGCCGCTCCGGCTCCGGCCGCCGCGCCGAAGGCCGCCGCCGCGCCGTCCGCCCTGCGTGGCCAGACGGTCAAGATGACCCGCATGCGCAAGGTCATCGGCGACAACATGATGAAGGCCCTGCACGAGCAGGCGCAGCTGACCAGCGTGGTCGAGGTGGACGTCACCAAGATCATGTCGCTGCGCGCCAAGGCCAAGGACGGCTTCCTCGCCCGCGAGGGCGTCAAGCTCTCCCCGATGCCGTTCTTCGTCAAGGCCGCCGCCCAGGCGCTGAAGGTCCACGCGGTCGTCAACGCGCGGATCAACGAGGCCGAGGGCACCATCACCTACTTCGACTCCGAGAACATCGGCATCGCGGTGGACTCCGAGAAGGGTCTGATGACCCCGGTCATCAAGGGTGCGGGCGACCTCAACATCGCCGGTATCTCGAAGAAGACCGCCGAGCTGGCCGCCAAGGTCCGCGACAGCAAGATCACCCCGGACGAGCTGTCCGGCGCCACCTTCACCATCAGCAACACCGGCTCGCGCGGTGCGCTGTTCGACACCGTGATCGTGCCGCCGAACCAGGCCGCCATCCTGGGCATCGGTGCCACCGTCAAGCGCCCGGTGGTCATCGAGGCCGACGGCGGCACCGCCATCGGCATCCGTGACATGACCTACCTGTCGCTCTCCTACGACCACCGCCTGGTGGACGGCGCCGACGCCGCCCGCTACCTGGTCGCGGTCAAGGAGATCCTGGAGGCCGGCGAGTTCGAGGTCGAGCTCGGCCTGTAAGGCATCCCGGCCCGTAAGGCACGGGGCAGAACGGCTGACCACAGCCGTACGGAACCCCGCGTCGTCCTCGGACGGCGCGGGGTTCCGCCGTCCCGGCGTGCGCTTTCCGCCGGGTCATGGCATGCGTGGAGGCGGCGGAACAGGGATGCTTGAGCGGTGATGGACGAGACCGACTTCTGGCAGATCATCGACGACACCTGGGAGGCCGCCGGCGGCGATCCCGACGAACAGGCCGAGCGGCTGGTGGAGCGCCTCGTCCAGCTGACCCCGGACGACGTGATCGACTTCGCCCGGCTGTTCGAGGCCCGGTTCCAGCGCGCCTACCGCCACGACCTGTGGGGCGCGGCCCACCTGCTGCTGGACGGCGCCTCCGAGGAGACCTTCGACTACTTCCGCTGCTGGCTGATCGGCCAGGGCCGGGAGGTCTTCGAGGGCGGGCTGGCCGAACCGGACGACCTGGCGGACCTGCTGCCGGAGTTCGACGAGGAGGAGGACGGCGAGGCCGAGGATCTCGGCTTCGCCGCCGACGAGGCGTACGAGCAGCTGACCGGCCTGCCGCTGCCGGACGTGGGCGGGCGGCAGGCGGGGCGGCCGTCCGGGACCCCGCTGGACTTCGAGGACCCGGACGTCATGGCGAAACGCTTCCCCAAGCTCTGGGAGCGCTACGGGGACCAGTAGCGGTTCACGTGCTGCTGCCGGAGGAGCTGTCCTGCTTGATGCCCTTGAGGATCTGGTCCAGCACCGAGGCGTCCGGCGCGGCCGGGTCGTCGTCCACGCCGCCCTCGAAGACCACGTAGCCGCCGCCCTTGGCCGGGACGGCGGCCAGCAGCACGTAGCCCTGGGTGCCGTCGGAGGTGCGGACGTGCCAACGGGTGGCGTAGCCGAGCACGCCGGCGACGCTGACGTAGCCGGAGCCGGAGTCGGTGTGGGAGTTGATCCCGCTGAAGATCGTCCCGGCGTAGGCCGGCATCGCGGCGTCGGCGGCCCCCTTGGGGGTGTCGCCCTTGACGGTGTCCTTCTCGATCGAGAACTGGCCGCGGATGCAGGAGCTGCCGTCGGGGCAGGTGTAGCGGCCGCTGCCGAGGTAGACCGTGGAGTGCGCGGAGTTGGCCGCCGCGTCCCAGCCGTCGAACACCGGGACGGTGATCGCGTGCTGCGGATCCGGCACGGTGCTCTTGAGGGACGGGACGGGCTTGGGGGTCGGGGTGGTCGGGGTCGGGGTGGGGCTCGGCGTCGGGCTGTCGCTCTGGGTGACGGTGACCGTGGGGTTCGGCGTGGGGCCCGCCTTCGGGTCCCCGCCGTTGCTGAGCACCAGCCCGGCGATGATCCCGCCCACCACCAGTACGGCGACCGTGATGCCGACGATCACGCCGGGCCTGCTCCGCCCGGAGCCGGTCGGCGGCGGGTAGCCGTAGGCCGCGCCCGGGTAGGCCTCCTGGCCGGGGTACGGCGACTGGCCCAAGTACGGTGCCTGGCCGGGGTAGCCGTAGCCGGGGCCCTGGGTCGCGTCCTGGCCGGGGTAGCCGTAGCCGGGGGCGGGTGAGCCGCTCTGCGCCGGGTAGCCGTAGCCGGGCTGCTGCTGGTGCTGCGGGATGGAGGGCTGCCAGGTCTGGGTCGGCGCGTCGGCGACCTGCCCGGCACCGCCCTGGAGCGGCCGGACCTCGCTGGTCCAGGCGTTGCCGTCCCACCAGCGCTCGTGACCGGGCGCGCCGTCCGCACCGGGGACCGGGTACCACCCGGGAGGCGTCGAGTTGCTCACGGGCGTACGGTACCCGGCGGCGTGCTGCTCCAGACAGGGCAGGTACGTCACGACTCGGCAGCACCTGGCCTGACGGAGCGTCAGTCCTTTCCGGGGCGGGTTCGGGGCGGGTTCGCTGCTGCCTCGGTGCGGTCCGCTACTGCTTCGGTGCTGCTTTCGATACGGGTTCGGTGCTGCTTCGATACGAGTTCGGGTGCGGGCTCAGTCGGTGAGTCGGCGGGCCATCCAGACGTCGTCCACGTAGCGGCCGTCGATCAGGAACTCCTCGGCCAGCGCGCCCTCGACGACGAAGCCGCAGCTCTCGTACAGCCGGCGGGCCGGGGCGTTCCAGCCGAGCACCCGGAGGCTCAGCTTGCGGGCGCCCCCGGCCCGGGCCTCCGCGCAGGCCGCCTCGACCAGCCGCCGGCCGATGCCCCGGCCGCGCACCGTGTCGTCGACGGCCAGGCCCTGGATCTGCCGGACGTGCCGGTTGGCGGCCAGCGCGGTCGCCGGGACCTGGCGGATGTAGCCGACGATCCGGCCGTCCAGGACGGCGAGCAGGTACTGGTCGGGGGTGTGCCGCTCGTCGAAGACCCCGTCCTCGGCGGCCGGCTGCGGGGAGACGTCGGACAGGGTGGACCAGGAGGCCCGGTTGAGCTCGGCGAGTCCGCGCTCGTCCTCGGGCCGGGCCAGGCGGATGGTCAGATCGTCATCGCGGGTCATGCTGCGTGATGCTAATGGGGCGCGTGCGAAAGGTGACAGGTGATAAGAACTGCGAGGATGGGCCCATGCGCATCGCTGTCACAGGCTCCACGGGATTGATCGGTTCGGCGCTCGTCCGCTCCCTGCTGGCGGACGGCCACGAGGTGGTCCGGCTGGTCCGGCACCGCTCCAGGACGGGCCCGCAGCCCGACGGCAGCACCGCGATCGGCTGGAACCCGCTCCTCGGCGAGGTCGACCGGGACGGGCTCGCCGGGGTCGACGCGGTGGCGCACCTGGCCGGCGCCGGAGTCGGCGACCGCCGCTGGACGGACTCCTACAAGCGGGAGATCCGGGAGAGCCGGGTGTACGGCACCGAGACGCTGGCGGTGGCACTGGCGGCGCTCAAGGAGCCGCCGCGGGTCCTGGTCAGCGCCTCCGCGGTCGGCTGGTACGGGCAGACCGGCGACCGGGTGATCGACGAGGACTCCCCCGCCGGGGACGACTTCCTGGCCGAGGTCTGCCTGGAGTGGGAGGCCGCCGCGCGGCCGGCCGAACGGGCCGGGATCCGGGTCGTCCACCCGCGCACCGGGATGGTGCTCTCCGCCGCGGGCGGGGCGGGCGGACGGCTGTTCCCGCTGTTCAAGCTGGGTCTGGGCGGGCGGCTCGGCAGCGGGCGGCAGTACTGGAGCTACATCTCGCTGGCCGACGAGGTCGCCGCGCTGCGGTTCCTGATCGACCGGGAGGAGCTCTCCGGCGCCTTCAACCTCACCGCGCCGGAGCCGGCCACCAACGCGGAGCTGACCGCGGCGATCGGCCGGGCGCTGCGGCGGCCGACGCCGTTCCCGGTGCCGGAGGCCGTGCTCAAGGTGGTGCTCGGGGAGCTGGCGATCGAGGTGGTCGGCAGCCACCGGGTGGTGCCGCGGCGGCTGCTGGACGCGGGCTTCCGGTTCGCGCACCCGGACCTGGACTCGGCAGTACGGGCGGCGCTGTGACGGGCTTCCGGCCGGTGCCGTGACGCCTCGTTCTGCGTAGTCCCGCTACGGCATTCGCCCTGGCCAGGGGCATATGCCGGGCGGGGTCGGAGGGGTCTCCAGGAGGGGCTCCGAGAGGGGGCGCACGGGAGCACACGGCGGGCGCGTCGCACGCCCCCGGTGACCGTGCGCGCCCGTCTGCCCGGTAACCCGGCCGCCACGGCGCACTGTCCGTGACCGCGCCCCCGCCCGGTGCCGCACAACCCCTTCCGACCCCCGCATCCGGTCCATCGCATTTGTCTGATGCTCACACTGACTGGGCATCACCTTCCTCGGACCGTGTCCCGGCACCCCGCTGCCTGCGTCGGCCGGAGCCCCGGGACCAGGGAGGGAGCACACCAGTGCCCACGTACGACTTCACCCGCCGCGCCCGCCGACCGTCCGACCCGGACGTCGTCGTGGTCGGCGCCGGACTCGCGGGCCTGGCCGCCGCCCGCGCACTCACCGGCCACGGCCTCACCGTTCAGGTCCTGGAGAGCACCGACCGGATCGGCGGCCGAATGGCCACCCGCGCAGTGGACGGCTTCCGCCTCGACGACGGCATCCACCTGCTCAACACCGCCTTCCCCGAGCTGCGCCGGGCGCTCGACCTCGACCGCCTGGACCTGCGCCCGCTCGCGCCCGGCGTACTCGTGCACAGCGCCGGCCGCCGCTACCGCGCCGGGGACCCGCAGCTCACCGCCGCCCGGCAGGCCGCGCTACGGGCCCCGCTCGGCAGCCCGCTGGACAAGGCCCGCCTCGGCAGCTGGCTCGGCCGGATCGCCACCACCCCGGCCGGCCGGCTACAGGCCCGGCCGGAGACCACCGCCGCCCGCGCGCTGACCGGCCACGGACTCGCCCCGCGCAGCATCGACGGCTTCCTGCGCCCGCTGCTCAGCGCCCTGCTCAGCGATCCGGCCCTCGGCACCAGCAGCCGGATCGCCGACCTGGTGCTGCGCTCGTACGCGCGCGGCCGGCTCTGTCTGCCCGCCGACGGGATCGCGGCCGTGCCGGCCCAGCTGGCCGCCGCGCTGCCCGCCGGCACCGTGCGGACCGGGGTGCAGGTCACCTCGGCAGGCGCCGACGGCGTGGAGACCCTCGCTCACGGGCGGATCGGCGCCCAGGCCGTGGTGGTCGCCACCGACGCCCGCTCCGCCGCCGAACTGCTGCCCGGGCTGCGGCTGCCGGACTTCCACCCCGTCACCACCTTCTTCCACGCCGCCGACCGCGCCCCGCTGAACGAGGCCGTGCTGCTGCTCGACGCCGACCGGCCGAACGGGCACCCGCCGCTGGTCTCGCACTCGCTGGTGCTCAGCGAGTTGCACCCGTCCTACGCCCCGGCGGGGCAGGCGCTGGTCGCCACCACCGTGCTCGGCCGCCGCTCCTTCGACGCGGGCGGCCCGGCCGGGCTGGAACCGGCCGTCCGGGCCCGGCTCGCGGACCTGTACGGCACCTCGACGACGGACTGGCAGTTCCTCAGCGTGCGGCACGTCCCGGACGCGCTGCCCGCGATGCCGCCGCCGCACAACCCCCGCCGGCCGGTGCGGCTGCTGGCCGGGCTGTACGTCGCCGGGGACCACCGGGACACCAGCACCGTGCAGGGCGCGCTGGTCTCCGGGCGGCGGGCGGCGCGGGCGGTACTGGGCGACCTGGGGCTGCCGGCCGGTTCACGGGAGGCCGAGGCGGCGGCCTGAGCGCCGTGTTCATCGGGCGGGTTCTCCGGGCGCTTCTCCGGGCGCTTCTCCGGGCGGTACTTCAGGTGGTGTTCCCGGCGGTACTCCCTGCGGTGCTCCGGCCGGTGCGGGCACGCGAGCGGTCTGCCGGGGTGACAGACCGACCGCGTGCCGGGGCCCGAGGCTCCGGGCCGAGAGCTGGTGAGCTCTCGGCCCGGTCTTTGGGTCATCGGGGTGGGGTTCAGATCACACCCGCCTGGCGGGCCGTCTCCTCGAAGGCGCGGGCCACCTGGCTGCCCCGGTACGGGGTGAGGCGGCGGTGGAAGTCCCGGACGTACTCCAGTGACCGGGCCGAGCGCATCTCCCCCGCCGCCCGCAGCGCGTCGGTGGCCATGGTGCAGGCCTCGTCGAGGTCCCCCATGCCGAGCCGGGCGGTGGCCAGCACCAGCCGGCAGAAGATCCGGCTGCGTGCGTAGGCGGGCGAGCGCAGCCGCAGCGACTTCTCGGCGTGCTGCGCGGAGGTGCGCCACTGCTGGAGGTCGCGGTAGCAGTGGGCGAACTCGTCGGAGAGCTGGGCCTCGTCGAAGTACCGTGCCCAGGAGGGAAGTTCGTCGCCCGTGCGGGAGGCCGCGAGTGAGCGCTCGGCCCGTACCAGCGCCGTGGTGCAGGAGCGGACGTCGCCCAGCAGGCCGTGCCCGCGCGCCTCGGCGGCGTGCATCAACGACTGGACCACCGGCGGGACGGCGGTGCCGACGCCCTGCTGGGCGACCCGGGCGAGCTGGACGGCCTCCCGGCCGTGGCCCAGGTGGACGGCCTGCTGGCTCATCGTCACCAGGACGTAGCCGCCGAGCGCGCGGTCCCCGGCGGCCTGGGAGAGGCGCAGCGCCTGGACGAAGTAGCGCTGGGCGAGGCCGTGCGCGGCGATGTCGAAGGACGTCCAGCCGGCCAGCCTGGTCAGGTCGGCGACGGCCCCGAACAGGGCCCGGCCGATCTGCTCGCCGTAGCGGCCGCGCAGCATCGGCTCGGCCTCGCTCTCCAGGTAGCGGACCAGCGCCTGGCGGGCGTGGCCGCCGCCGTAGGCGTGGTCGAGCGCGCGGAAGAGGTCGCCGACGGCGCGGATGGCGGCGATGTCGCCGCGGCCCACCCGCAGGGCGGGGCGGGCCTCGCGGGTCGGGTCGGTGTACGGCGGCTCGACGACGGTGGGCGGGCGGCGGCTCTGGGTGGGCACCCGGCCGATGGTGGCGGCGGTGCCGGTGGTTCCGGCGGTGCTGCGGGCACCGGGGGTGCCCGCAGCACCGGGGGTTCCTGGGGCTCCGGGGGCGCTGACGGGCTGGGTGCGCGCCGGGCTCAGGACTGGTGCGCCGGGCGCGCCCGGGATGGTGGGCGCCGCCGCTACGGGGGTGGCGCCGGGTGAACCGGCGGCGGCGTCCGGGCGGGCCAGGGTGGAGCCGTCCCGGGCGACCCGCTCGTCGGTGCGGCCGATCAGCCAGTCCCGGCTGGGGACGACCAGGCCGGCCGGGGTGAAGGCGATCCGGCGCAGCTCGGACTGCGGGCCGTTGTCCTTGCGCCACATGCTCGCCACGATGTCCACCGCCTCCTGCGGGGTCTCGGCGAACTCCAGGCCCGCGTAGACCGGGGCGCAGGCGTCCAGGCCGAGGTCCTGGGCGGTGAGGCGGCGGCCGAGGCGGCGGGTGAAGACCTCGGCGATCAGCGCCGGGGTGGCCCCGCGGGGCTGCTGTCCGCGCAGCCAGCGGGTGACCGAGGTCTTGTCGTAGCGCAGGTCGAGGCCGTGTTCCAGGCCGAGCTGGTCGACCCGGCGGGCCAGGCCGGCGTGCGAGAAGCCGGCCTCCTCGATCAGGGCGGCGAGCTGGCCGTTCTGTGGCGCCGGGCCGGAGTGGCCGGTGTGGGTGCCGTGGCCGCTGGTGGTCGCGGGGGCGGCGGTGGCTTCGTGCCGGGCGGGTGTGGCCTGCGCGGGCAGCCGCGGTTCGTCGGTGGTCGGGGCGTCGGCGGTCAGCGTGTCGGCGGTCAGCGTGTCGGCGGTCAGCGTGTCGGCGGTCAGGGCGTCGGGGGCGTCCGGAAGGGCCCGGCCGACCGGGCCTCGGCGCTGGCCGAGCGGGTCGAGCGGTCCGTACGCCGGGCTGTCGGTTGCAGGCCGTTGGGGCATGTCAGTCAACACCTCTCGGACGTCGCACCGGGCTCCACCAGCACTTCGGCTCGCCTGGGGCGGCGCCCCCTGTCGGGAATCGGCGTGAATGTAGCGAGCATTCGGGCGCTATGGGTGGATCTGACCGAGCAATCCTCCGAACGGGTGAAGCAACCGCGCCCATTGTGGGGAAGCGAGGTCAGGATGGGTTTGGCCTTCCGGGGTCGAACCGTCGATCGAGGCTCATAGTGGTTGCCACCATGGCCAACGGGCATGCTGTGTCGGTCCGCCACATGGGAGCCGCGCCGCCGGATTCCTACCGTTCTCGGCCATGGACACCTCTACTGCCCGCCCGCTCGACGGCCGCACGGCCCTGGTCACCGGGGCCGCCTCGGGCATCGGCCGGGCCTGCGCCGAAGCCTTCGCCGGGGCCGGCGCCCGGGTCTACGTCGTCGACCTCGCGGCCGGCCCGGCCCGGGAGCTCGCGGACCGGATCGGCGGGCACGCGATCGTCGCGGACCTCGCCGATCCCGAGGCCGTGGACGCCCTGCCGGCCGACGCCGACATCGTGGTCAACAACGCCGGCCTCCAACACGTCGCGCCCGTGCACGAGTTCCCCGTCGACCGCTTCCTCCTCATCCAACGCGTCATGGTCGAGGCCCCGTTCCGCATCCTGCGCCGCACCCTCCCCCGCATGTACGAACGGGAGTGGGGCCGGATCGTCAACATCTCCTCCGTCCACGGCCTGCGCGCCAGCGCCTTCAAGTCCGCGTACGTCACCGCCAAGCACGCCCTGGAAGGCCTCAGCAAGACCGTCGCCCTGGAGGGCGCCCCCTACGGCGTCACCAGCAACTGCCTCAACCCGGGGTACGTCCGAACCCCCCTGGTGGAGAAGCAGATCGCCGCCCAGGCACTGGCCCACGGCATCCCCGAGGACGAGGTCGTCGAACGGATCATGCTCGACCGCACCGCCGTCAAGCGCCTCATCGAACCCGAGGAGGTCGCCCAACTCGCCCTCTGGCTCTGCTCCCCGCCCGCCGCCTACATCACCGGCACCAGCCTCCCCATCGACGGCGGCTGGACGGCGCACTGACCCGCCCTCTCACGAGCATCCGCCGGTCGTCGTCGGGGCGATGGATGTGCGAACCGTTCGAGGTGGCACCGAGGAAAGTCGGGCGGCGGCGTCGAATTGGCGCCCGGGCCGAAGGGCGACGCGCAGCAATCGAACGGGCGGCAAGAAACCCGTCGCGCCCCCTGCGGCTTCTCCTCCCATCTCACGGTGAAGGGCGCTACCCCTTCTTGTTCGCAGGAAGTCGGCTCTGCCGACTTCCTGCGAACAAGAGCACCCCCGGCCCGCGCCCCAGTCGCACTGGGGTGCGGGCCACCGTCATGAGGCCCACGACCAGACCGATCCGGGCCGGGCATGGGGGTGGTTATGGGGTGAGCGACTACATCCACCTCGTGGGCTACGTGGGCCAACCACATAGTCCCGAGGGCGTGGGGTTCCTACCTTGTGGCGACATCGTCCCCGTCCGGTTCTGGGAGAAGTGGTGGCCATGAAGGGCTCTGCACGTGGTTCGGCGGTGAGCAGCTCACTCCCACGAGTGGTGGCTGCGAGCCTGATCGGTACGACCATCGAGTGGTACGACTACTTCTTGTACGGAACGGCTGCGGCGCTGGTGTTCGGGAAGCTGTTCTTCCCCAACACCGATCCGCTGACCGGGACGCTGCTGTCGTTCCTGACCTATGCGATCGGGTTCGCGGCGCGGCCGGTCGGGGCGCTGGTGTTCGGGCACTTCGGGGACCGGGTCGGGCGGAAGAAGCTGCTGGTGGTGAGCCTGCTGCTGATGGGCGGGTCGACCACGGCGATCGGGTTGCTGCCGACGTACGACTCGGTCGGGGTGGCGGCGCCGGTGCTGCTGACGGCGCTGCGGCTGGTGCAGGGATTCGCGCTCGGGGGTGAGTGGGGCGGGGCGGTGCTGCTGGTGTCGGAGCACGGGGACCAGCGGCGGCGGGGGTTCTGGGCCTCGTGGCCGCAGGGCGGGGCGCCGGCCGGGAACCTGCTGGCGGCAGGGGTGTTGTCGCTGATGACGGCGGTGCAGTCGGAGAGCGCGTTCCTGGCGTGGGGGTGGCGGGTGCCGTTCCTGCTGTCGGCGGTGCTGGTCGGGGTCGGAATGTGGATCCGGCTGGCGGTGGACGAATCGCCGCTGTTCCGGCGGGCGTTGGCGGCCCGGCAGGGCAGGACCGAGGAAAAGCCGCCGCTGGTGGGGGTGTTGCGGCACCACTGGCGGGAGGTGCTGGTGGCCATGGGCGCGCGGATGGCGGAGAACATCTCGTACTACGTGATGACGACGTTCGTGCTGACCTACGCCGTCACCCACGCGCACTTCGACAAGCAGAGCGCGCTGAACGCCGTACTCATCGCCTCCGCCATCCAGTTCGCGCTGATCCCGCTGTTCGGAGCGCTCTCGGACCGGGTCGGGCGCAAGCCGGTGTACCTGGTCGGCGCGGCCGGGGTCGGGGTGTGGGCGTTCGTGTTCTTCGGGATGGTGGACACCGGGTCCTTCGGGGCGCTGGTGCTGGCGGTGAGCGTCGGGTTGGTGTTCCACAGTGCGATGTACGCACCGCAGGCGGCCTTCTTCTCCGAGCTGTTCGCGACCCGGATGCGGTACTCGGGGGCCTCGATCGGCGCCCAGTTCGCCTCGGTGGCGGCCGGCGCGCCCGCGCCGCTGATCGCGACCGCACTGCTCAAGGACTACGGCAGTGCCACGCCGATCTCGGTGTACGTGGCCATCGCGGCGGCGCTCACCGTGCTGGCGGTGCTGTGCGGGCGGGAGACCAGGGGGCAGGACCTCGCGGAGGTCGAGGAGCGCTCGGCGGAGGGTCAGCCGGTGGACGGCGGCGCGGTCGGAAAGCCTGCTGTCACCTGAGGATTGAGCCGATAGCATCGCGATTTCCCGGGAGCGACTTCTCCGATCCGACGGCGGCCTCCCGGGAGCGACTTCTCGGCACCGACGGACCCGACGCCGATAGGCGGCCCGCACCATGAACCACGCGCCATGAACCACCCCGACGAGAGCGCCGCGCCCGCACTGCGACGGCTGCTCGACCTGCTCGCCTCCGGCGCCGCCACCGAGGACTTCGCCGAGGTGCTGGCCGACGCCCGCCGCCGTGGGGCGTCGGCCGGCGTCCTCGCCGAGATCGACGACGCCACCTGGCAGGCCCTGCGCGTACACCGCACCCTGCGCCAACACCGGCGCCGCGAGGCCGAGTTGACGGCGCTGTTCGACACCGCCGGGGACCTCGCCGCCTCCCGGGACCTGGACACCGTGCTGCAGGCGATCGTCCGCCGGGCCCGGATGCTGCTCGGGACCGACACCGCGTACCTGACCCTGCCGGACGAGGCCGCCGGCGACACCTACATGCGGGTCACCGACGGCTCGGTCTCCATCCTGTTCCAGACCCTGCGGCTCAGCCTCGGCGACGGCCTGGGCGGACTGGTCGCCCAGACCGCCCGCCCGTACGCGACCCCCGACTACCGCACCGACGAGCGCTTCCACCACACCGGCACGATCGACGCGGGGGTGCTGGACGAGGGCCTGGTGGCGATCATCGGGGTGCCGCTGCTGCTCGGCGGGCAGGTCATCGGCGTCCTGTTCGCCGCCGACCGCTCCCCGCGCGCCTTCTCCCCCGACGAGGTCGCGCTGCTCTGCACCCTGGCCGCGCACGCCGCGATCGCCCTGGACACCGCCAAGTCGCTGGCCGACACCCGGGCCGCGCTCGCCGAGCTGAACGCCGCCAACGAGCTGGTGCGGGCCCACTCCGCCGCCGTCCAGCGCGCCGAGCAGGCGCACGACCGGCTCACCGACCTGGTGCTGCGCGGCGCCGAGGTGCCGGACGTGGCCGCGGCCGTCGCCCACCTGCTGGACGGGGAGATAGCCGTCCTGGACGCCGAGGGCGAGCCGCTGGCCGGGCGCCCCGCGCCCGCCGCCGAACTGGCCGGGGCGGTGGCCGCCTCCCGGGCCGAGGGCCGCTCCGTACGGCACGGCGAGTTGTGGGTGTGCGCGGTGCTGGCCGGGCACGACACGCTCGGCACCCTGGTGCTGCGCGGCCGGCCCGGCCTCGACGACGCGGACCGGCGGCTGTTCGAGCGGGCCGGCGTGGTGACCGCGCTGCTCCTGCTGCTGCGCCGCTCGGTCGCGGAGACCGAGAACCGGGTCCGCGGCGAGCTGCTCACCGACCTGCTCACCGCCCCCGAGCGCGACCCGGCCGGGCTCACCGCGCGCGGCCGCCGGCTCGGCGTCGACCTCGCCCGGCCCCACCTGGTGCTGGTCGCGGAGCCCGCCGACCACGACGGCGACGACCGCGGACGGCTGGCGGGCGCGGCCCGGCGGTACCTGTTCGGCTCCCGCGGCGTCAGCGCCGAGCACGGCGAGGCCGTGGTGCTGCTGGTGCCCGTGGCGCCGGGCGATGCCGACGACCCGGAGCAGAGCGCCGAGTCGACCGCCCGGCGGGCCGCCGAGCGACTGGCCCGGCTGGCGGGCTTCCCGGTCACCGTCGGCGCCGGCCGCCCCGCCGCCGGCCCGACCGCGCTGGCCGCCTCGTACGGCGAGGGCCTGCGCTGCGTGCGCGCCCTGCGGGTGCTCGGCCGCGCCGGGGAAGGGGCCTCGGCCCGCGCGCTCGGCTTCCTCGGGGTGCTGCTCGGTGACGGCCACGACGTGGACGGCTTCGTCGGCGCCGCGCTCGGCCCGCTGCTGGCCTACGACGCCTGCCGCGGCACCGAGCTGGTGCGCACCCTGCGCGCCTACTTCGACTGCGGCGGCAGCCTCACCCGGGCCAAGGACGAGCTGCACGTCCACGTGAACACGGTGGTGCAGCGGCTGGACCGGGTCGAGGCACTGCTCGGGCGGGACTGGAACCAGCCAGAGCGGTCGCTGGAGCTGCAGTTGGCGCTGCGCCTGCAGCTGCTCGCCGGGGGCGGGGACGGCTGAGCGGGTGCGGGGACGGCTGAACGATACGGCCGAACGGGTGCGGGGGACGGCTGAACGGTACGGCCGAACGGGTGCCGCGGCCGTGGGCGTACAGTGGCCAGGTTGGTCTCGAACGCCTGGCAAGGAGCGGCATCGGTGAGCGAGCGGAGCGAGCGAACAATCGGCCGGGGCGCGTCTCGCGAAGCGACCGCCGAGCGAAGCGAGGTGGGCGCATGAGCGAGAACGTGCGTTTCGTTCGGATGGGGATAGGCGAGCACGTCGTCCCGTACGAGGAGGCGTGGGAGGAGCAGCAGCGCCTGCACGCGCTGCGGGTCGCGGACGAGATCCCCGACACCGTGCTGCTGCTGGAGCACCCGCCCGTCTACACCATGGGCCGGCGCACCAACCCCGCCGACCTGCCGCTGGACGGCACCCCGGTGGTCGAGGTCAACCGGGGCGGCGAGATCACCTGGCACGGCCCCGGCCAGCTGGTCGGCTACCCGATCATCAAGCTGCCCGACCCGATCGACGTGATCGCCTACGTCCGCCGGCTGGAGGAGGCGCTGATCCGCGCCGCCGCCGACTTCGGCATCGGGACCACCCGGGTCGAGGGCCGCAGCGGGGTCTGGGTGCTCGGCGAGAACATCCCGGACGCCGTGGTGGACCCGTCCGAGGTGGTGGACATCGGCAAGCTCACCCTGCGGATGGGCCTGCCGCTGGGCATCGACCCGCGCCTGGCCGGGCCCGAGTACGCGCCGTCCAACGCCGGGCAGCGCGGCGGCGACCGCAAGCTCGCGGCGATCGGCGTACGGGTCGCCCGCGGGGTGACCATGCACGGCTTCGCGCTCAACTGCGACCCGGACATGACGTACTTCGACAAGATCGTGCCGTGCGGCATCCGGGACGCGGGCGTCGCCTCGCTGGCCGGTGAGCTGGGGCGCGACTTCGCGGTGAGCGAGGCGCTGCCGTCGGTCGAGCGGCACCTGAAGGACGTGTTCGCCGAGCTGCCGGAGCCGGCGCTCAGCCGCTGAATCCCGCGCAACTCTTCCGCCGGTCGCGGGAATCACTGGGAATCTACTGGCCGGTAGCCGCGTTGCCCTGCGATTGCAGGGCAACGGGCCCGGCGAAGGCCGTACAACCACAGGCGTACCCTGGGGGTACCCCGTCTAGTTCTAGGAGTCGCACGTGTCCGCTGTCGCGCCCGACGGCAGGAAGCTGCTCCGCCTGGAGGTCCGCAACAGCGAGACCCCCATCGAGCGGAAGCCCGAGTGGATCAAGACCCGCGCGAAGATGGGCCCGGAGTACAACGCCCTCCAGTCGCTGGTGAAGAAGGAGGGACTGCACACGGTCTGCCAGGAGGCCGGCTGTCCCAACATCTTCGAGTGCTGGGAGGACCGCGAGGCGACCTTCCTCATCGGCGGTGACCAGTGCACCCGCCGCTGCGACTTCTGCCAGATCGACACCGGCAAGCCCGCCGAGTTCGACCGCGACGAGCCGCGCCGGGTCGCCGAGTCCATCGTCACCATGGACCTCAACTACGCCACCATCACCGGCGTCGCCCGCGACGACCTGGAGGACGGCGGCGCCTGGTTGTACGCCGAGACCGTGCGCCAGGTGCACGCGATGACCGCCGAGCGCGCCGCCGGCCGCACCGGCGTCGAGCTGCTCATCCCCGACTTCAATGCGGTGCCCGAGCAGCTGGCCGAGGTCTTCTCCTCCCGCCCCGAGGTGCTCGCGCACAACGTCGAGACGGTCCCGCGCATCTTCAAGCGGATCCGCCCGGCCTTCCGCTACGAGCGCTCGCTGGACGTCATCACCCAGGCCCGCGCGGCCGGACTGGTCACCAAGTCCAACCTGATCCTGGGCATGGGCGAGACCCGCGAGGAGGTCAGCCAGGCGCTGGCCGACCTGGTCGGGGCCGGTTGTGAGCTGATCACCATCACCCAGTACCTGCGGCCCTCGCTGCGCCACCACCCGGTCGAGCGCTGGGTGAAGCCGCAGGAGTTCGTCGAGCTCCAGGAGGAGGCCGAGGAGCTGGGCTTCGCGGGTGTCATGTCGGGGCCGCTGGTGCGTTCGTCGTACCGGGCCGGCCGGCTGTACCGGCAGGCGCTGGAGCGGCGCGAGCAGGCCGCGGTCTGACCCCCTGGGTCGGTTTTGCGCCATGTCGGCCATTGGAAGGGCGGAGCTGCGGCTCCGCCCTTCCAGGTTTCACCACGCTTTGACTGCTTGGTCACGGGCTGGTAACACGGGGTGGGGACGATGGACGCTTGGTAGGCGTTCGATTCTTCTCAGCCACGGCCCAGCCACGGCTCAGCCACGACGGTCGCAAGAGGAGCTGTTCGGGATGCAGATGCAGATGCAGGTGCGGATCCGCTCCGTGGGGGCGGCGCTGCGGTTCGCCGAGAGCGTCCTGCTGGCGCCCGGCCAGCGGCACGCGCGCCGCAACGCCTGGGCGGCGGTGTGCGAGAACCGCGAGTACGCGGCCGACCGGCGGCACGACGCACTGGGGGCGTCGAAGGCGGCGGGAGCCGCGGGAGCACGGTCCGTACGACAGTGAGGCCCTGACGTCGCTGTGTGCGACGGCGAACGGCCGCGCGGGTCACGGTTCGGGCGAACGGGTACCCGGGCTTGGATATCCCGTACCCGTGCCACGTACCATGAGCGTTATGGCGAGGGAAACATCCGAGAACCCCGGGCGACTGAAGCAGATCCGCCTGGCGTACACCATGACCAAGAAGGTCGACACCAAGATCGGCCTGATCATCGCCGGCGTCGGCCTGCTGACCTTCGGCGTGTTCCTCGCCATCGGCTTCGCGATCGACCACCCCATCTACCTGGGCATCCTGGGCTTCATCGTGGCCGTCCTGGCCATGGCGATCGTCTTCGGGCGCCGGGCCGAGCGCGCCGCGTTCGGGCAGATGGAGGGGCAGCCGGGTGCCGTGGCCGCGGTGCTGAACAACATCCGGCGCGGCTGGAGCTCCAGCTCCACCCCGGTCGCGGTCACCCGTAACCAGGACGCGGTCTACCGCGCGGTGGGTCGGGCCGGCATCGCGCTGATCGGCGAGGGCAACCCGAACCGGGTGCGCCAGCTGCTGGCCTCCGAGAAGAAGAAGATGGCCCGTGTGGTCGGCGACGTGCCGGTGCACGACATCGTGGTGGGCAACGGCGAGGGCGAGATCCCGCTGAAGAAGCTGCAGATCCACCTGATGCGCCTGCCGCGCGCCATCACCGCCACCCAGGTCACCGAGACCAACGACCGCCTGCGCGCGCTGGGCGACCTGCTCTCCAAGGCGCCGATCCCCAAGGGCCCGATGCCCAAGGGCGCCCGGATGCCCAAGGGCGGCCAGGCCCGCTGACCCTCCCCCTCCCGTGACGACAACGGCCCCGCTTCGGAAGCTTCCGAAGCGGGGCCGTTCCACGTCGTGCGGCAGGCGCTGGGGCCCGTCCCTAGATCCGGACCTCGACGGTGCCGACCGCCTTGTCGTGCAGGCCGCGGGTGTCGCGGTCCCAGACCAGCGGCGGCACCACCAGGCAGAGCAGCAGGGTGCGCAGCAGTACCTGCGGGATGGTCGCGCGGCGGCCGTCCAGGCGGACCACCCGGAGGCCGAACAGCCGCTTGCCGAGGGTCGTGCCGGTGGTGGAGAGCAGGACGACCGCGACCAGGAAGAAGAGCGGGAGGGTCCACAGGTTGGCCTCGGCCGGGTCGCCCTTGGCGAGCAGGCCGAAGGAGACCAGCGAGACCAGCCAGCCGTCCACGAACACGGCGCCGATCCGTCGGCCGGGGCCGGCGATCGAGCCGGGGCCCTCCTTGGGCAGCCCGAGGCGTTCGCCTCGGTAGCCGAAGTCGGCGCCCATCTTCTCGGCGGCGGCCTTGGGGCCGTCGATCCACGATCCCAACGCTTCTCTGGTGTCCACGAATCCACACTAACCGGGCTC
Source organism: Kitasatospora sp. NPDC053057 (assembly GCF_044546945.1). Classification (NCBI taxonomy): domain Bacteria; kingdom Bacillati; phylum Actinomycetota; class Actinomycetes; order Kitasatosporales; family Streptomycetaceae; genus Kitasatospora; species Kitasatospora sp. NPDC053057. Next base: position 56,053 of record NZ_JBITZP010000015.1, on the reverse strand, counting down.
ACGCCGCACCCCGGCACCGGCTCCCCTCCCGGCGGGGCGCGGCCCGGGGCCGTCCGGGTCCGGTCCGGCGTCCGTCCACGACCGGGTGAATCCCGCTCACCGGGCTTACTTGAGTGGTCCAGACCACTTTTCCGACGACCCCCAGGTCGGCGGGGCGTTTTGCCCTGTCCCGTACGACTTTGCCGCCCGTTCGGCGGTCGTGGTTAACATCTAGGAAACGAGCGGGTCACCGACTGGAAACGACCCATTCCTAGGGTGAGCCCAATTCGCACGCCGAGGAGGATGGATGTTCAACAACGCCGCCGAAGTGAAGCAGTTCATCCAGGACAACGACGTGAAGTTCGTCGACGTCCGCTTCTGTGATCTGCCAGGCGTCATGCAGCACTTCTCCGTACCTGCGGCGACCTTCGATCCGTCCGAGACCCTGATGTTCGACGGTTCGTCGATCCGCGGCTTCCAGGCCATCCACGAGTCCGACATGGCCCTGGTCGCGGACCTTGCCACCGCCCGCCTCGACCCCTTCCGGGCCGAGAAGCACCTCAACATCAACTTCTTCATCCAGGACCCGGTCACCGGCGAGGCCTACAGCCGCGACCCCCGCAACGTCGCCAAGAAGGCCGAGGCCTACCTCGCCTCCTCCGGCATCGCCGACACCGCCTTCTTCGGGCCCGAGGCCGAGTTCTACGTCTTCGACTCGGTGCGGTTCGAGACCAGCGCCAACGCGTCCTTCTACCACATCGACTCGGAGGCCGGCGCCTGGAACACCGGCGCCGCCGAGGGCGACGTGCGCGGCTACAAGGTCAAGTACAAGGGCGGTTACTTCCCCACCCCGCCGGTCGACCACTTCGCCGACCTGCGCGCCGAGATGTCCCTGGAGCTGGCCAAGTCCGGCCTGCAGGTCGAGCGCCAGCACCACGAGGTCGGCACGGCCGGCCAGGCCGAGATCAACTACAAGTTCAACACCCTGCTGCACGCCGCCGACGACCTGATGCTGTTCAAGTACATCATCAAGAACGTCGCCTGGCGGAACGGCAAGACGGCCACCTTCATGCCCAAGCCGATCTTCGGCGACAACGGCTCCGGCATGCACGTCCACCAGTCGCTGTGGAGCGAGGGCTCTCCGCTCTTCTACGACGAGCAGGGCTACGCCGGCCTCTCCGACACCGCCCGCTACTACATCGGCGGCCTGCTCCGGCACGCCCCCTCGCTGCTGGCCTTCACCAACCCGTCGGTGAACTCCTACCACCGGCTCGTCCCCGGCTTCGAGGCGCCCGTCAACCTGGTCTACTCCCAGCGCAACCGCTCGGCCGCCATCCGCATCCCGATCACCGGCTCCAACGCCAAGGCCAAGCGCATCGAGTTCCGCGCCCCGGACCCGTCCTCCAACCCGTACCTGGCCTTCTCCGCCATGCTGATGGCCGGCCTCGACGGCATCCGCAACAAGATCGAGCCGCTCGAGCCCGTCGACAAGGACCTCTACGAGCTCGCCCCCGAGGAGCACGCCAACGTCCCGCAGGTGCCCTCCTCCCTCCCCGCCGTCCTGGAGGCCCTGGAGGCCGACCACGAGTACCTCCTCGCCGGCAACGTCTTCACCCCGGACCTGATCGAGACCTGGATCGACTTCAAGCGCACCAACGAGATCGCCCCGATCGCCCTCCGCCCCCACCCGCACGAGTTCGAGCTGTACTACGACCTGTAGAGGCCGCAGTTCGTCGAGGTGTGCCCCGGCCGGATCGCTCTCCGGCCGGGGCACACCCGTGTCGCCACCCGGGAACCGGCCGGCGGGCCGGGCCGGGTGAGGGGCGCGGCCCATTCGGGGCCGGGGGCTATTCGGGGGTGAGAGCGAGGACGGCGAGGTCGTCGTCGCCGCGGTCGGCGGCGTCGCGCAGCACCGCGCGGTCCAGCTGGTCGGCGAGTTCGACCAGGCCCGGGGTGTCGTAGGCGGCCGCCCGGAAGGCGCCGAGCACGTCGGCGACGGTACGGACCGCGCCGAGGCCCTTGCCACGGACGTCGCCGAGCAGCACCCGGACGCCGAAGCGGGTGTCGCACACCTCGTACAGGTCCCCGCCGACCAGCACCTCGGCCTGGGCCGGGCGGTAGAGCCCGGCCACCCGCAGGCCGCCGGCCCGCTCGGGCACCGGCCGCAGCACGGTGCGCTGGAGGGTCTCGGCGACCGTACGGGCCTGCAGCAGGTTGCGGTTCTGCCGGGTGCGCTGCCAGGACAGGGCGGTGCCCATCGCCCCGGAGAGCACGGTCGCGATGTACACCCAGACGTGGTGCTGCTCGTTGATGTGGCCCGCGCGCAGGGCCAGCAGCAGTTGGAGGGCCAGGGCGCCGCCGGTGGTGGCCGCGGTCAGCACCGGGCCGTAGCTGAACGCGGCCACCACGGGCAGTGCGGTCAGCAGGAAGCCGGCGGCGACCGCGTGCGGGACGACGGCCTCGGCGGTCAGGTCCAGGAGCAGCAGGATGATCGGCAGCCAGAGCACCCAGCGCGGCACCCGGGGCTTCGCGACCGCGAGCTGCGGCGGGCGGGGTGCTGACACGGCGGGGACCTCCTGGCTGACCGGCCTGGGTGATTCACGAGGAATGACCGGATTCGTCCCTCCATGCTCCCCCACGAACGGCCCAGCCACGAACGGCCGAACGTCCCGGGTTCCGGGCCGGGGGCGGCGGAGGGCAGAGGAAGACGGTGCAGGTCAGCCGGTGGTCACCGCACGGTCACCGGGAGCGTCTCGTAGCCGCGCAGCACCAGGCGGTCGCGCCGGGTCGGGACGCCGCCCTGGGCGAGCCGGGGGAAACGATCCAGCAGGGCGGGCACCGCGACCTCGCCCTCCATCCGGGCCAGCTGGGAGCCCAGGCAGAAGTGGGTGCCCCCGCCGAAGCTGAGCGGCTGGCTGTCGGTGCGGGTCGGGTCGAACACCCCGGGCCGGTCGTACCGGGCCGGGTCACGGTTGGCCGCGCCGATCAGCAGGGTCAGCCCGCTGTCGGCGGGGACGGGCAGGCCCTCGATCGACAGCCCCTCCGCCAGGGCGACCCGGCCGGTGGCCTGCACCGGGGAGTCAAAGCGCAGCACCTCGTCGGTGAAGCCCGCCGGGGTGACGGCGCCGCTGCGCAGCCCGGCGGCCGCCTCGGGGTGGCGGAACAACAGGGCGAGGCCGTTGCCGAGCAGGTTGGTGGTGGTCTCGAAGCCGGCCACCAGCAGCAGCACCAGGTTGGCCAGCAGCTCCTGGCCGGAGAGCCGCCCGCCGCCGTCGGCGGCGATCCGGGCGAGGTCGCTGACCAGGTCGTCCTGCGGACGGGCCAGCCGCTCGGCGACCAGCTCGGTGAAGTACCCGGACAGCTCGTCGGCGGCCCGGTCGGCCTCGTCCAGGTCGTCGAGGTCCTGGACGATCTCCAGGGCGACGGTCAGGTCGGAGGCCAGGCCGCGGAAGCGGTAGCGGTCCCGCTCGGGGACGCCGAGCAGCTCGCAGATCACCCCGACCGGCAGCCGGAAGGCGAAGGCGTCCATGAAGTCCACCGGGGAGCCGTCGGCGCCCTGCTCGGCCATCTCGTCCAGCAGCCGGGCGACCGCCGCCTCCACGGCCGGGCGCAGCGCGGCGACCCGGCGGGCGGTGAACACCGAGGCGATCAGCGAACGGACCCGGGGCTGGTCGGGGGCGTTGCGCTGGAGGATCGAGCGGCCGAACAGGGCTAGCGATGAGTGCTCGGCGAACTCGGGGGCGAGGCCGGCCATCATGTCGGCGGTCGCCACGCCGAAGGCGGACGTGCGCAGCACCTTGTTGACCGCCGCGTAGCCGCTCACCACGAACATCCCGTCCCCGGCCGGGGCCACCGGGCCGAGCTCGTGCGCCCTGGCGTAGAGCGGGTACGGGTCGTTCCTGACCTCCGTGGTCATCAGTTGCTCGATGATCGCAGCGCCGTCCATGTGATGCTCCCCTCCGACGTTCCTGGTTCGTGAACCACCGGTGGGCCCGGCGGAGTTCCCGCTGCCGGTGGGTCGGCCGGAGTCCCGGATAGGCTGGCGGGCATGGAGATCTGGATCAACCCGCGCTGCGGCAAGTGCCGGACGGCGCTCACCGAGCTGAACGCCGCCGGGGTGGAGTACACCGTGCGGCGCTACCTGGAGGACACGCCGACCGTGGCCGAGCTGGAGCAGGTGCTGGCGCGGCTCGGCCTGGAGCCGTGGGACATCACCCGCACCGACGAGCAGGTCGCGAAGGACCTGGGGATGAAGGAGTGGCCCCGGGAGGAGGGCGAGCGGGCGCGCTGGATCGCGGCGATGGCCGAGCACCCCGTGCTGATCCAGCGCCCGATCATCACCGCGGACGACGGGCACGCCGTCGTGGCCCGGACTCCCGAGGCGCTCAAGTCCGTTCTGCCGTAAGGCCCGTCCGGCCGGTCAGTGGAGCTGGATCTTCTCCACCGGCCGGCCCGGGTGCCAGTTGAGGACCCACAGGGCGTCCCCCTCCAGGGCGGTGTGCACCACCTGCTGCAGGTCCAGCCGGAACAGGTGGAACGGGGTGGGCGGCGGCTCGGGCAGGTCGGCCGCGAAGGCGGCGAGCTCGGCCTCGTCGGTGACCTCCACCGCGCGGCCGGAGAACTTGGAGTCCCCGCCGGCCATGGTCTCGTCCCCCGGGTGGGCGTGCAGCGCGAAGCGGCCGTCCCGCTGGAGGTCGCGCGCCTTGACCGCACCGTACATCGACCCGAGCCAGGCGTCGGCGCCGACGAAGTTGACCTCCGTGCCGCTCACCCGGGGTGAACCGTCCTTGCGCAGCGTCGCCAGGACGTGGTGTTTGTCGGCCTCGAACCGGGCCCGCACCAGGGCCGCGAGTTCGGGTGCCTCCTGCTCGAAATCCTGCCAGGTAGCCATGGCGCCAGTCTGGCACCCGGCACCGACACCCGCCGGGCGCGAACGACGCCGGGAGGGAAGCGGGAGCGGTGGGCGACGGGCGGGCGCTGTCGGTGGCCGGTGCCAGACTGGCGGGGTGACCACCACGACCACGTACATCGCGTTTCTGCGGGCCATCAACGTCGGCGGCCGGACGGTGAAGATGGAGCGCCTGCGGGCGCTCTTCGCCGAGCTGGGGCTGGGGAACGTCCGCTCGTACATCCAGAGCGGGAACGTCTTCTTCAGCACGGACGAGCCGGACCGCGCCGCGCTCACCGCGCGGATCGAGGAGCACCTGGAGCAGTCGCTCGGCTACCCGGTGCCGGTGCTGCTGCGGACGGTCGACGAGGTGGCCGAGCTGCTCGCCGCCGAGCCGTTCCGGGGCATCGAGGTGACGCCGGACGTCCGGCTGGTGATCGCCTTCCTCTCCGAGCCGCTGCCGGCCGAACTCGCCCTCCCGTACCGCTCGGTGAAGGGCGACGTCGAGGTGCTCGGCGCCGGCCCCGGGGCCGCGTACGTCGTGGTCCACCTCCAGGACGGCAAGTGGGTCACCAAGGAGATGTTCGGCGGGCAGTACCGGGGCGCGGTGACCTCCCGGTTCCTGCACACCACGGAGAAGATCCTGGCGGCCGCCCGGAAGGGCTGACGGGTCGTCCGCCCTACTGGAACCGCGCGGGTGGGGCGGGCGTCTGTCGCTCAGTGATGTACGAACCGTGCGCCGGACCGCGGCGTGATCTGGACAGTCCGAGCCGGTCGATCCGACAATCGGGCCATGACGCAGCCTGAACTCCCCACCGGCGCCGTCCGGCCCTCCGACGCCGAACGGGACCAGGCGCTCGGGGTGCTGCGGGACGGCGCGGGCAGCGGCCGGCTGTCGCACGACACCTTCCTCGGCCGGATGGACATCGTCCTGCAGGCCACCAGCCGCGACGAGTTGGACGCGGCGGTGGCCGGGTTGCCCACCGGCGGGCCGGTCGAGCGGTTCGTGCTGCGGACGGTCGGCCGGGTGTCCGCCTTCGGCGACCGGCTGAACCGGGCCTGGCGCAGGGAGCGACTGCCCGGGTTGAGCCTGCCGCAGGCCGGGGCGGGGCTGTTGACGATAGGACGGATCCCCGGCTCGGGGCTGCGGCTGCACGACGCCTCGGTCTCCCGGCACCACGCCGAGCTGCGGCACGAGAACGGCGGCTGGGTGCTCTACGACCTCGGGTCGACCAACGGCACCCACGTGAACGGGCGGCGGATCGCGGGCGGGATCCCGGTGCGGCCGGGCGACCAGGTGCGGTTCGGCAACCTGGAGTTCCGGCTCGCCCCGCACTGAGGCCGCTACGGGTCAGTGCGGGAACTGCCGGGGCGGGCGCTGCCGGGGCAGTTCGTCCCGGAACTCCTCGATGGCGGTGCTGATCTGCCGGGTCAGCACGGTGTGCTCCAGCCGGTCCAGATAGCGGTTCTCGGCGGCCAGCGCCTCGACCGTGACGCCGAAGTAGAGCGTCATCAGCGGATTGACGAAGAGCTCGGCGTCCTTGGTCCGCTCGGTGAACCGCACGTCGCCGAACTCGCCGCGCAGCGCCGCCGCCACCGAGCCGTTGACGATGCTGGGGTGCTGCGGGAAGGCCGCCCGGGCGTGCTCGACGGCGTCCAGGTAGAGCGCGCCCTCCCGGCTCCCGCGCGGGATGGAGAAGGCGCCGAGGTAGCCGCCGGCCCGGTCGATCGCGGCGAGGTTCTCCAGCACCAGGGCGTGGTTGACGCCGTGGTGGGCGTCGATGCCGAAGCCCAGGCAGGCGACCAGCCGTTCGGACACCTCCGTCAGGCCCGCGACCGCGGCCAGGCTGGCCATGTCCTCCTCGGGGGTGCCGAGCCCGGCCTCGTCACCGCGCATCAGGATGTCGGTGCCGCCGTCCACCAGCAGGATCGCGTCCACGCCCAGGTGGGCGACGAGTCCGCGGTAGGCCTCGCGCAGCAGTCGGACGCCGACCGTCGGGAACGCCCACACGGTGTCGGGCATCCCGTGCAGCCGCAGCCAGCGGGCCAGGGTGCGTTCGGGGAAGTAGCCCTCGGGGGCCGCGGTGTCCGGCCGGATCATGGCCACGTCGGGCTCCTGCCAGACCTCGCCGGGCAGGCCGTAGAGGTGGGTGAAGGAGAGGTTGGCCAGGTGCACCTCCTTGCCCGCGGCGCGCAGGGCGAGGGCGATCGGCAGTCCGGCGTACACGTCGAACCCGCCGCCGGCTCCGGCGACCAGGATGCGCTCGGCGGCCAGCAGCCGGGTGATCAGCGGGGGTTGCAACAGAGAGGTCACCGGCGGACGGTAGCGCACCGGTGGGGGCCGCGGACCGGAATTGTCAGTGGCAGGTGCGAGGATCCGGGCATGACCCAGGACACGGCGCTCACCCCCGACGTGCTGCTCGAAGCCCAGGAGCGGGCTCGCGAGTTGATCCGGTGCGGCTTCCAGGAGCCGGACGAGATAGCCGAGTCCCTGGTCGAGGTCCTCGACGACCAGGGGCTGACGCAGGAGGAGGCGGAGCGGATCGTCGCTCCGCTGTGGACCGAGCGGCTGGCCGAGCAGGCCGACTGGCCGGAGACCACGGACGTGGACCGGCTGGAGGACGCCTTCGACCTGCTGGAGGAGCAGGGCATCGTCGCGGCGATGGACTTCACCTGCTGCGCCGGCTGCGGCTACGCGGAGATCGGCGGCGAGGCCGACGAGGACTCGCGGGGCTTCGTCTTCTTCCACCAGCAGGACACCGAGGCGGCCGCGGCCGGGCGCGGACTGATGCTGCGCTACGGCACGTTCCGCACCGGGGAGAAGTCGGGCGAGGAGTCGGAGGAAGCGGCGGGGCGGCGGACGACGGAGGTCGGCCGGGCCGTGGTGGCCGCGCTGGAGCTGGTCGGTCTTCCGGTGGAGTGGAACGGTTCGCCGCGGACGGCGATCCGGGTCGCCCCGCTGGAGTGGCTCAACCGCCTGCCGGAGTAGGGCCGGTGGGGCACGCCCAGGCGTCCGCCGAGGTCCGCCGAGGCCGGTCGCGCGCCGGGGAGCGCTGCGGGACTGCGGCCTTCGGGAGGAAGGAAGCGGGGAGGGATGGGGCGAATCACCCAAGGAACCAGGGGAGTTGAGCGCCTGCCCGATCAATGCCTGCGGATCCCCCGACGCCGGGCATATGTCAGCGACACGTGCCACGCGCGTAGATCAACGGCCCGCGAAAAGGCCCGGCACTCAGTCGACGAGGCTCCCCAGGCTGCCCTCGGACGCGTCGCCGCCCGCCGGCCCCCACAGCGGCGCGGTGCAGCGCTGGTAGGTCGCCTGCCAGTGCGGCCAGTTGCGGGCCACGTCGTCGTCGCACTCGGCGAGCAACCGCTCGACCCGCACCGGGTCGACCCCGTCCAGCAGCCAGGCCAGCGCGTCCGCCGTGCCCGGGCCGTCCGCCGAGCGCAGCAGGTCGAGCAGTTCGCCGAGGCCGCCGAGCCGGGAGCTGTCGGTGACCACCCCGTCCATCCTGGGCAGCAACTGCCGCTCCTCGATCCTCAGGTGGGTCTCCAGCCGGGCCGCCAGGTCCTCCATCGCGTACGCGACCGGCCAGGCGCTGCCGGTGTCCCGGCTGGCGATCCGGACCAGCGTGGTGACCCGGGTGAACGAGTGGTCGAGGTTGTGGTGGTCGGCCTCCAGCCAGTTGAGCAGCAGTCGCAGCTCGGGCGCGAAGCGCCGCACGATCGGCCAGATCCGGGTGTCCTGCTGCTCGTGGTGGCAGGTCAGCATCGCGGTCATGAAGGTCCAGTGCCGCAGCAGCGCCTCGCCCTTGTCCTCCTCGTCGGGCTGGAGCAGCCGCAAGGCGTTGGGCAGCCGGGCGAGGTCCCGGCGCAGCGCGGCGTGCACCAGCCGCAGTCCGGCGAACCGGACGGTGAACGGCTCCTCGTCCGCGGCCGGCCCGTACGCGTCCGCGCCCCGGGAGTCGACCCCGGACCCTGCCTGCGCGGGGACGGAGGGGGCGGGCTGGGGCAGCAGCTGGATCGGCATGGCACTCTCTTCACGACGTGGTGAGGCGGACGGGGCGGCCGGTGAGGACCGCCCCATCCAAGGTGCTCGCAGTCGATCAGAAACGAATCAATGTCCGATTGACGCGCAGGTCACGGGCCTGCGCGCGGGCCGAGTGCCCTCCCGTCGGAAGCGGAACCGGGTGCCGCTCCGGGTCAGTCCGAGGCCGGGCCCGCCAGGTTGGCGGTGAGCCACTGCAGCGTGTCCGGGATCATCTTCTTGAAGTCCGAGGTCAGGTGCTTGCCACCGGGCTGCTCGTAGTACTGGATGGTCACCGGGGCGACGGCCTTGGCCACCCAGCTCTTGACCACTTCCTTCTCGTAGCCGTTGGCGCCGCCCGCGGTGACGTACATCTTCACGTCAGCCTTGCCCTGGGTGATCAGCAGGTTGGGGTTGTTGGCGGCCTTCTCGGCGTCGTGGCCCTTCCACAGCCCGGAGTCCGGGATGAAGTAGCCGTCGATCGGCACCGCGGCCTTGTAGACGTTCGGGTACTGCAGGGCGAGCTTGGCGCTGCAGAAGCCGCCGGTGGAGGCGCCCATGATGCCCCAGCTGTCGCGGCCCTGCAGGGTGCGGAAGTTGGCGCGGACCCAGGCCGGGATGTCCTCGGCCATCCAGGTGCCCATCTTGGGCTGGCCCGGGATGTCGGAGCAGTCCAGCGCGTTCTTCTCGTCGCTGTTGAAGTTCTGCACCGGCATGATCATGATGAACGGGTGGGCCTTGCCCTGCTTGGCCAGCTGCTCGTCCTCCTCCTGGATCGGCAGCTGGTTGTCGGTCCAGGTGTTGTAGCCGTTGCTCTGGCCGCCCGCGTAGAGGGTGAGCACCGGGAAGCCGGTCTTGGCGAACTTGGGGTCGTTGTACTCGGGCGGCAGCCAGACCCAGACCTGGCCGGTGACGCCGGACTTCGCGCCGGTCACCTTGGTCATCATGATCGGGCCGGCGCCGGTGTCCCGGACCTTGCTGAGGCTGGCGGCCGGGCCGGTCGGCATCAGCACCTTCCCGTTGGCCGCGGTGGGCTGCTCGGCGGCGGGCGTGCCCGCGGCCGTGGTGCCCGCGGCGGCCGGGGTTCCCGAGCCCGCGGTCGCCGCCGGGGTGCCGTCGGCCGAGGAGTTCTTGCCCTTGCCGTCGTCGGAGCCCCCGCAGGCCGCGAGCGAGGCGGCCAGGGTGAGCACGGCGACGCCGGTCAGGACGGCACGGGAACGGGACGACTGCCTAAGCACGGTGAGGACTCTCCGACCGATGTCGCGCCCGGTCCGTCTGACCGGGCGGCGGCCCCCCGGTGGGGCCGGACAGGCCCGGGGGCGCGGCGCTGTGCGGTCCCCGGAGCGGTGGCGCGCCGTCCCACGCGGAGGCGCACCTTCCTGCGATCTTATGACGTGGGCCGGGGTCGCCCGGTTGCGAGGCGGCCACCGGAAATCCAATGTTTGTTCGCGATCAGGTAAAGCCCTTCACCGCTCCCGTCGGTCGGCGGGGGCCGGACGGCGGGGGCCACAGCCACCGACCTGCCCGGCCGTCCGGTTTTTGGGTGCTTTGACCAGTGACGGCGGCCCGCACATCCGGAACGATCTCCTCAGAACGCTCCCGGCGCCGGCCGGGCAGAGCGTGACCGTACCGGTATCGAGCCACCGAGGAGAGCGCCATGATCGAGCAGGTCGCCGTCGTCACCGGAGCCGGCAGCGGCGTCGGCCGGGCCGTCGCGGTCGAACTGGCCGCGGCCGGCTGGCGGCTGGTGCTGGCCGGGCGCCGGGCCGAGCAGCTGCGGGAGACGGCCGACGCGTTCGCCGCGGGCACCCTGCCCGCCGAGGTGGTGCCGACCGATGTCACCGACCCGGCCGCGGTGGACGCGCTGTTCGCGACCGCCGCCGAGCGCCACGGCCGGGTGGACCTGCTGTTCAACAACGCCGGCACCTTCGGTCCGGCCGTCCCGGTGGACGAGCTGGCGGTCGAGGACTGGCGGGCGGTGGTCGACCTCAACCTGACCGGCGCTTTCCTCTGCGCCCGCGCCGCCTTCCGGCAGATGAAGGCCCAGGACCCGCAGGGCGGCCGGATCATCAACAACGGTTCGATCTCCGCGCACGTCCCGCGCCCGCACTCGATCGCCTACACCGCGACCAAGCACGCGGTCACCGGTCTGACCAGGTCGCTGTCGCTGGACGGCCGCCCGTACCGGATCGCCTGCGGACAGATCGACATCGGCAACGCGGCGACCGACATGACGGCCGCGATGGGCGCGGGGGTGCGGCAGGCGGACGGCCGGATCGCACCCGAGCCGACCATGGACGTGGCGGACGTGGCACGCACCGTCCGGCACATGGCCGCGCTGCCGCTGGAGGCCAACGTCCAGTTCGCCACCGTGATGGCGACGGCCATGCCGTACATCGGGCGGGGTTGAGGACGTCGGCCCGTACGCCCTCCGCCGATCCGGCGGTACCTGACTCGCCGGCCGTACGGCGACCAGCCGACCTTCCGGAGCCCGAACTGGAGCTCTCGCGCAAAGGAGCGACCCCCGTCAGCCCACGGCTGACGGGGGTCCCGAGACGTGGAGACCTACGGCCGCCAGGTGTCGTTCAGCGTGACGTTCCCCGAGGCCGGTGCGGTCGCCGTCCGGTTGGCGCCGGACTCCCAGGTCACCGCCCCGCTCGCGTCCTTGATGACGTACTTGTACTGGAAGGACGTGCCGCCCGGCAGCGAGAGCGCGAGCGACCAGACCGGGTAGCCGGCCGAGGACAGCGGCAGCGCCTTGGCCGCGTCCCAGCCGCCGAGCGCCGGGGCGTCGCCGACCACGTAGACGTTCTGCCCGTACGCGGTGGTCGCGTTGACGTTGAAGGAGGCGCCGGAGACGGTCGTGCCGGGCTGGACGTACAGCGCGACCGCGTCGCCCGCGCCGACCGTCGCGGTGAACTGCCCGTTGGCGCCGACCTGGTACGTCGGGCCGGTGCAGCCGCCGCCCGGCTGCGGGTCGCCGTGCTGGACGTCGCAGTACGTGCCGGCCGGCAGCCCGGTCTGGAAGGTCCGGGTGATCGCGCCGCTCTCGTGGTTGATCGCGACGTAGCCCCGGTTGCCGCGGCCGAAGGCGATCGCGTTGTTGCCGTCGGACCACCAGTCGGTCACCCCGGTGCCCGCGACGGCGTTGCGGAAGCCGACCATGTTGGCGATCTGCCGCCAGGCGTGGGTGCAGTTCCAGCCGTCCTGGTAGCAGGCGTTGACGGTGCCGCCGTTCGGCGGGCCGTCGTCGTTGCTGGTGAAGCTGTAGCCGGAGTAGATGTTGGGCGAGCCGTACGTGGAGGCCAGCAGGAAGACGTTGGCCAGCGTGTAGGTGTTGCCGTAGGTGTAGTTGAGGGTGGAGCCGTTGCGCTCGGTGTCCCAGTTGTCGATGAAGCTGCGCGCCTGGTTGCTCGGCAGGTAGCCCCAGGAGGCGCCCCAGTTGCTGAGGCTGGCGAGCTTGTCGCTGGTGAAGACGCGCTTGAGGTCGGTGCCGACCCGGAACTCGTCGACGTCACCGTTGCCGGTGTACTCGGAGGGCTGGATCGGTTCGCCGGCGCCGTAGATGACCTCCTGCACCCAGTAGGCGTTGGGGTTGGCCATCCGGGCCTTGATGGCGGCGAGCTCGGTGGCGGCGATGTGCTTGGCGGCGTCGATCCGGTAGCCGTCGACGCCGAGCGAGCCGAGGTCGTCCAGGTAGTGGGCGATGGTGGTCTGGACGGAGGCGCTGCCGGTGTCCAGGTCCGCGAGGTTGACCAGTTCGCAGTCCTGCACATTGGTGCGGTCCTGGTAGTTGGTGATCGGCTGGCGGCAGCTGTGGAAGTCCTGGTCCTGGTAGGTGCCGGGGTAGTTGTACTTGGTGTACACCGTGCCGCCGGTGCCGGTGCCGGAGCCGGCCGTCATGTGGTTGACGACCGCGTCGGCGATCACCTTGACGCCGGCCGCGTGGCAGGTGTCGACCATGTTCTTGAAGGAGGTGCGGTCGCCGAGCCGCCCGGCGATCTGGTAGCTGACGGGCTGGTAGGAGGTCCACCACTGCGGGCCCTGGATGTGCTCCTGGGGCGGCGAGACCTCGACGAAGCCGTAGCCCTTCGGGCCGAGGGTCGTGGTGCAGGCCTGGGCGACCGAGTCGAAGCGCCACTCGAAGAGGGTGGCGGTGACGTCCTTGCCGTTGTTCGCGGGCGGAGAGGCCTGGGCGGCGGGGGCTCCGAGACTCCCGGTGAGCGAGAGCGCGAGCGCCGCCGAGGCGGCGAGCGCACCGGCCGCGCGGGCGGGCCGGCGGTTGGGGGCGGTGGTGACCACGTTGTCTCCTGGGGGTGGCTGGGGGTGGGGCAGCCGGGTGAAACCTGCAGGAAGTTTCTGTAACTTGCCGGAAACTTGCAGCGCTGAACCTAGAGCGACCCGTAGGGGCCGTCAAGAGTCACGACTGAACGTTTCTGCAACACCCCACACCGAGGAGCGTGACAAAGGCCCGGCAGCCGTAGCCGCCGGGCCCTCACCTGTCCTGGTTCACCGGTCCCTCAGGAGCCGGTACGGCCTCAGCCGGTCTGGACCGAGGTGTCGTCGATCACGAAGCTCGTCTGCAGCGAGGAGTCCTCGGTGCCGGTGAACTTCACGGTGACGGTCTGGCCCGCGTAGGCGGAGAGGTCGAAGGTGCGCTGCTGGTAGCCGGTGGCGGCGTCCGCGTTGGAGTAGGTCTTCAGCGTGGTGCCGTTCACCGACACGGTCAGCTTGTCGTACGCCGTCGAACCGGTCTCGGCGGTGTCGATGTGCAGCCAGAAGCTCAGCGTGGCCTTGCAGCCGGACGGGATGGTGACCGTCTGGGACAGGGTGTCGGTGTGGCTGCTGCCGTAGCCGTCCAGGTACGCCTTCCAGCTGCCGCCGTGGGCCGGCTGCGAGGAGCTGTTGTCGATCACGCCGCTCGAAGCCGTCCACGGCGCCGCCGTGCCGGTCTCGAAGCCCGGGTTGCCCAGCAGTTGGGCCGGGGTGCAGGAGCCGCCGCCACCGCCGGTGACCGTCCAGGTGAAGCTGGCGGTGCCGCTCTTGCCGGCCGAGTCCTTGACCGTGACCGTCACGTTGGAGCTGCCCGCGGTGGTCGGGGAGCCGGTGATCACGCCGGTGCCGGCGTTGATGGCCAGGCCGGCCGGCAGGCCGCTGGCCGAGTAGGACAGCGGAGCCGTCCCGCCCGAGGCCTTGATCTGCAGGTTGACCGAGCCGCCCACCGCGGTGGACTGGTTGCCCGGGCTGGTGACGCTGACCCCGCCCGGGTTGGGCAGCGAGCCGACGTTGACGGCGGCCCAGGCGGTGGCGACCGCGTTGTACTCGGCGCTGTTGGCGCCGTACAGGTCGGTGGCCGCGTTCAGGGTCGCGGTGCGGGCGGCGGCGTAGTTGGTCGTGGAGGTCATGTAGGCGGTGAGCGCCTTGTACCAGACCTGCAGCGCCTTGTCACGGCCGATGCCGCTGACGGTGATGTTGTTGACCGTCGGGCTGTTGTAGCTGAAGCCGTTGATGGTCTTCGCGCCGCTGCCCTCGGACAGCAGGTAGAAGAAGTGGTTGGCCACGCCGGACGAGTAGTGGACGTCCAGGTTGCCGACGCCCGAGTACCACGAGTCGGCCGAGCTGCCGTCCTTGGAGGGCTGGTCCATGTAGCGCAGCGGCTTGCCGTCGCCGTTGATGTTGATCAGCTCGCCGATCAGGTAGTTCGGCGGGTTGGCGGGCAGGTTGGCGTAGAACTCGACGCCGGTGCCCATGATGTCGGAGGTCGCCTCGTTGAGGCCGCCGGACTCGCCCGAGTAGTTCAGGTTGGCGGTGGCCGAGGTGACGCCGTGGCTCATCTCGTGGCCGGAGACGTCGAGTTCGGTGAGCGGGTGGGTGTCGCTCGTGCCGTCGCCGTAGGTCATGCAGAAGCAGCTGTCGTCCCAGAAGGCGTTGACGTAGCCGGTGTCGTAGTGGACCCGGCTCATCGCGCCGACGCCGTCGTTCTTGATGCCGGTGCGGCCGAAGGTGTTCTTGTAGTAGTCCCAGGTGACGGCGGCGCCGTACTGGGCGTCGACGGCGGCCGACTCGCGGTTGCTGACCTGGCCGTTGCCCCAGGTGTCGGAGGACTTGGTGAACAGCGTACCGTTGCCGGACGTGCCGTTGGCCATGTCGGTGGTGTACTGGCCGCCGCGGGTGGCGTCCTTGAGCGAGTAGGTCGAGCCGCTCTGGGTGGTGGTCAGCGGGACGGTGCCGACGAAGACGCCGGTGCCGGTGCCGCGCTTGATGCCGTCGGCCTTGCTGAGCACGGCACCGGTCTTGGCGTCGGTGACGACGTGCAGCTTGCTCGGGGTGCCGTCGGACTCGCGGCCGTTGACCACGGTCTCCCAGGCGAGCTTCGGGGTGCCTTCGGCGGCCCAGACGACCAGCCGGGGCGCGCCGTCGACGGAGCCCTGCTCGGCGGCGAGCGCGGCCTCCTGGGCCTTGGGCGCGGCCAGCGCGGGGGTGGTGTCCACGCCCGCGAGGCTGGCCTCGCTGGCCTTGGTCACGCTCTTGGTGGCGCCGGCGGCGTCCTGATGGACGATCAGGTCGCCACCGAGGACGGGGAGTCCGGCGTAGGTGCGCTCGTAGCGCAGGTGGCGACCGCCGTTGGCGTCCTGGACGGCGTCCTTGGTGACCAGCTGCTCCTTGCCGTCCAGGCCGAGGGCCTGGGCGAGGGAGGCGGTCTGCTGGTTCGCCGAGGCGATCAGCGCGGCCCTGCCGGCCTGCTGGGAGGCGACGGCGGTCGGCGCGTCCGGGGCGGCCTGCGCGATCACCGGTATGCCGGTGACCAGCAGCGCGGTGGTGGCGGCCAGGACGACTGCCGCCTTCCGGGCGTGAGCGTGACGTGACATGCGGACTCCTTTTCCGACCGGCGCGCCGAGGGGATCAGCCCAGCGCGCACGGTGGAGAGAACCTGGGCCGCGGGGTTGCGGCGCAGTGGGGGCCCCCGCCGGGTGCAACGGGGGTGCGGATTGCGGTGCTCACGAGTCGTGCAGGGGTTCGTTGCAGGTCGGGACGCGCTGCACCTGAACTGGAGCAGCTGCACCGGGAGGTGGGGCCCCCTCGTCTGCAGCCGGAGGAATCGTGGCAGCAAACGCGCCGTCAATGACAGATGCATGCCACTGATTGGCCGATTCATTACCGAAGCCGTATGCACCACGGTTGGTCAATTGTGTTACGGCATGACCAAGTCTTGAACACGGTTTTCATGCCATTCGTAAAGTTCGATCACCACCGGAGGTGACTGACCAGCGATCAGGCCCACCGCCCGCCCCGCCGGGTGGCGGGCAGCGCCGCGCCGGGGCGGCACGTCACACTTCAGGCCGTGCCACCACCGGATTCCGGCCATTCCCCGGCCGGAACGGAACCGGGCCCCGCACCGCCTGAACGGCGGTACGGGGCCCGGGAGTCGAACGTCGGCGGAATCAGCTCTGCACGAACACCGCCACGGTACGACCCGGCACGGTGAAGGTGCCGGTCGCGGCGTCGAAGCCGGACTGCTTCACCACCTGGTCCACCCCGCCCGCCTGGACCGGGTGCAGCGCCTGGCCCGTCCCCTTCAGGGCGGCCAGGGTCTGCGCCTGCGCGGTGGGCGTGGCGTTGAAGACCACGGTGATGCCCTTCTCCGCCCCGGCCAGCCCGGTGCCGTCCAGGTGCAGGGTGATCACCCCGGGCGTCTCACCGGGCGTGCCGGAGAGCGGGTACGACAGCCGCTGCTGGACGTCGGCCAGGGTGGGCAGCGAGAACAGCGGCGAGGACTGCTTGATCCGCAGGAAGTCCTGGAACTGCGCCGTCGTCGCCCGGATGTCGGCCGCGCCCACGGTCAGCCTCGGGTCGGCCAGCAGGGACTTGGCCGTCGGCCAGAGCTCCTGGTTGTCCTTGGCCATCGGCAGGCCGCGGCCCCAGCCGTTGCCCGCGGCGGCCCCCGTCAATGGATCGGGCCAGTGGATCGCGTTGAACCAGTCCCCCGAGTCGTAGGAGTTGGAGTCGAGCGACTTGGAGCGCAGCAGGTCGCTGCCGGCCTGGGCGAAGCCCGCGCCCTGGGTGAGCGCGGTCAGCGACAGCCCGAGCGCCTGCATCCGGGCCCGGTCGGCGGGCGCGGTGCCGGTCGGCAGCTTGTACGCCAGAGCGTCGAACAGGTCGGTGTTGTCGTGGGCGTCCACGTACTCCACCGCCTCGCCCGGCTTGGCCGCGTACCCGGTCGGGGAGCCGTTGTAGTCGACCTGGGCGCCGGTGACGGCCTTCCCCGAGCTGTCGGTGAAGGAGTACCCGGCCAGGTTCCCGGTCAGCCCGACCTTCAGCTGGTCCATCTGGTGCAGCAGCCGGGCCTTCTGCTCCTGCGGACTGCCGTTCGCCGCCGAGCCGTTGGGGTCGGTGTACAGCCCCGAGGCGAAGCCCTGCTGGGGCGCGGAGCTCAGCATGAAGTTGCCGCCGCGGGCGGCGTCGCGGAGCCGGTCGTCGAAGGTGGCGATGCCGGTGCCGGCCATGTTGGCCTGGGTGGCCTGCTCGAACCGGGCGTTGTTCGCGACGGTGCCGAAGTTCCAGCCCTCGCCGTACAGGAAGACGTTCTTGCCGTCGACGCCGTCGGAGTCCGGTGTCATCTTCCGCAGCGCGGCCTGCACGTCCAGCATGGTGGACTTCGGGTCCAGGCCCATCAGGTCGAAGCGGAAGCCGTCGACCTGGTACTCCCGGGCCCACAGCGTCACCGAGTCGACCACCAGCCGGTTCATCATGGCGTGCTCGGGCGCGGTGTCGGCGCAGCAACTGTCGGTCGTCACCTTGCCGTTGGCGTCCAGCCGCTGGTAGTAGCCGGGCACCACCTGGTCCAGCACCGAGTGCTCGGCCTGGCCGCTGGCGGCGGTGTGGTTGTAGACCACGTCCAGCACCACCCGCAGCCCGGCCGCGTGCATCGCCTGGACCATCCGCCGGAACTGCACGGTACGGGCGGTGCCGTTCGGGTCGGTCGAGTAGGAGCCCTCCGGCACGTTGTAGTGCAGCGGGTCGTAGCCCCAGTTGTAGGCGTCGTCGGCGGCGACGGCCGCCACGCACTCCTGCTGCTTCGGGCCGTCCGGGGGAAGGGACTTGAGGTCACAGGGCGGCAGCTTCTGGTCCGCCCGGTTCTCGTGGATGGTGGCGATGTCGAAGGTCGGCAGCAGGTGGACGGTGGTGACCCCGGCCTTGGCGAGGTCCCGCAGGTGCCGCATCCCGGCCGAGTTCGACTCGGTGAACGCCAGGTAGGTGCCGCGCTCGGCGACCGGGACGGTGGTGTCCTCCACCGAGAAGTCCCGGACGTGCAGTTCCTGGATCTGCTCCTTCGCGGGCGGGACGGCCGCCGGGCGGGGCTGGTCGTCCCAGCCCGCGGGCTTGAGCTCCTTGGCGTCCAGGTCGGCGACCAGGCTGCGCCTGGAGTCGGTGGACAGCGCCACCGAGTACGGGTCGGTGACGGTGTTGACCACCAGCTGCTGCACCGAGGACGCCCAGACCTTCACCTGGTACAGGTAGTACTTGCCGTCCAACTCCCCCTTGTCCCGGACGAGTTCCCACACGCCGGTCTCGTCGTCCAGCTTCAGCGGCAGCGTCTTCGGGTTGCCCCCGGTGGCGCTGTCGAAGATCTGGACGGACACCTGCTGCGCGGTCGGCGCCCAGAGCGAGAGGGCCACCTTGCCGTCGTAGTAGGCCGGGCCGAAGTCCACCTTGCCGGTGCGGCCGGCGTACAGGTCGTCCAGCACGCCCGGGGTCTGCACCCCGGTGGCGGCCAACGCCGCTCCGCTGGGCAGGTGTTCGGTGAACAGCAGCTGGCTGCGCAGCGCGGCCGGGACGCGCGCGGTGTCCCGGGCGTCCACGGTGAAGGCCCGGCAGCCCGCCAGGTGCGGGTACTTGGCCTTCTGGGCGTCGGTGAGTCCGCCCGCGACGGGGGTGAGCCGGATCCACTTGCCGGGCTTGGTCAGCACGCCCTTGTCGGCGCGGATGCCGCCCTCGGGGTCGTAGACCAGCTGGGCGCTGGTGCCGCCGGCCAGGGCCTGGTCGGTGGCACCGTAGTTCGCCGGGACGACGACGGTCTTCGCGTCGATCCACTGGGCCTTGGCCCCGGAGAGGTCCAACTGCGAGGAGGCGGCGGGGTCCTGCGGCAGCAGGTAGCCCTCGCGCCCGCCGAGGATCCACACCTCCTTGCCGTTGACGGCGAAGTCCAGCGACTGGTCGGCGGGCAGGTCCTTGTCGTTGCCGTTGTGCAGGATGTAGCTGAGGCTGGTCGCCCCGGCGGCGAGCGGCACCTCGAAGACGGCGCCGAAGGCGTCGCGGCGCACCGGCAGCAGCGGCTTGCCCCAGTCGGTGGGGTTGGCGGCGCCGGTCCAGTCGTGCAGGCCCCAGCCGTCGTAGTCGCCGTCGGCCCGGTTGTAGTGGATGACGGCGGTGCCGGCGGGCTGGGTGTTCGCCGGGCCGGGGTCGGCGGTGCGGACGGTCGGGTCGCCCTGCTTCAGCCAGACCTCGCCGGTGGTGCCGACGTCGATGTGGCGGTCGGCGTCCACGTCCTTGACGCCGTTCTTCTCGACGATGAAGCCGACGTCCGAGGCGCCGGGCTTGAGCCGCACGTACGCGAAGGCGCCGTACGCGTCCCGCCCGGTGAAGGGGTGCCCGGCGGGCCACTGGGTGCCCTCGCCGTCGGCGAGGTCGCCCCAGGCGTAGAGGTTCCAGCCGTCGTAGTCGCCGTCCGGCCGGTTGTAGTGGACGACGGCGTACGGGCGGGCGCCGGCGGTTGGCACCGGCTTGGGCGCGGGGGTGCCGGTGGTGAAGCTCGCGGTGGCGGAGCGCAGGTGGCCGCTGGAGTCCTGCAGGACGGCCTTGTAGCGCACCACCGTGCCGGGGGCGACGGCGCCGAGGTCCTGGGTCACCGCAAAGAGTCTCCGGCCGTCAGAGCCGGACTTCCCCGTGTCGGCCGTCCCCAGCGTCTGCCAGGGCCCGTTGCCGATCTGGGCGGCGAAGCTGACCCGGTTGAAGCCGCCGTCCGCCTTGGCGCCGACCGTCACGAGCCCGGTGGATCCGTCCGCGGGCGGCTGCACCGAGAGCTGCGGCGCCGCCGCGACGGGGGCGAGCTTGCCGCCGGCCTTGAACACCACGGAGGACAGTGCCGGGACGGTGACGGTCACCTTGCGGTCGCCGCCGCTGGTCAGCCGCTCCCCCGCCGACGGGTAGATCCGGTCGAAGCCCATGCCCGCCGAGAAGGTGTCCAGCGTGACGGTCTTCGCCTCGGTGGCGTTGTTGACCGCCACCAGGTACTCGACCTGCTGCCCGGCGTCGATCCGGGAGAAGGCGTACACGCCCGCGCCGTCGGCGGCGTAGCGCTCGATCTGCGCGCCGTCGGCCAGCGCCGGGTTGTCGCGGCGCAGCTTGGCCAGGCCCTCGATGCCCTGGTAGAGCTCGCCACCCTGCCCGTACCGGTCGGCCGGTCCGGAGGGGCCGCCGAGCACCCGGTCGCTGTTGTAGGAGGCCGTCCTGGAGGCGAACATGTCCTGCCGGGCGTCCTTGTCGCCGCCCGCGCCGGTGAAGCCCTGCTCGTCGCCGTAGTAGACGACGGGCTGGCCGCGGGTGAGGAACTGCAGCTCGGTGCCGAGCCGGTCCTTCTTCAGCAGGGTCGCGTCGTCGGCGCCCGGGTTGTCGGCGAGCAGGAAGGATCCGAAGCGGCCCATGTCGTGGTTGCCGAGGAAGGTCGGCAGCTCGTAGGCGTCGGTGTCGGCGCTGGTGTAGCGGTAGTCCTGGCCGTAGACGTCGGCGAGGTTCTTCGCCGAGCCGCCCTGGGAGACGTAGGAGCGGGCCGCGCCCTGGAACGGGAAGTCCAGCGTGGCCTGCAGCCTGCCCTTGGTGACGTAGGGCGAGGTGACGGCCGGGTCGCCGGAGTAGACCTCGCCGAACATGAAGAACTTCTTGTTGCCCTGCTTGGCGGCGAAGTCCTTGAGCGCGGGGGCCCACTGCTGCCAGAAGGCCATGTCGACGTGCTTGACGGTGTCGATCCGGAAGCCGTCCACCCCGGTGTCCTTGACCCACTGCTGGTAGACCTGTTCGAAGCCCTTGACCACCCGGGGGTTCTGGGTGTCGAGGTCGTCCAGGCCGCTGAAGTCGCCCTCGGTGGCGGACTCGCCGACGAAGGTGGAGTCGCCGCGGTTGTGGTAGAGCGCCGGGTCGTTGAGCCAGGAGGGGTTCTTGGCCTTGGCGTCGGCCGGGGCGCGGAAGACCGGGGTGTAGGGGAAGGAGTCCCTGGTGATCTTCGGCCAGGGGGCTCCGGAGTCGGCGACCGCGGTCTCGTCGACCGGGTTGCCGTCCGCGTCGAGGGTCGGGTACGCGCCGGTCGAGCGGTAGGTGTGCTGCTGCTCGGCGTAGTCGATGACGTCGGCGGTGTGGTTGGTGATGACGTCGAAGAAGACCTTGATGCCGCGCGCGTGCGCCTTGGCTATCAGCTCCTTGAGCTGCTCGTTGGTGCCGAAGTGCGGGTCGACCTGGGTGAAGTCGGTGATCCAGTACCCGTGGTAGCCGGCCGAGGCGTCGGCGCCGCTGCCCTGTACGGGCTTGTTCTTGAAGATCGGGGCCATCCAGATCGCGGTGGTGCCGAGGTTCTGGATGTAGTCGAGCTTCTGGATCAGGCCGGCCAGGTCGCCGCCGTGGTAGAAGCCCTTGTCGCTCGGGTCGAAGCCGTTGTCCAGCCGCCCGCCAGTGATGCCACCGGTGTCGTTGGCGGTGTCGCCGTTGGCGAAGCGGTCGGGCAGGACGAAGTAGAACTGCTCGCGGGTGAGGTCGTGCCGCCCGGCGGTGGCCGCCAGCGCGGCATCGGAGGGCGGGGCCGGCGGGGCGGCGGCGAGGGCCGCCGGGGCGCTGCCGAGGGTGGCGGCGGTCAGCACGGCGGCCAGCAGCACGGCCGTGCGGCCACCATGGGGGATCCATGCAGCGCGGTGGGGACGACTCCGTCGGGGACGGAGCGGCGTATCGGCCACTGAGAGGCTCCCTTAGGGGAAGGGGCGATCGATTTCCCAGGAAGCTAGCGGCCTGCAATATGTTTCAGCAAGATGCAGAAACCGTTTCGTGCCGGAAAAATCCAGGCCAGCGGGCCTGCCGGCCACCCCGGTTACGGCCCAACGGCGTACGGCGTGACAATGGGACGTATGTCCGCCCCACCGGTAAGCACCAGACCCGCCCGCACCCCCTACCCCGGTGGGACCCGCCCCCTACCCCTGGAGGGGGACAGCCGGTGAAGAATCCACTTCCGGAGGATGAGCAGACGGCTACGAGCGGTCTGGCAGACTTCTCGTCCATGGGGGAACCGACCGAGATCCAGCGAGGCGACGCCGGACGCGCCGACGCGGCCCACGACGGCGGTTCCGAGGCAGCCCGGGCCACCGCGGCCCGGCAGCCCGAAGGAGCCACCCGTGTCGCCCAGTCCCGTACCGCCGCCCTGCGCGACCGCGTCCGCGACCAGCGCCGCTCACCGGCCCGGCCGCGGATCTGGTTCGAGCTGGCCCTGATCGGGATCAGCTACTGGCTCTACTCGATCGTGCGCAACGCCGTCCCCGAGCAGGAGGCGGTGGCGCAGCGGAACGCGCGCTGGATCTGGGAGCTGGAGCACCACCTCGGCATCGCCGTCGAGCGCTCGGTCAACCACACCATGGACAGCGTCGGGTGGCTCATCACCGGGATGAACTACTACTACGCGACACTGCACTTCATCATCACCATCGGCGTACTGGTCTGGCTCTACCGCAGCCACCCCGGCCGCTACGTCGCGGCCCGCACGGTGCTGTTCGTCACCACCGGGATCGCCCTGGTCGGCTTCTACTTCTTCCCGCTGGCCCCGCCCCGGCTGATGACCGGCGGCGGCTTCATCGACACCGTCCAGACCCATCACACCTGGGGCTCGTTCGCCTCCGGTCCCGCCGCGCACGTCTCCAACCTGTACGCGGCGATGCCCTCGATGCACATCGGCTGGTCGATGTGGTGCGGTCTGGCGATCTTCTACCTGGCCCGTCGGACCTGGGTCCGGGTGCTCGGCCTGATGTACCCGCTGGCCACCCTGACGGTCATCATCTCGACCGCCAACCACTTCTGGATGGATGCCGTCGGCGGCGAGATCTGCCTCGCGGTGGGCTTCCTCACCGCCCGCTGGCTCTACCACGAGTGGGTCTACAAGCTGCCGCAGGTGCCCACCCGGGAGACGGCCGAACAGCCGGTCACCGTCCCCGAGCAGTGGAGCGAACCGGCGGTCAGCAGCGCCCGGCGCTGACGCGGTACGACGGGAACGCAGGAGCAGGGGCCCCTCCCGAGGGGCCCCTTTCCACATGGGTGGGCACTCAGCCGGCCCCGTAGAACAGCCGGTCCACCACCGCCCGGGCCCGCCGGGTGGTGCGCCGGTAGTCGTCCACCAGCTCCCCGCTGTGCCCGGCGCCGTACCCGAGGTAGCGGGCCACCCCGCTCAGCTCCCGGGCGTCCCCCGGGAAGCTGTCCCCCGGCCGCCCGCGCACCAGCATCACCGCCGAGCGCACCCGGGAGGCCAGCACCCACGCCGCTTCCAGCACCTCCGCGTCGGCCGGCTCCACCAGTCCGGCCCCGGCGGCGGCCGCCAGCGCGGCCCTGGTCCGGGTGGTGCGCAGGGCCGGCAACTCGTGCCCGTGCTGGAGCTGGAGCAGCTGCACCGTCCACTCCACGTCCGCCAGCCCGCCCCGGCCGATCTTGGTGTGGGTGGTCGGGTCGGCGCCGCGCGGCAGCCGCTCGGCCTCGATCCGCGCCTTGATCCGGCGGATCTCCATCAGGTCCCGCTCCGGCACCCCGGCCCCCGGGTAGCGCAGCGGGTCGATCAGCTGCCGGAACCGAGCGCCCAGCGCCTCGTCCCCGGCGACCGGCTCGGCCCGCAGCAGCGCCTGGCTCTCCCAGGCGTGCGACCAGCGCCGGTAGTAGGCGGCGTACGAGGCCAGGGTGCGCACCAGCGGGCCGCTGCGCCCCTCCGGCCGTAGGTCGGCGTCGACCAGCAGCGGCGGCTCGGTGGACGGCGCGGCCAGCAGGGTGCGCAGCTCGTTGCAGACCGCCTGGGCCGCCCTGGCCGCCTCCTGCTCCAGCGAGCCGAGCAGCGGCTCGTGGACGAAGAGCACGTCGGCGTCCGAGCCGTAGCCCAGCTCGTGCCCGCCGAAGCGGCCCATCGCGATCACCGCGATCCGGGTCGGCAGGTCCCCGTGCTCGGCCTCCCAGCCGGCGATGCAGGCGCGCAGCGCCCCGTGGAGCGTGGCGGCGTTGAGCGCGGTCAGCGCCTCCCCAGCGGTGTCCAGCGCCTCGGCCGGGTCCTCGCCGAGCCGGCCGAGCACGTCCGCGGCGGCGGTGCGGAACAGCTCCCGGCGGCGCACCGAGCGGGCGGCGGCCACGGCGGCGGCGGTGGACCCGGCCCGGCCGACGGCGGCCAGTATCTCCGACTGCAGCGCCGCCCGGCCGCGCGGTACCAGGCCCTGCGGGTCGCCCAGCATGGCCACCGCCTCGGGGGCGCGCAGCAGCAGGTCGGGGGCGAGCCGGCCGGCCGACAGCACCCGGGCCAGCTGCTCGGCGGCGGCGCTCTCGTCCCGCAGCAGCCGCAGGTACCAGGGGGTGCGGCCGAGCGCGTCGGAGACCTGGCGGAAGTTGAGCAGCCCGGCGTCCGGGTCGGCGGACTCGGCGAACCAGCCGAGCAGCACCGGCAGCAGGGTGCGCTGGATCGCGGCCTTGCGGCTCACTCCGGAGGCGAGCGCGCTGATGTGGCGCAGCGCGGCGGCCGGGTCGGCGTAGCCGAGCGCCTCCAGCCGGGCCCGGGCCGCGTCCGGGGTCAACCCGGCGGCGCCGGGCGGCAGTTCGGCGACGGCGTCGAGCAGCGGGCGGTAGAACAGCTTCTCGTGCAGCCGCCGGACCTCCACCGCGTGCCGCTTCCACTCGCGTTGCAGCGCGGCCACCGGGTCGGAGCGGGTGTCGTCGTTGATCAGCGGAGCGAGCGAGCGGGCGAGGCGGCGCTGGTCCTCCTCGGCGGTGGGCATCAGGTGGGTGCGGCGCAGCCGGTGCAGCTGGATGCGGTGCTCCAGCGAGCGCAGGAAGCGGTACGCGGCGTCCAGCGAGGCGGCGTCCGCCCGGCCGACGTACCCGCCGCGGGAGAGCGCGGCCAGCGCCTCCAGGGTGTTGCCGCTGCGCAGCGCCGGGTCGGTGCGGCCGTGCACCAGCTGGAGCAGCTGGACGGAGAACTCCACGTCGCGCAGGCCGCCCGGGCCCAGCTTGAGCTGGCGGTCCAGTTCGGGGGCCGGGATGGAGTCGACCACCCGGCGGCGCATCTGCTGCACGTCGGTGACGAAGTTCTCCCGGGCGGCGGCCTGCCAGACCATCGGGGCGAGCGCCTCGACGTACGCGGCGCCGAGCTCGGCGTCCCCGGCGACCGGGCGGGCCTTGAGCAGCGCCTGGAACTCCCAGGTCTTGGCCCAGCGCTGGTAGTAGGCGAGGTGGCTGGCCAGGGTGCGCACCAGCGGGCCGTTGCGGCCCTCGGGGCGCAGGTTGGCGTCCACCGGCCAGATGGTGCCCTCGCCGGTGGTGTCCGAGCAGAGCCGGGTGAGCGCGGCGGCCAGCCGGGTGGCGGCCTTGACCGCCTCGTGCTCGTCCACGCCCTCGCGCGGCTCGGCGACGAAGATGACGTCCACGTCCGAGACGTAGTTGAGTTCGCGGCCGCCGCACTTGCCCATGCCGATCACCGCGAGCCGGCAGGCCGCGGCGGCCTCCGGGTCCTGCTCGGCGGCGAGGTCCAGGGCGGTCTGCAGGGTGGCGCCGGCCAGGTCGGCGAGTTCGGCGGCGGTCTGGGCGAGGTCGGTGGTGCCGGTCAGGTCGCGGGCGGCGATGGCCAGCAGGCAGCGGCGGTAGGCGACCCGCAGCGCGTTCGCGGGGCTGAGGGCGCCGTTCTTGACGCCCTCGGCGAGGGCGCGGCGGAAGTCCTCCGGACCGGGGTGCATGTCGCGCAGTTCGAAGGTGACCAGCGCGTGCCAGTCGTGCGGGTGCCGGGCCAGGTGGTCGCCGAGCGCGGTGGAGACGCCGAGCACGCCGAGCAGCCGGTCGCGCAGCGGCTTGGAGGTGGTGAGGGTGTCGCGCAGGGTGTGCCGCTCGGGCTCGTCGGCGGCTTCCAGCAGCCGGGCCAGGCCCAGCAGCGCGAGGTCGGGGTCGGCGGTGGCGCCGAGTGCGTCCAGCAGCACCGGGTCGTCGGCCAGGCCCTCCAGGCCGGGGCCGTCCAGCAGCCGCACCGCCTTCGCGGGATCGGTGAACCCGCGCCGGACCAGCCTGTTCTCGGGCCGGCTGACCCGGCTTCCGGCCCGCTGTTCCTCCACCGCCATCGCTCTCCCGGCACGCCCAGTGGCCCGCGCCGTCACGCGGTCCTGGTCCTACCTTCCCAGGAGCTGGTCCGCCCGCGCCACGGGGCCCGTGGCGCGGACGGTCGTTCCGGTGTCAGGCCCGCTCCGGCATCCGGTTCACCAGGTGCCAGAGCAGGGCCGACAGGAGCACCGAAACGGTCGCGGCGGCGCCCGTCAGGAACAGGGCTTCCCGGTCGAGCACACTGCCGGAGAGCGCGCCGACGAGGCCCGCGCCCGCACCCGTCAGGGCGAGGACGAGCCGCCGCCGTGCCGACATCCGGGTGATCTCGACCCGGCGCCCGTGGCGGCCCGTCCAGGACGTCAGATGTCGGCCCAGAACCCATTCCCGGAACATCACCCAGAGGGAGACGACGGTGCCCATGGTGCCCACGACGAGATACGCCGGATAGCAGGTGAGCGTCCGCCGGATCCCGATTTGCAGGGTGGCCGTCCCGAAAGTCAGCACCACCATCATCAGGAACCACAGGCCCATCCACCGAAATGCGTCGAAATGGGTGAACCTGGTGGCCAGCTGATAAAGCAGCGAGACGTATCCGGAAGCCATCAGGACGCTGTCCACGAGCATCGCACCGAATACCCGGGTAAAGCCCCAGCTACGGAAGAACAGACTGCGGTGCTTGTACAGCGCCTGCGCCCAGCCGGCCGCCCACCGATGGGTCTGCGCCCAGTAGACGGACCAGCTGCCCGGATCCCGGACGCACACGTACGCGCCGGGCACGAACCCCGCCTTCCGCCCGGCGCTGTTCATCTTGAGCGCCAGTTCGACGTCCTCGCAGAGGCTGTCGGTGGACCAGCCGCCGACCGCCCGGACCGCCTCCGTGCGGTACACGCCCGCACAGCCGGAGAGCACGGCGACCCAGCCGTGCCACGACTCGACCGTCCGGGACATCCGGTGGGCCGCCGCCCACTCGATCACGCGCGAACGCTGGAACACGCCTTTCACGCTGTGCGGCGTGACCGACATGCAGACGCCGCCATAGTCCTTGGCGCGGATCCGCTCCAGGCACATCTCCAGCTCCCGGCCGGAGGCGAAGTAGCCGTCCGCGTCGAGCAGGGCGACGAACTCGGTGGTCACCTCCGCGAGGGCGACGTTGAGCGACTCCGGCTTGCTCCTGCGGTCCACCTCCAGCACCTCGGCGCCGCACCGCCGGGCGATCGCCGCCGTGTCGTCGGTACAGGAGTCCGCGAGGACCAGCACGGTGCGCGGCCGTGCCGTCTGGTCGAAGGCGGACTTCACCGCATCCGCGATGAAGTCCGCCTCGTTGTGTGCCGGGATCAGCACGGTCAGTGATTCGGTCACCGCCGGGCGAACCACTTCACGGCCGCGCCGATCGCGGCGGCGGCGCCGCCGGTCGCGAGTAGCGCCAGCGAAGCGACGCCGGTGTGAGCGAGTCCGTACATAACTGTTCCTCACTGACTGTCCGAAATTGCCGTTCGGTGAATTCATGCGGAATTCGAAGGAATTCGCTGGCATCGGGCCACCGCCATAACCCGCATGTCTTCTATCACGAACCGGTCGACCGGTGTCCTTAACACGCCAATCCGGACCTCGCCAGTCGACGTATCCGCCCGGAATTCATCCGGGCGGCTCCGCCCGTGGCGCGGACGAACCACTCGGCGTGGATCGTGAACGGCATGGCTATTCGATTGCTGCTGGCGATGGCGATGGCGGTGACGACCGCCGCGACGTCGGCCGCCGTTCCCGCCGCGGCCGCACCCGCGGCTCCGCGCTCGAAGGACACCACCGTCCTGCTGGACCGGTTCTCCACGCTAGACCTGGGACCGGGCCGACGGTGGGGGTGGCAGACCGCCGCGTACGCCGGCTGCACCGAGAATCCCAACAGTTGGAAACTCGACCGGCTGACCACCGACGCGCTGAGCACGGCCGACGGGCACCTGACCATCACCGCCCGCCACCGCGCGGACGGCAACTGGGACACCGGGCTGCTGACCACCGGCGACTCCTGCGATTCCGGCGGTAGCGGATTCCAGCTCCGCACCGGCGACCTGGTGGTGGTGCACGTCCGGCTGCCCGCCGCGGGCACCGCCGCCTGGCCCTGTCTGTGGACCTGGCGGGACGGCGGCAACGAGCTCGACCTGTTCGAGTGGTACGCCGACCACCCGGACCGGATCGAGTTCGTCAACCACGTGCGCGAGAACAGCACCCTCTACTCCGGCCCGGACATCGGCCCCGAGCAGTGGGTGTACGTGGCCGTCAGGCTCGGTGCCGACGACGACACCTGGTACGTCGGACCGTCCCGGGAGCAGCTGACCCCGGTGTGGTCCGACGGGACGGGCGTCGGGCCGGACTTCTCCGCCTATCTGATTCTCAACCTCTCGATAGGCGACGGGACGTTCCACGACCCGCCGTCCCGCACCGACCCGGTCACCATGGAGGTCGACCTGCTGAGCGTCGAACGCCCCGGGCAGGGGCACTGACCGTGCGGTCCGGGCGGGCGCCGCTCAGCGCAGCTCCACCGGCGGCACCCGCCCCGGCGCCATCGCCTCCTCCCGGACCAGGCTCCCCCAGACCACCAGCCGGTACAGCGAGGTGTACGCGGGTGTGCACGTCGTCAGCGTGATGTAGCGCCCCGGCGACCGGTACGGCGAACCGGTGGGGACGGGCGCGATCACGCCCACGTCGTCCGGGGAGGTCTCCGGCAGCACGCCGTCGACCCGGTACACGTACCACCGGTCCCTGGTCTCGACCACCACGGCGTCGCCCGGGCCGACCTGGTCCAGGTCGTGGAACTTCGCGCCGTGGCCGTCGCGGTGCGCCGCGAGGGCGAAGTTACCCTCGCCCTCCCATGGCGGAACCGAGCGGTATGGCACGGTGTACGCGCCGGCCACGCCCTCCGCCAGGGTCGACTCGTCCGTACCGGGTCTGATCAGCACCTGGTAGTCCCGGCCCATGGCGGGCACGTGCAGGAAGCCGAGGTCGCCCCGGCCCAGCCCGCCCACCGGCGCCGGGGACTCCGCCGCCGGCGGCGCGGCGGCCGACCAGCTGTCGCGCAGCCGCCCGGCGGCGCGGTCCGCCGCCCGGTCCGACACCACGTTGCTCCACCAGAGCACGTACACCGCGAAGAGCACCACCAGCAGACCGAACGTCAACAGCACGTCCCCGACGCACCGGGCCGCCGCCCGCACCACCACGACCCGCCGCTGCGCCATCCCGGGCTCCCCTCGCCACCACCGAACCGGCCGCCACTCCAGCGCCCCGTCGCACCCGACCGCAAGCGGACACACTCCGGGGCGACGCCCGTCCCCCGAACGCAGTAACGCCGGATACCGCCGCCGGGAACGCGAAGAGGCCCGCCCGACGGCCGTCGCCGGGCGGACCTCCGGTGGAACCCGTGCCTACAGCACCTGGAGGTTCTTGCGCAGCTCGAACGGGGTGACCTCGGAGCGGTACTCCTCCCACTCCTGGCGCTTGTTGCGCAGGAAGAAGTCGAAGACGTGCTCGCCCAGGGTCTCGGCGACCAGTTCGCTGCGCTGCATCAGGTCGATGGCCTCGCCGAGGTTCTGCGGCATCGGCTGGATGCCGAGGGCGCGGCGCTCGGAGTCGGACAGGGCCCACACGTCGTCGTCGGCGCCGGGCGGGAGCTCGTAGCCCTCCTCGATGCCCTTGAGGCCGGCCGCGAGGGTGACGGCGTAGGCGAGGTAGGGGTTGCAGCCGGTGTCCAGGGAGCGGACCTCGATCCGGGTGGAGCCCTGCTTGCCCGGCTTGTACATCGGCACCCGGATCAGCGCCGAGCGGTTGTTGTGGCCCCAGCAGATGTACGAGGGGGCCTCGCCGCCGGCTCCGGCGGTGCGCTGGGAACCGCCCCAGATGCGCTTGTAGGAGTTCACCCACTGGTTGGTGACGGCGGCCGTCTCGGCGGCGTGCCGCAGCAGGCCGGCGATGAAGGACCTGCCGACCTTGGAGAGCTGGTACTCGGCGCCGGACTCGTGGAAGGCGTTGCGGTCGCCCTCGAACAGCGAGACGTGGGTGTGCATGCCGCTGCCGGGGTGCTCGGAGAACGGCTTGGGCATGAAGCTGGCGTGCACGCCCTGCTCCAGCGCGACCTCCTTCATGACCAGCCGGAAGGTCATGATGTTGTCGGCGGTGGACAGCGCGTCCGCGTAGCGCAGGTCGATCTCCTGCTGGCCGGGAGCGCCCTCGTGGTGCGAGAACTCGACCGAGATGCCCATCGACTCCAGCATGGTGATCGCCTGGCGGCGGAAGTCGTGGCCCACCCCGCGCGGGGTGTGGTCGAAGTAGCCGGACTGGTCGGCCGGGATCGGCGCGGTGCCGTCGCCGGGCAGGTTCTTCAGCAGGAAGAACTCGATCTCGGGGTGGGTGTAGAAGGTGAAGCCCAGGTCGGAGGCCTTCTCCAGGGTGCGCTTGAGCACGAACCGGGGGTCGGCGTAGGAGGGCGAGCCGTCCGGCATCAGGATGTCGCAGAACATCCGCGCGGTGCCCGGGGTCTCCGAGCGCCACGGCAGGATCTGGAAGGTGGTCGGATCCGGCTTGGCGATCATGTCGGACTCGTACACCCGGGCGAAGCCCTCGATCGCCGAGCCGTCGAACCCGATGCCCTCCTCGAAGGCCTGCTCCAACTCGGCCGGCGCCACCGCGACCGACTTCAGGAACCCGAGCACATCGGTGAACCACAGCCGGACGAACCGGATGTCACGCTCTTCGAGCGTCCGAAGCACGAACTGCTGCTGCTTGCCCATGGGGACAGTCTCACCTCTGCTCTTTACGCTCGTGTTACGCCCGGGAGGCCCCCGAAAGACCCCGCGGAGCGATTGCCCCCATCATGGCCGATCACCGGGCGCCGCGGCAGGCCCGACCCCCCTCGGGCTCGCCCTCGCAGCACATTGCGTCAGTTAGACGATTACACTTCGAGGCATGCCCAATCTCCGTGTCGCCCTGTGCCAGATCGACCCCTGGGTCGGTGACCTCGCCCGCAACGGCGATGAGGTGGTGCGCTGGACGAAGCAGGCCGTGGAGGCCGGCGCCCAGCTGATCGCGTTCCCCGAGATGGCCCTGACCGGGTACCCGGTCGAGGACCTCGCACTGCGCCGCTCCTTCGTCGAGGCCTCGCGCGGCGCCCTGGTCGAGCTGGCGGGCCGGCTGGCCGACGACGGGCTGGGCGGGGTGCCGGTGGTGGTCGGCTACCTCGGGCGCTCCGAGCACGCCTCGCCGCGGTTCGGCCGGCCCGCCGGGTCGCCGCAGAACTGCGCCGCGGTGCTGTACCGGGGCGAGGTGGTCACCCGCTTCGCCAAGCACCACCTGCCCAACTACGGCGTCTTCGACGAGTTCCGCTGGTTCGTCCCCGGCGACCAGCTGCCGGTGCTGCGGCTGCACGGGGTGGACGTCGCGCTGGCGATCTGCGAGGACATCTGGCAGGACGGCGGCCGGGTCACCGCCGCCCGGGAGGCCGGGGCCGGGCTGCTGCTGGCGGTCAACGGCTCGCCGTACGAGCGGAACAAGGACGACCAGCGGCTGGAGCTGGTGCGGCGCCGCGCGGTCGAGGCGGGCTGCGCCCTGGCGTACGTCAACATGGTCGGCGGCCAGGACGAGTTGGTCTTCGACGGCGACTCGATCGTGGTCGACGCGGAGGGCCGGGTCCTGGCCCGTTCCCCGCAGTTCGAGGAGCACCTGCTGGTGCTGGACCTCGACCTTCCGGCCGCGAGCAGCGACCACACCGACGGCCTGCTGCTGAGCGACGGGTTGCACCTGGTCCGCACCGAGCTCGGCGACGAACCGTCACCGGCCCCCGCCGGGAGGCTCACCGCCGACATCGCGCCGCGGCTGTCCGACGAGGCCGAGATCTGGGCCGCGCTGGTCTCCGGCACCCGGGCGTACGTGGTCAAGAACGGCTTCCGGTCGGTGCTGATCGGCCTCTCCGGCGGCATCGACTCGGCGCTGGTGGCCGCCATCGCGGTGGACGCGGTCGGCGCCGACAACGTGCACTGCGTCTCGATGCCGAGCCGCTACTCCTCCCAGCACTCCCGGGACGACGCGGCCGAACTGGCCCGCCGCACCGGTCTGCACTTCCGGACCGTCTCGATCGCCCCGATGTTCGACGCCTACCTGAGCGCCACCGAACTGACCGGGCTGGCCGAGGAGAACCTGCAGTCCCGGCTGCGCGGCACCCTGCTGATGGCGATCTCCAACCAGGAGGGGCACATCGTGCTCGCGCCCGGCAACAAGAGCGAGCTGGCGGTCGGCTACTCGACCCTGTACGGCGACTCGGTGGGCGCGTACGGCCCGATCAAGGACGTCTACAAGTCGCTGATCTTCCGCCTCGCCCACTGGCGCAACCAGGAGGCCGAGCGGCGCGGCGAGGTGCCGCCGATCCCGGAGAACACCATCACCAAGCCGCCGTCCGCCGAACTGCGGCCGGACCAGGTGGACACCGACTCGCTGCCGGACTACGACCTGCTGGACAGCGTGCTGGACCGCTACATCGAGGGCGACGAGGGCCGGGACGCGATCGTCGCGGCCGGCTTCGACCCGGTGGTGGTGGACCGGGTGGTCCGGCTGGTCGACACCGCCGAGTACAAGCGGCGCCAGTACCCGCCGGGCCCGAAGATCTCGGTCAAGAACTTCGGCCGGGACCGCCGCCTGCCGATCACCAACCGCTGGCGGCGCGGCTGAACTAGGACGAGTACCGGTAGGTGGCGGCCACCGCGAGGTGGTCGCTGCCGTCCCGGGGCAGGGTGCGGGAGTCCACGGGCTTGAGCCCGCCCTTGCTCATGATCTGGTCGATCCGCGCCATCGGGAACGCCGCGGGCCAGCTGAAGCCGAAGCCGTCCCCGGCCGCGCCCTGGGCCGAGCGCATCTGCGAGGTGACCGGCGCCAGGCTGCGGTCGTTCATGGTGCCGTTGAGGTCGCCGAGCAGCAGGACCTTCTTCACCGGCTCGGCCTGGATGGCGTCGCCGAGCGCCTGCGCGCTGACGTCCCGCTGGTGGGCGGTGAAGCCGGCCTCGGCCTTGAGCCGGACGGACGGCAGGTGCGCGACGTACACCGCGACCGGGCCCTGCGGGGTGGCGACCCGGGCCCGGAAGGCCCTGGTCCAGCCGATCTTCAGGTCCACCGGGGAGACCTCACTGATCGGGTACTTCGACCAGAGCCCGACCGTCCCCTCCACCGTGTGGTACGGGTACGCCCCGGCGAGCCCGGTCTCGTACGACCGCAGCTGGTTGCCGGCCAGCTCCTGCAGGGCGACGATCTGGGCGTCCGAGGCCACCAGGCCGCGGATGGTGCCGGGCACGTCGGTGTTTCCGGCCTCGACGTTGTGGCTGACCACCGTCCAGTCGCCCTTGCCGCCGCTCTTGTCGGACACCAGCCCGCCGAACAGGTTGACCCACAGCACCGCGGGCAGCAGCAGGGCGAGCAGCGCGGTGGCGGAGCGGCGCAGCAGCGCGGGCACCAGCAGCACCGGGACGGCCAGGCCGACCCAGGGCAGGAAGGTCTCCAGCAGGCTGCCGAGGTTGCCGACGCTGTTCGGCATCTCGGCATGGAAGGCCAGCAGCACGGCGGCGAGCAGGGCCAGCAGGGCGATCAGCAGCCCGCGCCGCCAGGTGCTGCTGCCGCGGGCGTCCCGGCCCCAGTTCCGCAGCCCGAGGAAGCCGCCGGTCAAGTCCGCAGGCGTGCCCGCACCTCCACGGGCGGTGGTCCGCTCGGTGCTGTCCGCCTGCGCCATGCCGTGGCTCCCGTTGCTCGTGCCGTCGCCGGTCCGGTGTCCGGTCCGTGGGGGTACGGGCGCGGCGCCGGACTGGTGCCGGTTTGATCGGATACCCGGCTCAGCCTATGCCGGGACAGACGCGCGGCTCCGGGAGCGGGTTCCGGCGTGGCCCGGTTTGGTGAGCCAGGCCACGCCGGGCACGAAGCACGCGCGAGAAGCGCGCGGACGGGGCAGAGGTCGGAGGACGGACCCTAGCGGGGCGCGATGCCGTCGAGGATGGAGTCGACCAGTTTGCGGGACAGCTCCGGGTCCTCCAGGTCGGAGTCGTCCGACAGGATGCTGCGGTAGAGGATCGGCCCCATCAGCAGGTCGCCGAGCAGCTCCACGTCGAGGTCGTCGCGGATCACGCCCTCGGCGACGGCCTGCCGGATCAGGTGCAACCCGACCTCCCGGCGCGGCTTGACCACCCGCTCCCGGTAGGCGGTGTGCAGCTCGGGCAGGGTCTGCATCTGTCCGAGCGCCGCCTTGAGCACCCAACGGGTGCGCTTGGCCAGGCCGCGGCGGCGGATGTAGTCGACCATCGCGATCAGGTCCTCACGGGCGCCGCCGCCGGTGGGGGCCGGCATCGGCTCCTCCAGTCGGCTGACCACGTCGACCAGCAGGGCCTCCTTGTTGGGCCAGCGCCGGTAGATGGTGGCCTTGCCGACGCCGGCGGCGGTGGCGATGCCCTCGATGGTGAGTTCGGACAGCGTGTTGCCGTCGGCCATCAGGTCCTCGACAGCGGTGAAGATGGCCTGCTCGGCGGCCTCGCTGCGGGGCCGGCCGCGGCGTACCGCCGCGCAGGGCTGCCCGGTGTCGGCGCTCGGCGTGTCCGTCCTCATCCCGGCTGTCTCTCCCTCGCTGGGTCCCGGGCCCGCGGGCGCCGTGGTGTATCGGTCGATCCGGTCCACGGGCGGGATCGCCCCCGCCCTGGGCCGAGGCCCTGCCGGCCGGACGCACCGGCTGACAGGGCCATTGTCGCTCAGTCGACCCGCGGGTCAGACGCCCTCGGGTCGGCCGTCCGCAGGTCAGGCCTCCGCGGCCGCGGCCTCCCGGGCCTGGCCCTGCTGCTCGGGGGCCTGGCCGCCCTGGTCGCCCGGGCCGCCCGGACCGGCCGGGGCCGCGGCGCGGCGCGGCAGCAGGAACCAGGCGACCAGCGCGCCGACCAGCGAGATGCCGACCGAGAGCGAGGCCACCACGTGCATGGCGTGGATGAAGGCGTCGTTCGCCGGGGCGATCAGCGCCTTGCCCTCGCCGTTCGGGATCCGGCCGGCGATGGCCAGGGTGGCCTCCAGTGACTCGCCCGCCTTGTCGCGCAGCCCCTCGGGCACGTGGGTGAGGGTGTCGGACATCCCGTCGCGGTAGACGGTCGAGAGCACCGCGCCGAGCACCGCGACCCCGAGCGAGCCGCCGACCTGGCGGAAGGTGTTGTTGACGGCCGAGCCGGCGCCGGCCTTCTCGCGGGGCAGCGAGCCCATGATCGCGACGGTGACCGGCGGCATGACGTGCGCCATGCCCGTACCCATCACCAGGCCGAGCACGATCAGCACCCAGATCGGCGTGGTCGCGGTCAGCACGGTGTAGCCGACGAAGCCGAGCGCGACCAGCACCATGCCGCCGGCGGCGGTGGCGGCGACGCCGAGGCGCTCGACCACCAGCCGGGCCCGCGGGGCGAACACCAGCTGGCCGACGGCCAGCGGCAGCATCAGCAGACCGGCCTGCAGCGCGCTGTAGCCGCGCACGCTCTGGATGTAGAAGACGCCGAAGAAGGAGACGCCCATCAGCGCGAAGAAGATCACGCCGACCACGGCCACGGAGGCGCTGAACACCTTGTTGCGGAACCAGGTGACGTCCAGCGCGGGGAACGGGATGCGGCGCTCGTACAGGACGAACGCGGCCAGCGCGACCACGCCGAGCAGGGTCGGCCCCCAGGCCGCGAACGCGGTGAAGTCGGCCAGCTCGCCGCCCTTGATGATGCCGTAGATCAGCGCGACCAGGCCGACGATCGACAGCAGCACACCGACCGGGTCGAGCGCGCCCGGATTGGGGTCCTTGGACTCGGGCACCAGGATCGCCATCGCTATCACCGCGACGATCACGATCGGGACGTTGATCAGGAAGACCGAGCCCCACCAGAAGTGCTCGATCAGCACGCCGCCGGTGATCGGGCCGATGGCGATGGCCAGGCCGACCGCGCCGGCCCAGATGCCGATCGCCTTGGGCTGCTCCTCGCGCTCGAAGACGTTCATGATGATCGCCAGCGTGGCGGGCATCGCGAGCGCGGCGCCGACGCCCATCAGGCCGCGGTAGCCGATGAGTTCACCGGGCGAGCCGGACATCGAGGACAGCAGCGAGGCGATGCCGAAGACCACCATGCCGATCAGCAGCGCGAGCTTGCGGCCGAAGCGGTCGCCGAGCAGGCCCGAGGTGAAGAGCAGCCCGGCGAACACCAGGGTGTAGGAGTTGATCGCCCATTCCAGGTCGCTCTGGGTGGCGCCCAGTCCGACCGGGGCGGGGGTCGCGATGGTCTTCATCGCGACGTTGAGGATCGAGTTGTCGAGCACGACGACGAGCAGGGCGAGCACCAGGGTGCACAGGATCGCCCAGCGCCTGCGGTGGATGGCTTCCGGCACGCGAGGTGGCGCGGCTGCGGTGGTCATTGGTCTTCCCGTCCGTGTTGGCGTGGCACTGGCGGGCATTTGCGAGTCGCGGACGTCTCGTAACCCCCCGGAACAGAGTAGCGGCCAATACGATACGAGACGAGTCCGTTTCATAAAAACCGCGGCAAAGCCCGGCGGAGCGCCGGGGCCGGTGTGGCGTGGATCGCACCCAGCCGACGGCACCCCTCTTTGCGCTCACGCCGGGGCGTGCAAGCATGGAGGTGATCCGGGGACGCCGTACGGCGCCACGAGACGACAACCCTTCAGGAGTCCGTTCGATGAACGCTTCTTCGCCTTCGCCTGCCCAGAACCAGGCGGCGAACGCCACCCTCTACGGCGGGGTCACCAACCGCCGCGTCACCGTCCGCGACCTCGCCGCCGCCAAGCAGCGCGGCGAGAAGTGGGCGATGCTCACCGCCTACGACGCCCTCACCGCGGGCGTGTTCGACGAGGCCGGGATCCCCGTCCTGCTGGTCGGCGACTCGGCCGGCAACTGCCACCTCGGCTACGAGACCACCGTGCCGGTGACCATGGATCAGATGGTGATGCTCTCCGCCGCCGTCGTCCGCGGCACCCAGCGCGCCATGATCGTCGCCGACCTGCCGTTCGGCTCCTACCAGGAGTCGCCCGCGCAGGCCATGCACAACGCGGCCCGGCTGATGAAGGAGGCCGGGGTCGGCGCGGTCAAGCTGGAGGGCGGGGAGCGCAGCGCCCGCTCGATCGAGCTGCTGGTCGAGGCTGGCATCCCGGTGATGGCCCACATCGGCCTCACCCCGCAGTCGGTGCACGCCTTCGGCGGCTACCCGGTCCAGGGCCGCGGCGACGAGGCGGCCCACCAGCTGTTGCGCGACGCCAAGGCCGTGCAGCAGGCCGGCGCCTTCTCGGTGGTGCTGGAGGCCGTCCCGGCCGAGCTGGCCGCCCAGGTCACCGAGCAGCTGGCGATCCCGACCGTCGGCATCGGCGGCGGCCCGGAGACCGACGCCCAGGTGCTGGTCTGGACCGACATGGCCGGCATGACGGCCGGCCGGGTGCCCAAGTTCGTCAAGAAGTACGCCGACCTGCGCGGCGTCCTCGGCGAGGCCGCCCGCGAGTTCGCGGCGGACGTCCGCACCGGCGCCTTCCCGGCGGAGGAGCACAGCTTCCACTGACGGTTCCCACGGCCCCGCTCCCCGGTCGGAGCGGGGCCGCTGTCATGCCCGGACGGGCGGTGACAGCGGCCTGACAGTGGCGCCGGGCGTGCGACAGGGGGGTGACAGCCGGGGCGGACAACCTGAAGGCATGACAGGAATCGCCACCGCCCCGAACACGCGGGGAACAGCAGGGAACGCCGTCGAGGTGCACGGCATCGTCAAGCACTTCGGCACCACCAAGGCCCTCGACGGGGTCGACCTCACCGTCCGCGAAGGAACCGTCCTCGCCCTGCTCGGCCCCAACGGCGCCGGCAAGACCACGCTGGTCCGCGTCCTCTCCACGCTGATCAAGCCGGACGCCGGCAGCGCGTTCGTCGGCGGCTACGACGTCCTGCGCCAGCCCAAGCAACTGCGCCGCACGATCGGCCTGACCGGCCAGTACGCCTCCGTGGACGAGCTGCTCTCCGGCTACGAGAACCTCTACCTGATCGGCCGGCTGCTCGACCTCTCCAGCCGCGAGGCCAAGGCCCGGGCCGGCGAGCTGCTGGAGCGCTTCTCGCTCACCGAGGCCGCCAAGCGGACCGCCAAGACCTACTCCGGCGGCATGCGCCGCCGCCTCGACCTGGCCGCCAGCATGATGGGCCGCCCCCGGGTGCTCTACCTGGACGAGCCCACCACCGGCCTGGACCCGCGCACCCGCAACGAGGTCTGGGACGAGGTGCAGCGGATGGTCGCCGAGGGCAGCACCGTCCTGCTGACCACCCAGTACATGGAGGAGGCCGAGCAGCTCGCCGACGGGCTGACCGTCATCGACCGGGGCAAGGTGATCGCCAACGGCGGCGTCGCCGAGCTCAAGGCCAGGGTCGGCGGCCAGATCCTCCAGGTCCGCCCGGCCCACCCGGCCGAGCTGCCCGAGATGGCCCGCTGCCTGCACGAGAGCGGGATCACCTCCGCCACCATCTCCCCCGACGACGGCCTGCTCGCGGTGCCGCTCGTCGACGAGGAGCAGCTCACCGCCGTGATCGGGGTGCTCGGCGGACGCGGCTTCGCGATCGCCGCCATCGACACCAAGGTGCCCAGCCTGGACGAGGTCTTCCTCGCCATCACCGGCAAGCCCACCGCCGGCACGGCCACCGCGCCCGCCGACGCCCTCGTCAAGGAGCCCGTCGCATGACCACCGCCACGCTCACCCCCGCCCGGGTCGACTCCGGGGCCGACACCCGGATCGGCCTGGCCGGCAACCTGCGCCACATCGGCGCGCTGACCCGCCGCAACCTGATGCGGATCAAGGCCGACCCGGAGTCGATGTTCGACGCCGTGCTGATGCCGATCGTCTTCACCCTGCTGTTCGTCTACGTCTTCGGCGGCGCGATCACGGGCGACCAGGACACCTACATCCAACGCCTGGCCCCCGGTCTGCTCGGGCAGACCGGCATGACGCTGGCGCTGGCCGTCGGCACCGGTCTGAACAGCGACTTCCAGACCGGGGTGATGGACCGCTTCCGCACCCTGCCGATCGGACGGGCCTCGGTGCTGCTGTCCAAGCTCGCGGCGGAGTCGCTGCGGGCGCTGCTCTCCTCCGCGATCCTGCTGGGCTTCGCGTTCATCCTCGGCTTCGAGCTGAAGACCGGCGTCCTGGAGCTGCTGGCCGCGGTCGGTCTGTCGCTGGTGTTCGGCATGTCGATCGTCTGGATCTCGATGCTGCTGGGCATGTCGCTGCGCAACCCCCAGGCCGTCCAGGGCGTCTCCATGCTGGTCCTGATGCCGATGCAGTTCGGCAGCTCGATCTTCGCGCCGACCGACACCATGCCGGGCTGGCTGCAGTCCTTCACCAAGGTGAACCCGCTGTCCCAGCTGGCCGACGCCTCCCGCGCGCTGCTCAACGGCGAGGGGGCGGTGGCCCACCCGGTGATGGTCGTGCTGATCTGGTCCGCCGTCTCGACCGCGATCTTCGCCCCGCTCGCGGTGGCCCGCTTCCGCAAGCGGACCTGAGCGAGCCGGGGTGGGACCGGGCGACGACCCGGGACGTACGTCGGCCGGTGGACGGGCCGGTCGGCCGGTGACCAGGGGACGGGCACCGGCCGGCCGAGCCCGCAGCCGTACTCGCGGGCTCGGCCCGGTCCGCGGGCTAGTCGAGTAGCTCCGACAGCACCGCCTGGGTCTGCTCCTGGGTCATCTCCGCGCCCACCGCGTGGGCCGCCTCGAAGGCCTCCTCCCCCAGCAGCCCGCGCAGCGCGACCGTCGACCGTTCGCGCTCCATCCGGTCCAGGAAGCCGCCCTTCGGGCCGTTCAGCCTCTTGTGCGCCCCGATCAGCACCGCCGCCTGCCGGGCGCGCTCCAGGTCGCCGTACCGCTCCGCGAAGGAGCGCAGCACCCCGACCACGGCGGGCACCACCATGACCGTCATCTGCTCGGCGAAACCGCTCGCGGCCGTCATCTCCAGCAGCCGGCGCCGACCCTCGCGCAGCTGGGCGAGGCCCTGCTCGGGCTCGCCGGCCCGGGCCGTGACCCAGCCCCGGGTGCTGTGCAGCAGCCCGCTCACGATGCCCGGCACGAACCCGCCCGCGGTGATCACTTCGAGCTCCTCCAGCCCGGCCAGGGCCTCCCGGTACTCGCCGCGGTGGGCGTGGAGGCCGCAGAGCGTCAGGTGGCCGACCAGCAGGGCGCCGGTGGTGGACTGGTTGAGCCCCGGGGAGTCGATGCCGGCCAGCGCCTCCCGGACGATCCGCTCACCGCGCTCCATGTCCCGCTCCAGCAGGACGCTGCCGAGGTTCACCTTCAGTATCGGCACCTCGTGCGGCGCGCCCAGTTCCTCTGCCAGTCCGATCGCCCGCTCGTACGCGGCGGCGGCGCCCTCGGTGTCGCCCCGGTTGGCCAGCGACTCGCCCCAGGCCGACAGCGCCTGGGACACCCCCCAGAGGTCGCCGGCCTGCTCGAACAGCTCCAGGGAGCGCCGGCCGTCCCGCAGGCTCTGCTCCTCGCCCTCCGGCCAGTCGTTCAGCATCCTGGCCCGGACCTGCAGGGCGAACGCCAGGTCGTTCACGTCGCCGTACCGCTCGCAGCCGCGGACGGCGTCGTCCATCAGGTCCTTCATCAGCTCCAGGCGGCCGGCGAGGAAGGCGCCGAACACCCGCATCAGCGCCGGGAAGCGGTAGGACTGCGGCAGGTCCTCGGTGTAGACGTCCAGCAGCCGCTCGGCAATCCCGACCGCCTCCGGGTCGCCCAGTACGTCCAGGTTCCCCTCGAACAGCCCGATCAGCCGGAATATCGCGAGCAGCCGGCGGGCCTCCTCGACCACCCCCTCGGGCATCGGCACGCCGTACGCCAGCACGTTGCGCTCCAGCGGCACCGGCGGCGGGGCGTCCGGGCCGAACGGGTCCGGGCCGAGCGCGACGATCGCGTTGTACCAGCCGCGGGCCTCCATGCTGTAGCCGCGCAGCGACCAGTACCAGCCCATCCCGAGGCCGAGGACCAGCGCCTGCTCCTCGTCCGCGAGGTCGATCGCGCGGCGCAGCGCGGCCCGGATGTTGTCCTGCTCCCGCTCCAGCACGGCCAGCCAGTGCAGTTGCTGCGGGCCGTGGACGTTCAGGTCGGCGGTGGCGACCATCGCGCGGAAGTGCGCCAGGTGGCGGGCCCCGGTGGCGTCGCGCTCGGCGGCGGACTCGGCGAGGCGCTCGGTGGCGTACTCGTGGATGGTCTCCAGCATCCGGTAGCGCGGCTGGCCGCCGTCATCGGCCAGGTCGGCCACCAACAGGGACTTGTCGGCCAGGGAGAGCAGCAGGTCGGCGACCTCCGGGCCGACCACCTCGGTGCCGTCGGCGCAGACCGCCTCGGCGTCCTCCAGCTGCCAGCCGCCCGCGAACACCGAGAGCCGGCACAGCACCGCCCGCTCCCGCTTGCCCAGCAGGTCCCAGCTCCAGTCGACCACCGCGCGCAGGGTCTGCTGACGCGGCAACAGGGTGCGGCTGCCGGCGGTGAGCAGCGCGAACCGGCCGTCCAGGCGCTCGGCGATCTGGCGGGCCGTCATCACCCGCAGCCGGGCGGCGGCCAGTTCGATGGCCAGCGGCAGGCCGTCCAGGCGGCGGCAGATCTCGGCGCAGGCCTGCGGGTCGCTCTGCGGGTCGAAGCCGGGGCGGGCGGCGGCGGCGCGCTCGGTGAACAGCCGCATGGCCACCGGGTCGGGCAGCGGCTCGACCGGCAGCACCGTCTCGCCGGGCACACCGAGCGGCTCACGGCTGGTGGCGAGCACGGTCAGTCCTGGGCACTCGGCGAGCAGGGTGTCGACGAGGTCGGCGGCGGCCTGTATCAGGTGCTCGCAGTTGTCCAGGACGAGCAGCATCCGGCGGTGGCCGCAGTGCTCGACCAGTCGGCGCACCGGATCCTCGGCGCGCTTCTCGATCACCTCGGTGACCATGCTGCTGCTGTGCAGCACGATCTCGCGCAGGCCCAGGGCGGAGACCACGGCGGCGGGGACGGCCTCCGGGCTCTCCAGCGGGGCGAGTTCGGCCAGCCAGACGCCGTCCGGCCAGTGCCCGGCGGACTGCTCGGCGCGGCCGCCCTCGACCGACAGCCGGGTCTTGCCGGAGCCGCCCGGGCCGGTCAGGGTGACCAGCCGGCGGTCCGCCGCCAGGAGGCGGCGCAGGGTGGCGAGATCGTCCTCCCGGCCGACGAAGCTGGTCAGCCGGCCGCGCAGGTTCCCTGCGGCGCGCGGGAGTTGGAGCCCGGAAGCGGGGGCGGGGGCGGCCGGCTCCGTGGTGACGGGCGGCGCGGACTCAGGCTTCGGCTCGGGTTCCGGCTGCGGCTCCGGTTCCGTGGACTTGAGCAACTCGGCATGGAGCGCCTGGAGTTGCCGGCCGGGATCAGCGCCGAGCTCGTCCGCCAGGGCGCGCCTGGTGCGCTCGTAGTGGCGCAGCGCCTCGGCGGTGCGGCCGCTCTCGTGCAGGGCCCGCAGCATCAGCAGCTGCAGGGGCTCGTCCAGTGGCTGCCGCTCGCACAACTCGGCGAGTTCGGCAACCAGTTCGGCGGCCCGGCCGAGTCCGAGGTCGGCGGTGATCCGGTAGCGGCGGACCTCGTCCCGCTGGGCCTCCAGCCGGGCGGCCGGGCCGGCCCGGTCGGGGAGGTCGGCCAGGGCGGGGCCGCGCCACAGCGCCAGCGCGGCGCGCAGCCGTTCGGCGGCCAGCACGTGGTCGCCGGTGTCGAGGGCACGGCGGCCCTCGGTGCTCAGCCGCTGGAAGTCGGCGAGGTCGGTGGCCGGGCCGGTCAGCCAGTACCCGGCCGGGCCGGAACCGATCCGCTCCCGGCCGATGGTGCGGCGCAGCCGGCCGACCAGGGTCTGCAGTGCGGCGGAGGAGTCCTGCGGCGGCTCGGCTTCCCACACCTCGTCCACCAGCAGGTCGGCCGGGACGGGCCGGCCCTGCCGCAGGGCGAGCGCGGTGAGCAGCGCCCGCAGCCGGGCGCCGCCGAGCGGAACCGGCGTGCCGTCGTCGTGGTGGGCCGTGGTGGTGCCGAGGATGCCGTAGTGCACCGGTCCATTCTGGTCGATCGGCCGGAGTCCGGGCGCACAATTGTGTCGGCGCCCACCCCGCCCGCGCGCCCGACGGAACCGGGCGGCACCCCTCGGACGTTCACCCGGAGCGGCTTGTCCGGTCACCGGCCCGCCCGGCATGATCGACCCCAGCCCGTACCCACCGCCTTTCTCTGCACCCGGAGCACCCACAGATGACCTTCGCCGCCACGCCGCGCTCCCGCAGCGAGGACCGCCGGATCAGCCCGGTGTTCTGGGTGCTCCTCGCCACCCTGGGCACCTCCGCCTGGGCGGTGTACTCGGGCTACGGCAACGCCCGGTTCGGGGTGTTCCTGTTCGTCGTGTCGGGCTGGATGGTCTCCCTCTGCCTGCACGAGTACGCGCACGCGCGCACCGCGCTGCACGGCGGCGACATCACCGTCGGCGCCAAGGGCTACCTCACGCTCAACCCGCTGAAGTACACCAACGTGCTGCTCAGTTTCGTGCTGCCGATCGTCTTCGTGATCCTCGGCGGCATCGGCCTGCCCGGCGGCTCGGTGTGGATCGAGCGCCACCGGATCCAGGGCCGGCTCAAGCACAGCCTGATCTCGGCGGCCGGGCCGCTGGTGAACCTGGTGTTCGCGGCGGCGCTGCTGGTCCCGGTCGGCGCCGGCTGGCTGGACGGCTCGGACCTGCACGCCACCTACTACGGCTACGAGCTGAACGTCTCGCCCTTCGCCTGCGCCCTCGGCTTCCTCGGCCTGCTCCAGCTCAGCGCGGCCGTGCTGAACCTGCTGCCGGTGCCCGGCCTGGACGGCTACGGGATCATCGAGCCCTGGCTCTCCGCCAAGACCCGGCGCTCGGTCGAGCCGTTCGCGCCCTACGGCATGCTCGCCGTGTTCGCGCTGCTGTGGCAGCCCGAGGTGAACTCGTTCTTCTTTGGGATCGTCCACGGCCTGATGAGCCTGTTCGGCGTGGACACCGACTACGCGACGGTCGGCCGGTACCTGTTCAGCTTCTGGAAGAGCTAGGCCGGCCCGTTCCGAAAGAGCTAGGCCTGCTCGGCCGCCTCCGCCAGCTTCGCCCTGCGCCGGTTCATCCACAGCACGTTGCTGGCCACACCGGCCAGCGGCAGCCAGATCAGCCCGAGCCAGAAGCCCTCGACCACCGAGACCACGGCGGCCGCCAGCGCGAGGACGACGACGAGCAGGGCGAAGAGGGACGTGCGAGGCATGGCGCGGGGCTCCTAGGACCGGGTACGGACGGCCGGGTGACGGCCGC
The DNA here is from genome assembly GCF_044546945.1 of Kitasatospora sp. NPDC053057. Classification (NCBI taxonomy): domain Bacteria; kingdom Bacillati; phylum Actinomycetota; class Actinomycetes; order Kitasatosporales; family Streptomycetaceae; genus Kitasatospora; species Kitasatospora sp. NPDC053057. The sequence goes on along the minus strand of NZ_JBITZP010000015.1, from coordinate 11,456 downwards.
CCCCATTGTCGCCGACCTCACCTCCGGAACGGGTCCAGGGGTGAGGTCGACACGAATCCGCCGTCCCGCCGGTCACACGTCGGTGATCCGCAGGCCCGCGTGGGCCTTGTAGCGGCGGTTGACCGAGATCAGGTTGGCCACCAGGGCCTCCACCTGGTGGGCGTTGCGCAGCCGGCCGGAGTAGATGCCGCGCATGCCGGGGATCAGGCTCGCCAGCGCCCGCACCACGTCGGTGGCGGCCCGGTCGTCGCCGAGCACCATGACGTCGGTGTCGATCCGCTCCACCGACTCGTCCTGCAGCAGCACCGCCGAGAGGTGGTGGAAGGCGGCGGTGACCCGGGAGTCCGGCAGCAGGGCGGCCGCCTGCTGGGCGGCGCTGCCCTCCTCCGGCTTCAGCGCGTACGCGCCCTGCTTGTCGAAGCCGAGCGGGTTGACGCAGTCGACGACGATCTTCCCGGCCAGTTCCTCGCGCAGCGCGGTCAGGGTGGCGGCGTGGCCCTCCCACGGGACCGCGATGATCACCACGTCGCTCTCCCGGGCGACGGTCGCGTTGTCGGCGCCGCGCACACCGACGCCCAGCTCGGCGGCCGAGGCCTCGGCCCGGGCACCGTCGCGGGAGCCGATGATCACCTGCTGGCCGGCCTTGGCCAGCCGCAGGGCCAGGCCGCGCCCCTGGTCGCCGGTGCCGCCGAGGACACCGACCACCAACTGCGAGACGTCCGGCAGCTCGTGGGCCGGGTTTGTCGCTGAGTCGAGGGAAGTCATGGGCTGATCTTCCCAAATCGAAGGCCTGGCGCGACATCCTGGCCCGCATGGACGCTGTGAGAGTTTCGGCACTCCGGGAGCGGCTCGCGGGCACCGGCTGGCTGGAGGCGGTCGGCGGCTTCGCCGGTTCGCTGCGGCGCTCGGTGGACCGGCGCGGGGCCGGTGAGCTGCTGCTGGTCGGCACCGAGGCGTACGAGCCATGGCACCTGGCCGCCCATCTGGAGGACGAGGCCGCCTGGTCGGCCGTCCCCCGGCTGGCCCCCACCCTGCTGCGGCACCGCCCGCCCGCCGCCGCCCCGGCCCACCTGACGCAGGGCCTGCGGCGGCTCACCGAGGCCGGACGCGGCGCCACCGTGCTGGTGGTGGCCCCCGGGGCGGCGGGCGCGCCGCTGCTGGAGCGGGTGCAGGACGCCCGCCGGCACGGCGCGACGGTGCTCGCGCTGGACGGCGCCAGTACGGTCGCCGCCACGGGCGGGCTCGGCGACCTGGCCGGCCTCGCGCACGAGCGCCTCGTCGTGGGCACCGCCGCCGAGGAGCCCTTCGACCTCGCCCAGCACCTGGTCAGCGCCGCCGCCGGGCAACCCGTCGGCCGCCGCTCCGCTCGGGACCGGCTGGCCGAGATCGCCGGGCGGCTGACCTCGACGCCCTCGCTGAGCCGCTGGTGAAAAATCCGTTGCGGGGAGTGAACTAGCCGCCCGAGGATGGTCGTTCGTGAACGACGACGAACCACCCCATAGCGGTCGGCCGCGCACGCTGTTGCGCTCGCTGACGCCTGATCTGTCCCCGTGGCGCGCCTCGCGCGACTTCCGCTACCTGTGGACCAGCGGCTGCGTCACCAGCTTCGGCAGCTACCTGACGTACGTCGCCGTGCCGATGCAGATCAAGGAGCTCACCGACTCCTCCTTCGCGGTCGGCCTGATCGGCGCCGTCGAACTCGTTCCGCTGATCGTCTTCGGCCTCTGGGGCGGCGCCCTCGCCGACGCCCTGGACCGCCGCAAGCTGGTGTTGCGCTCCGAGGGCGCGCTCGGCCTGCTCGCCGGGCTCCTGCTGCTCAACGCCCTGCTGCCGCACCCGGTGCTCTGGCCGATCTACCTGGTCGCCGCGCTGGTCGCGGCCTGCGACGGCCTGCAGCGCCCGGCCCTGGACTCGCTGCTGCCGCGGATCGTCGCGCACCAGCACCTGACGGCCGCCTTCGCGCTCAAATCCCTGTACCACAACGTCGCTTCGGTGGCCGGGCCGACGCTGGCCGGTGTCGTGGTGGCCTTCTCCGGGGTGCAGACCGCGTACGCGCTGGACGTGCTGACCTTCGTCGTCTCACTACTGCTGCTCGTCCGGATCAAGGCGGTGCCGCCGCCTACCGGCGCCGAGCGCCCGTCCGTACGGACGGTGCTCACCGGCGTGCGGTACGCCTGGAGCCGCAAGGACCTGCTCGGCACCTACGCGATCGACACCTGCGCCATGCTGTTCGCCTTCCCGGTGGCCGTCTTCCCGTTCCTGGCCACGGAGTTGGGCGCGAACTGGGCGCTCGGCCCGATGTACGCGGCCTCCGCCGCCGGCGCCCTGCTGGTCGGCGCGACCAGCGGCTGGACGTCCCGGATCCACCGGCATGGTCGGCTGCTGGTGGTCGCCGCGGTCGGCTGGGGTGCGGCCATGACGCTGGCCGGGCTGGCCGGGAACGTCTGGGTGGTGCTGCTCGGACTGGCCCTGGCCGGCGGCGCGGACCAGATCAGCGGGATCGCCCGCTCGACCATGTGGAACCAGTCCATCCCGGACGCGGTCCGTGGCCGGATGGCCGGCGTCGAGCTGCTCAGCTACTCCGTCGGCCCCCAACTCGGCCAGCTCCGGGCCGGCACCATGGCCGGCCTGATCGGAGTCCGCGCCGCCGTCTGGACCGGCGGCCTGGCCTGCGTCGCCGCCGTCCTCGCGGTCGCCGCCACCCTCCCGAAGCTGCTCGCCCACGACGACCGCACCGACCCGCACACCGCGGCCGTCCGCGCCGAACACGCCCGCACGGACCAGCAGCCCGCCCCCGCGGTGTGACCGGCCCGGAGGGCCTCACTCACTGCGGGCCAGCGTCTCCCGCATGACGTCCTCGATCTCTCGGCGCATGATCACGGTGCTACTCCGCCCCCTCGTCCTTCGGCTTGTCGGTCCAGCGGGGGTCGTTCTGCCACTCGCGGTTGCGTTCGTCCGCGATCTGCAGGGCGTGGGCGGCCTCGTCGGGGGTGGTGTAGGGGCCGAGGCGGTCCTTGGCGGGGCACTCGGGGCCCTCCTCGACCTTGCCGTGCTTGATGCAGTAGAACCACTCGCCCGGCTGGCCGGTCGGCTTGCGGTGGAATCCGAGGGGCATGACGCTCTCCCGTCCAGAGATAGGGGTCGGTACCGATCATTCCCCGGGGCGGGCCGGTCCGCACACCACCCGGGGAGGGCGGGGACCGGCGGCTAGACTCGCCGCCATGGCTCTCGTACCCGGCATCCAGTCCCCCACCCGCAAGGTCCCGGCGAACATCGCGCGCCCCGAGTACGTCGGCAAGCCCGCGCCGACGCCGTACACCGGGCCGGAGGTGCAGACCGCCGAGACGATCGAGAAGATGCGGATCGCGGGCGGGATCGCCGCCCGGGCGATGGAGGAGGCGGCGAAGCTGATCGCCCCCGGCGTCACCACGGACGCGCTGGACGCCGTCGCCCACGCGTACATGTGCGACCACGGCGCCTACCCCTCCGACCTGGGCTACCGCGGCTTCCCCAAGTCCGTCTGCACCTCCATCAACGAGGTGATCTGCCACGGCATCCCGGACTCGACGGTGCTGCAGGACGGCGACATCGTCAACATCGACGCCACCGCGTACATCCACGGGGTGCACGGCGACCTCAACGCCACCTACCTGGTCGGCGACGTGGACGAGGAGTCCCGGCTGCTGGTCGAGCGCACCCGCGAGTCCCTCAACCGGGCGATCAAGGCGGTCAAGCCGGGCCGTCAGATCAACGTCATCGGACGGGTCATCGAGTCCTACGCCAAGCGCTTCGACTACGGCGTGGTGCGGGACTTCACCGGACACGGCATCAACACGTCGTTCCACTCCGGCCTGATCATCCCTCACTACGACAGCGAGCGGGCCACCGAGGTCATCAAGCCCGGCATGACCTTCACCATCGAGCCGATGCTCACCCTGGGCACCTACGACTACGAGATCTGGCCGGACGGCTGGACGGTCGTCACCAAGGACCGCAAGCGCACCGCCCAGTTCGAGCACACCCTGGTGGTCACGGCGGACGGCGCGGAGATCCTCACCCTGCCGTAAGCCCTGCCGCAATCCGTGCCGTGACCCTCTCCGGTGGGCGTCCTAGCCGATCAGCCACTGCTCCTCGGCGACGGCGCCCACCTCGGTACAGGCGTCCGTGAGCACGTCCAGCACCCGCAGCGGGTCCGGCAGCGGCAGTTCGGGCCCGCGCAGCCACCGCACCCGGGAGCCGTCCGGCAGCGCGGCCGGCGGGAGCAGGGTGTACGAGCCGCGGCAGTGCCAGCGCAGGCCGGGGTGCTCGGACATGGTGTCCGGGGTCGAGTCGAGCGCGCTGTCCCACCACTCGTCCTCGTCCTGCGGGGTGCCGCGGGTGGCGGTGAAGAACAGGTAGCGGTCCTCGCCGACGGCGGCGACCGGGCCCTGGACGCCCAGCGCGGTCAGCCGCTCAAGTGCCAGCCGACCGGCCTCGGCCGGGACGTCCAGCACGTCGTGCACCCGCCCGGTAGCGGTGACGAAGTTGGCCTGGGGGTCGCGGGAGAGCCAGCGGGAGAGCTGCTCGGGATCGGTGGTGGCCTGGGTCTGCCAGGCGAAGGAGACCGGGTGCTGGGCCGGGGCCGGACAGGCCACCCGGTCGCAGGAGCACCGGTAGCCGGCCGGGTGGGCGGCGGGCGCGAGGGGGAATCCGGCGCGCACGGCGCCGAGCAGCTGATCCAGTCCGGCGGCCGGATCCGTACCGTCGGGGCGGGCCCGCTGTCGGTCACGCTTCTGCCACCAGGTCGTCCACCTGCTGCCGGCTTCCATCGGGCCCCTTCCGCGCAACTGCCGTGCCTGGTGCGACACAGCGTTCGACGTACCACTCCGACGCAACGCACAGCGCCCCCCGCTGCTTCCCGGGGCAGTGCTCGGCCCTGCTGTCCGCGCCCTGCCGACCGCGGCCCGGGGTCACCGGACGGCCGACGCCCGGGTCTCGGTACGCCTGTCGCGGCAGCACGCTGTCCGCGCCGGTGACGGCCGGAGGGCACGCTGACTCGCGCCTCGCCCGGCCCGTACGGGGCCCGCTGACCCGGGGTGGAACCCGAGGGCGTACAGGAAGGATAAGGGTGCGCGGGGCCTCCCGATGACCGGGGGCGGTGCCTCTCCGGTCACACTCCGGGCACCCCGTCCTCACCGGGCCTGCGCCGCGGGGTGCTCCCGGCGTGGCCAGCGCGTGGAGGTGAGACCCTGGAGGGGTGAAGAGCGCGGACACCGAATTCGTCGGCGGCCCCCTGGACGGGAAGATCCTCCCGATCCCGCTGGGGCCGATGCTCGGCGTGCCCAAGAAGTACAAGGTCCCGGTCCCCGCGCACGGCGACTCCCCCGCGCGCACACTGGTGTACGTCCGGAGCAAGCAGGTGCGGGGGCTCAGCTGGTTCTGGCGCTACGAGTACGACGAGGCGGCCTCCGGCTGACGGTCCGCCCGCCCGTTCCCCCTTCGCCTCCCCGGGAGGTCGGCATGGCCAGGACGGTTCGGCACCCGGTACGGCACCGCAGGAGCCGCGCGCAGGCGGCCGCCCACCACAACCGGCAGGTCGCCGGGGTGACGGGGGTGCTGCTGCTGGTCGTCTCCCTCTACTCCGTGACGATCGGTCCGGACGGCTGGCTCTGGTTCGGCTGGGCGGTGCTGCTGCTCGCCTGCGCGGCCCTGTTCGCGGTCCGCCCCTGAGCAGCCGCACCGCCCTGCCCGTCGGCTCACCGGCGAACCCGGCCCCCCGTGCCGGTCAGTCATCCTCGGCGAGGATGAGGTACAGCTTCTTGCGGGCCTCGGTCAGCACCGCCAGGCCCTTGGCGCGCTGTGCCTCGGTGCCCGTCCGCATCACCTGCTGGACCGCCTGCTCGACCGCGGCGAGCGCCTGGCCGACCTCCTGGACGGCCTCCCAGTCGACCTCCCGGCCGGCCTCGGCCCACGGCTCCGCGGGCCCTGCCTCGGCCACGGCCCGGCCCGCCTCGGTGAGCGAGACCAGCCGCTTGCCGCCGACCTCCTCCGCGGTGATCAGGCCCTCCTCCTCCAGCAGTTGGAGGTTGGGGTAGATCGAGCCCGGGCTGGGCCGCCAGGCCCCGTTGGTCCGCTCGGTGATCTCGGCGATCATCTCGTAGCCGTGCATCGGCCGCTCCTGGAGCAGTGCCAGCAGCGAGGCCCGGACGTCACCGCGCCGGGCCCGGCCGCCGCGCCGCCCGTGCGGGCCGCCGCGCCGGCCGCCGTGCCCGCCGAAGCCGTGCCCGAACGGCCCGCCCATCGGCCGGCCGGGGCCGCCGCCGCCGAACGGCGGGCCGAAGCCACCGAAGGCCGGCCGCCCCTCGAAGCCCTCCCCGGGCATCCCCCGGAACTCCGGGCCCGGCCCGCGGCGCCGTCCGCCGCCGCGCGGGCCCTCTCCTCGAAATCGCATTCCTGAGCGCATGGCGCCCACCTCCTTGAGCTTCCATCTGGTTATCCGAGCCAGTCGAGTCACTGTCTCGATAGTTCGACGATATATCGGTGACTGTCGTTCGTCAACGGATTCCGACACGGCTTCACCGGGCGGCGCTGCCGCGGGCAAGCGGATACGGTGACGGGCATGGCCGGTGAACGAGACCTTGCGACCCTGCTGCGCGGGATGCGCCCGCAGCTCAACCCGGGGCGGTACGTCTACTGCACCCTCCCCGCGAAGGTGCCCGCCGGGATGCGGCCGGTGGTGACCGTCGCCGAACCCGAGGGGGTGACGGTGGTGGTCGCCCAGGAGGAGGCGGACGCCCTCGGGCTGCGCTACGAGTACGTGGCGGCCTGGATCACCCTGCAGATCCACTCCGCGCTGGAGGCCGTCGGACTGACCGCGGCCGTGGCCGGGCGGCTCGCCGAGGACGGGATCAGCTGCAACGTGGTGGCCGGCTTCCACCACGACCACCTGTTCGTCGCCGCCGACGACGCCGACCGCGCCGTCCGGGCCCTGGAGGAGCTCTCCGCCCGCTCCGCCTGACGGTCCCGCCGGGTGGCCGCCGCCGACCGACCCTTCGACACTGGAAGGGAGCCGCCCCGCCAGGGCCGGCCCCACCGGAAGGAGACGGCCGCCATGGCCATCTGCGTCACCTGCGGCAACGACTACTGGCTCGCCTTCGAGATCAAGACGGTCACCGGCAACACCTACACCTTCGACAGCTTCGAGTGCGCGATGGAGAAGCTCGCCCCCCGCTGCGAACAGTGCAACGTCCGCATCGTCGGCCACGGCGTCGAGGTGGCCGGAATGTTCTTCTGCTGCGCCAACTGCGCCCGCGTCAACGGCGGCCTCGGCGAACAGATCCGCGACGCCGTCGGCTCCCGCCCCGCCTGAACCGGGCCGTCGAGGCCCATCGACGCACGAAGGCCCTCCGGCCCGTGCTTGGGTTCTAGGAGTCGTTGCAACACCCCAGTTCGGGGGATGCATTGGACTTCGAGATCCGCAAGGACCGGACGGCTCAGGGGCCTACCACGCTCTACGGGCACGGCTTCCCGGGCGGCCGGAGGTGCACGTGGTCCACGAAACGGCCTACCAGGCCCCCTACGTCAAAGGCCGCGGCGAACTGCGCCGCGAACCGGTGACCGCCGAACGAGATCAGTTGACCTGGCCGACAGGCCGCACGATGAGGTGGTTGATGTCCACGCCTCCAGGTTGATTGATGGCGAAGAGGATCGTTTCGGCGACCTGTTCGGCGGTCAGTGCCGGTGCTGCCTCGGGGCAGCCGCCACGCTCGTCCCAGAACGGGGTGTCCACCACTCCCGGGGCAACGAGGGTGACGCCGACGCTGTCTTTGGCCACCAATTGCCGGACGTTCTCGACCAGGGCGTGCGTGGCCCACTTGGTGACGGAGTACAGGTTGCCGGGCGTGTTCCTGGTTCCCGCGACCGAACCGACGATCACGATCCGGCCCTTGGACTCCCTGAGGTGCGGCAGTGCCTCACGCACCAGCAGAGCCGGGCCGAGGACGTTGGTGAGAACCATGGCACGCATCGCCTGAGGGTCGTGGTCCTCCAGGGTGCCGGGCAGGGAGAACCCGGCGTTGGCGATCACCGTGTCCAACCGGCCCCAGACGCCCGCGACATGACTCACAGCGGAGGCGACGTGGTTCTCGTCACTGGCGTCGCCGCTAATGGTCAACAGCCGCTCCCCCGCTCCGGCTGAGGCAGCGAATGCGGCCAGCCGATCGGCATCGCGGCCGGTAATCGCCACGAAGTGACCTTGCTTGAGCAGGGCACGGGCAGCGGCCGCACCGATTCCGCTCGAACCACCTGTGATCAACGTGACGGGTTCCATGGGGCGGCCTCCTCATTGATGGCGGCATCGCCGACGTGTCAGGGCCCGAGGTGTTGATCAGCCGACCGACGCGCGAGCCGTGAACCACGCCAAGTTGCCGCCGAGTCCCAGGATGCCGTGACAGACGAAAAGGCGGTTGTGCGGTCGGTCGGAGGACACCTCAGTCATGCCATCGACGATCAGCTGCTGTAGTTGACCCCCGATGTTACTACCGTTACTACGCCACAGGGGTGTTGTGACCTGTGGTCTTGGCAGGGCGTGTGCTGGTGCTGGTGGGGCGCGGTAGGTTCTGGGTCGTGAAGCCCGTCGCGCAGTCGCGGTCAGGACTCGGCTTCCACGCGGTCGAGCCATTCGAGCATCAGCGTGTTGAACAGGTGCGGCTGCTCGATCTGCAGGTTGTGGCCGGCGACGTCGAGCACCGCGAAGCTGGCCCGCGGATAGTGTGCGAGCAGCGCGAACTGGTCGAGGTAGCCGAAGAATTCGTCCTGGCGGCCGGTCAGGATCAAGGTCGGGCGTGCGAACGGCTCGTTGCCCTCTGGATGCTCGCTCAGCCGCCAGTTGTTCCGGATTCGAGCCAGCGCCTCGGTGTTGGCGGCATCGAGCCCGACGAGGATCTCCTCGCGGAAGCGACGTGCGGTCTCGGGGGACTGCAGCACCGCAAGGTCCGCGAACTCCTTGGCGATGCGCGGTTCAATCCTGAGGAAACTGAACCTGCAGGTCAGACCGCTTGTCGCAATCTGACCTGCAGGGCGACGGAAGAGTCGGCCTGTACGCCGGGTTCAGGCCCTTCCAGTGTCGATCATGTCTTGACCTGCGTGTTTGCATGATCTTTTCGGCTTTTCTCGCCCCCGGGGACTTCTCGGGGACTTTCAGTCGACGGCGGTGAACCATGCCTCGATGGCGGAGAGTCCCCGAGCTCCGGCCTGGGGCATGAAGTGGGTGTAGGTGCGCAGCGTGAAGGCCGGGTCGGAGTGTCCGAGCCAGTTCGCCAGCGAGACGATCGACTCGCCCGCCTCGAGCATCACCGAGGCGTACGTATGCCTCAGCACATGGAAGCCGTGTTCCCGGCTCGGCTCCCAGACCCGGGTTGCCTTCTCCCCGGGGTTCCGCTTCGGGAGGGGCGGGATCACCCCTGCCACGGCGAGCGCCGGCTTCCAGGTCTTCGTGTTCCAGGTGGTGCGGTTGATCGCCCCGTGTCGCGTCGTGGTGACCAGCAGCGGGACGGTCACCATGCGCCGCTTCTCGCGGGGGAGGTCCGGCTCCTCTGGGTCAAGCCATGGCAAGGTCACGAGGACGGGCTTCAGCCGCTCCTGATGCGCCTGCAACCGCTTGGCAAGAGCAGCTGTCAGCGGCACATCGCGCTCCTTGCCGCCCTTCGGCGGGCCGAAGTAGAGCTGCGACCGGTGCCGCAGGATCTGTCGTTCGATGTGTATCGAGTCGCCCCGGACGTCCTCCGGGCTGAACGCGAACGCCTCACCCTGACGCAGCCCACACCCAACACCCAGGTCGAGCGCGATCTGATAGCGGTCGGAGAGCCCCCGACGTACAGCATCCACACGCGGCTGATCCCATGACCGCGCCTTCCGCTCCGGCTTCTTCGGCGGCTTGATGCTGCTGTTGCCCTTGCAGGGGTTACGAAAGAGTCGCTTGTCCTCAACCGCAGCCTGCATAATCGCCTTCAGGTAGATCCAGGCGACGTGTGCCGTGCCGGCTCCGACCGTGCGCTGCACATCGGCGGACCACTTTCGGAGTTCGGCAGTGCCGATATCCCGCAGCTCGGTTTCACCGAGGTGCGGCAACAGCTGTCCCCAGATCCGATAGCGCATGCTCTCCAACGTCTGCGCCGGGTGGACCTGCGACGGCCACCAGTGCTTCTCGACATACTCACGGAAGGTGATCTCACCGTCGCGGGCGTCTACGAACTCGCCCCGGCGCGAGTCGGTTTGAGCTTCGGCGAGCCATGCCTTGGCATCCGCGACCGTGTCGAATGAGCGATCCTGAACGCCTGGGATCCCCTTCACCCGGTAGCGAGTGCGCTTCCCCCAGAGTTCGGTGCGCTCACGCTTGCCCGTCTCCTTGCTGGGCCGCTTCTTCAGCCACCGGTCCTCGATGTAGCCCGCCACTCGTGTTCCCCTCGCTGTTCCGCGCTCTCCGAACGCGGCCACCATTTGATCGGTATGGACACAGACGACTATCGGCCGCAGGAACTTCCCGATCCCACAGGTCGAATTTCTGAGTTCCCGTCAGGTCGCCGATCACGCAGGTCCACGAGAGCGGGGCGCTGTGTTCAGCGGGTTGAGGGCCGGGTTCGACCGGGAGTCTGCCTTCTCCTGTCCTGCCAACCAGGCATCAAGAAGCTCCCGGCGATACATCACTCGCCCACCGGGCCCCATCCGAAAGCTGGGCGGCCCTTGCCGCCGATGACGCCAGACGTACAGGGTATTGACCGAGATTCCCAGGTACTTCGCCGCATCCTGGACGGTCATGAATGCGGCCTCGACGGCGCGCTCCGACTTGTTTCGCATCTTCTCTCCGGGGTCAACGCCGCCTGGGGCGGCCATGCGGATCCCTCACCACCCGTGCCGCAGAATCACGCGCGGACACAGCTGGCGAGCAGGATCAGCATCCGGAAAATCGCCGGTTTGGTTGGGCCGTCATGTTGTGATAGGCGGCTGACGCTCACTCAACGAACGTCTTGACGACAGCGCCAACTAACCGGAGCCAGATGGGATCGGTGGTCAAGTGGGGTCGAATCCACCCCAGAAAGATTCGATGAGATCACGCCGAAAGCCCTGACCATGACCTCACCACGCTCGTGTCGTGGTCAACCCGGGGACTTATTCCTGCCAACTGCAGCCACTCAGGACAGGGGCCGGTGCCGGCGACATGACCACAGCCTCTCAATGCTGGGGAGGACGTGATCCCGGATCGCTGACGGCAGACAGGAACGACTGGAAGATCTGATCGGGAGCATGCCAATCTACCGGTGGCTGCGAACCCGCACAGTCCACCTAACGCGAACATCTCCTTCTCTGCGGTCTCCAATCGCCCACCTACTGACCTCGGCGCTTCAAGGTGATTGGCCTGTTTGTGTAGCTGACTGACGGTCATCTGCGCGCTATGCCGTTGGTATGCGTTATGCGGATGG